>NZ_JBFAEO010000013.1:0-25024 GCF_040642015.1 Actinosynnema sp. NPDC020468
TCTCCCCAGGCGCCCTTTGTTGGTGCCGACGTTCATCCCGGTGTTGGCACCGCCTCGGGGGGGACGGCGCGGCTGCTCGCCACCTGGACGAGCGCCGCGCCGCCCAGCAGCACCACCGCGCCCGCGACCTGGAGCGCGGTCAGGGCCTCGCCCAGCACCCACCACGCCAGCACGGTCGCCACCACGGGTTCGAGCAGCCCGATCACGCTGGCCGCCGACGAGGGCAGGTGGCGCAGCGAGATGATGCCCGCCAGGTAGGCGACCGCCGTGGAGGCGAACGCCATGGTCAGCATCGGCACCCACACCGGGCCCAGGTCGGTGCCGGCGCCCAGCGGGAGCCGCCACGGCGGCGCGAGGACCGCGAGCAGCACCGCGCCCAGCAGCATCCCGACCGCGAGCACGCCGAACGCGTCGTGCTTGCCCGCCGCCCGTTCGCCGAGCAGGTAGTACCCGGCCGTGCAGAACGCCGAGCCGAGGCCCGCGAGCACGCCCACGGTGTCCAGGCTCAGGCTCTTCCACACCTCGCCGACGGTCGCGAGACCCAGCAGCGCCACCGCGATGCCGCACCAGACGGCGGTCGGCAGCCGGGTGCCGCGCACGAACCGCACCCACAGGGCGACCAGGATCGGCGCGGTGAACTCCAGCAGCATCGCGATGCCGACCGGGATCCGTTGCGCGGACACGAAGAACAGCAGCGGCGCGCCGATCACCCCGAGCAGCCCGTAGCCGATCAGCAGGGGCCACTCGGCGGGGCGGAACCGCAGCGCGCCCGGCCGCACCACGGCGACCACGGCCAGCAGCATCACCGCGGCGAACCCGATGCGGGCGCTGGTCACCTGCACGGGCGTGACCCCGATGGCCATCACCGGTTTCGCCAGCACGCCGGACAGGCCGAACGTGACCGAGGACAGCAGCGCCAGGCCGAGACCCCGTGCGCTCACGGACGCCACGGGCTGTTCCCGGTGGTGGGTCTGGTGGGGTCGTGGAACGCCGGCACGTCGGGTTCGTGCACCCGCAACGGCGCGAGGCCCTCGGTGATGGCGCGCATGATCCGCTCGTGGGCGCGCCGCGCGTCGCCGGGACGGCCGTCGGCCAGGTCGGCCAGGTCGACGGGCTTGCCGAAGTGGACCTTGAACGTCGGCCGCCGCCGGATCCCGCTCAGGTAGGAGGTGACGTAGGGCTTGGCGTCCGCCCAGCCGGCCACGTTCGTGTTGCCCCAGTGCACCGCCTCGTGCGCGCCCCACTGGCTCACCGGCACCACGGGCACCCCGCCGCTGAGCGCCAACCGCGCCGCGCCGGTTTTGCCGCGCTCGGGCCACAACCCGGGGTCCAGGCTGATCCGGCCCTCCGGGTACAGCGCGATCGGGTCGCCGCCGCGCTTGAGCACGTCGACCGTGCGGTGGTAGGCCGCGCCGACGTCCGCCGCGCCCCGGTCCACCCGCAGGTGACCCGACGCCTTCAGCAGCGGCCCGAGGACCGGGGCCTCGAGGAGCCCGGCGGTGAGCAGGAACCTGGGGTGCACGCCGATCTCACGGCACGCGGCGATGAGCACGAACGGGTCCAGGTTGCCGATGTGGTTCGACGCGAGCAGCAGGGGACGGCCCCTCAGGTCCGCCGGGATGTCCCCGGTGACGTCGAGTCGTCCGCTGAGACCGACGAAACCTCGGTCCACCGTGGTCAGCACGCGCCACAGCAGTGGTGTGGGCACGGTCGGGAAGGCTACGGCGTGCCTACGTGTAGACGCACCCGGTTCCGGCAACCATGGGGTGTGACGACCTCCACCGGGGCGCCCGGTGCTGATGGGGCTCAAGTGACGTAAAGGACTACCGTAGGCGTATGGCCGGCCGGACTGGAACCTCGCGCAGCAAGGGCACGACCCGCGGCACGACGGGCTCGAAGCCCCGGTCCGGCGCGGCCAGGGCCAAGGCCGCCCCGAAGGCGCCGGCACGCACCAAGGCGGCACCGCGCGGCAAGGCGGCTCCCCGGTCACGCGCGGCGGCGGCCCGGAGATCCGGCGGCGGTGTGCGCCGGGCGTGGGGTTTCGTCGGCCGCGGCGTCGGCCGGGTGGTGCGCACCGTCGGCCGGGGCAAGGAGTTGGACTCGGAGCACCAGCGCGACGGGCTCGGTCTGGTCCTGATCGCCCTGGCGGTGATCACCGGCGCGGGCGTGTGGCTGCGTGCGGGCGGTCCGGTGGGGCAGTGGGTCGACGTGGCGGTGCGCAGCTCGGTCGGCGCGCCCGCGCTGATCCTGCCCGTGGTGCTGCTGGCCGTCGGCGTCACGCTGATGCGCACCGACGCCCGACCCGAGGCCCGGCCCCGGCTGGTGATCGGCGGGCTGCTGGTCGGCGTCGGCTTCCTCGGCATGTTCCACCTGATCGGCGGGCTGCCGTCGGACGCGGTGGCGCGGCGCGCGGCGGGTGGCGCGCTCGGCTACCTGTCCGGCGGGTTCCTCGCGCAGGGCCTGACGCCGTGGGTCGCCGGGCCGGTGCTGGTGCTGATCTTCGGCTACGGCCTGCTGCTGCTGGTGCACGTGCCGATCCGCGAGGTGCTGCCGAGGCTGCGGGCGCTGGTGAGCCACGAGCGGCCGGGCGACGAGTTCCCCGAGTCGCCGTTCGACGCCACCGACGAGCCCTACGAGGAACCGCCCGCCAAGCCGCGCCGCCCGTCCCGCCGCCGGCAGGCCGCCGCCGTCGAGGACGAGCAGCCCGAACTGCCGCTGGACGCCGAGGAGCCACCACCGCCACCCGCGCCGCGCCCGAAGCCGAAGGCGTCGCCGGAGCCCACGCCGGGCCAGCACGACGAGATCGCGGTCCGCGCGGTCGAGGGCGACTACAAGCTGCCGCCGCCGACCATCCTCAAGGACGGCGACGCGCCCAAGCTGCGCAGCAAGGCCAACGACCTGATGATCGAGGCGATCTCCGGCGTCCTCGACCAGTTCTCCATCGACGCCAAGGTCACCGGCTTCACCCGGGGCCCGACGGTGACCCGCTACGAGGTCGAGCTGGGTCCGGGCGTCAAGGTCGAGAAGATCACCACGCTCACCAAGAACATCGCCTACGCGGTCGCCACGGACAACGTGCGGCTGCTCGCGCCGATCCCCGGCAAGTCCGCGGTGGGCATCGAGGTTCCCAACAGCGACCGCGAGATGGTCCGGCTGGGCGACGTGCTGCGCTCGCCGTCGACGGTCCGGGACAGCCACCCGATGGTGATCGGCCTCGGCAAGGACATCGAGGGCCACTTCGTGACGGCGAACCTGACCAAGATGCCGCACCTGCTGGTCGCGGGCTCCACGGGTTCGGGCAAGTCGTCGTTCGTGAACTCGATGCTGGTGTCGCTGCTCGCGCGGGCCACCCCGGACGAGGTCCGGATGATCCTGATCGACCCGAAGATGGTCGAGCTGACGCCCTACGAGGGCATCCCGCACCTGATCACGCCGATCATCACGCAGCCGAAGAAGGCGGCGGCGGCGCTGGCGTGGCTCGTGGAGGAGATGGAGCAGCGCTACCAGGACATGCAGGTCAACCGGGTGCGGCACATCGACGACTTCAACCGCAAGGTGCGCTCCGGCGAGATCGCCGCGCCGCCCGGCAGCGAGCGCGAGTACAAGCCGTACCCCTACATCATGGCGATCGTCGACGAGCTGGCCGACCTGATGATGACCGCGCCGCGCGACGTCGAGGACGCGATCGTCCGGATCACCCAGAAGGCGCGCGCGGCGGGCATCCACCTGGTGCTGGCGACGCAGCGGCCGTCGGTGGACGTGGTGACGGGTCTGATCAAGACGAACGTGCCGTCCCGGCTGGCGTTCGCCACGTCCTCGCTCACCGACTCGCGGGTCATCCTCGACCAGCCCGGCGCCGAGAAGCTGATCGGGATGGGCGACGCGCTGTACCTGCCGATGGGCGCGGGCCGGCCGGTGCGCATCCAGGGCGCGTTCGTCGGCGACGAGGAGATCGCCGAGATCGTCAACTTCGCCAAGGACCAGGCGCAGCCGGACTACACCGACGGCGTCACGGCGGCGAAGGCGGCGGAGAAGAAGGAGATCGACGCCGACATCGGCGACGACCTCGAGTTGCTGCTGCAAGCGGCCGAGCTGATCGTGACCTCGCAGTTCGGCTCGACGTCGATGCTCCAGCGCAAGCTGCGCGTCGGGTTCGCCAAGGCGGGCCGGCTGATGGACCTGCTGGAGACGCGCGGCGTGGTCGGGCCGTCGGAGGGCTCGAAGGCCCGCGACGTGCTGATCAAGCCGGACGAGCTGGACTCGGTCGTGTACCTGATCCGCGGCGGGTCAGGCCCCGACCCCGAAGACGACGTCTGACCCCTCGAGGCGCAACCCGCCGAACTGGCGCACGGCCCGGTAGTAGACGTCGGCCACCCGCCGGCACGCCCAGCTCCCGCCGCACTGGCCGTACATGTCGGCCTTGAACAGGTCGTCGATGGCCAGCCGCGCGGACTCGGTGAACCGGTCCTGGTGCTTGTAGTTGCGGTAGCCGAAGTCGTGCCGCCGGCACGCGGGCAGGAACCGGTAGCCGAACGGGTTGTCCGGCGACCACGAGCAGCCGTCCGAGGACCAGTCGAGCGCGTCCGCGTCCGGTTTCTCCGCCCACAGGGCCTCGAACTCGGGCAGCGTGCGGGCGAACAGGAACTCGTCGGTTTCCGCCACCGGGTCGCCCGAGGCGTGCGCGGCGGTGGCGCCGAGCAGCAGGGACGTGGTCGCCAGCACCGCCGCGACCGCGGTGCGCAGGGTCGTCGTGGACACGGTTACCCCCTCGCCGAGGTGCTTCCAAGGAGGTTCCTACCGGTCCGGGCGGGTCGCGGGACAGCGCCGAAAGACTCACACCGCGTCGACATCGGGTGAACCGCCGGTGACGGTGCACCCGGTGGGCGGACGCGCGAGCCGTACCCCTCCGCACCGGCTCGCCCACGTCCGCCCGACCGGGTGGCCTCAGCGGAGTTCGTCGTGGTCGTCGCGGTCGAGGAAGCGGCGGATCTCCGGTTCGCCCGGCGTCTCCTCCTCGGTGTCGGTGAGACGTTCGGCGATGGGCACGGGTTCCTCGGCCCAGGCGGGCCGGAACTCGCCGCCGGGCAGCAGGCCGTGCCGGCGGGCGAACTCCTCGGCCGCGTCGCGCACCGACTCGCGCAGCGTGCCGACGACGACCGTCTCGGCCGTGTAGGTGAGTTCGACCAGCAGCGCGCGGACCCGGTCCAGCTGGTCCTCCTGCTCGGCGCCCTCGGCCAGGTGCGGCCACACCCGCCGTTCGAACACCTCCACGAAGTCGGCGGCGATCGCGTCGGTGGCGCGGCGCAGGTGGGCGAAGCTGTCGAGCACGTCGTCGCTCGGCACGTCCATCGCGGAGAGCCGGCCGCCCGCCTCGAGCGCCCAGCGGCGGACGTGCGGCCACCCGCGCCGCCAGCGGATGAGGCCGAGGTCCACGGCGCGCTTGACGATCCGCGGGTGCACGTCGCCCGCGCCGACGAGCCGGCGGATGTCGCGGACCCGGATGCGGACCCAGTCGTCGGGACCCTCGGCGTCGCCCACGCCCAGGACGGCGGCCACGCTGGCGCCCTTCTCCCGGGCCGCGACCAGCTCGGCGATCGCGGGCAGCGAGAAGCCGCGCGCCTGGAGCCGCTGCACGAGCGTGAGGCGTTCCAGGTGCGAGTCGTCGTAGTAGGCGATCCGGCCCTGCCGGCGCGGCGGGTGCAGCACGCCCTTGGTCTGGTACATCCGGATGGTGCTGCCGGGCAGCCCGACCCGGACGGCCAACTCGTCCACCGTCAGCTGCGTCACGCGGCCCAGTGTGGGCGCGCCGGACTCGGCGAGTCAAGACTGTTCGAGTTGTGACTCGAACAGTCAGAGGTGCAGCAGCATGCGGGTGTTGCCCAGGGTGTTCGGCTTCACGTAGGACAGGTCGAGGAACTCCGCGACGCCCTCGTCGGCCGACCGCATGATCTCCTCGTAGACCTCGGGAGACACCGGGGTGCCGTCGATCTCCACGAACCCGTGCCGGCCGAAGAACGACGTCTCGAAGGTGAGCACGAAGATCCGCTTCAGCTGGAGCTCGCGCGCCGTCTCCACCAGCCGGCCCACGATGCGGTGCCCGATGCCGCGGCCGAGCGCGGAGGTCGACACGGCGACCGTGCGGATCTCCGCCAGGTCCTCCCACAGCACGTGCAGGGCGCCGCAGCCGAGCAGCACGCCGTCCTCCTCGGCCACCCAGAACTCCTGGATGTCCTCGAACAGCGTCACGAGGGCCTTCGACAGCAGCACCTTGCCGGCGTACTCGTCGATGAGCGCCTTCATGGCCCGGACGTCACCGGTCCGCGCCCGCCGAACCTTGATCGGGTCTTCCACGACCGAAACGGTAGACCTCCGCCCGGCGGCAACCCAGGCCGCGGTCGCGGTGCGGACCGGGCCCGATCCCGGTCCACGTCGGGCGGAATCGAACCGAACCGCGCCGGGCCCGCGGCACCCCGTCCGACCTCGGGTGCGAGCGGAGGACGAGGTGCGGCCGGCCGCTCGCACACCTGTGCCGGCGGCGTCCACCCGACGGGTGGCGGGCCCGGTCCGGCGGGTGTGCGGCGACCCTCGCGCGGGTACCCGGTGCGGCACGGGCCGGGGTGGGCGCCCGCCGGCCCGTGGTGGCCGGCGGGCGGTGTCGGGGTGGGCGGTTACGCTGACGTCCGTGTCTTCCCCCACCACGTCCAAGCGCGTCGCCATGCTGACCCTCGGGTGCGCCCGCAACGAGGTCGACTCCGAGGAGCTGGCCGGCCGGCTGACCGCCGGCGGGTGGGAGCTGGTCGACGACGGCGCCGACGTGATCGTGGTCAACACCTGCGGTTTCGTGGAGTCCGCCAAGAAGGACTCCGTCGACACGCTCCTGGCCGCCGCGGACAGCGGCGCCAAGGTCGTCGCCGTCGGGTGCATGGCCGAGCGGTACGGCGCCGAACTCGCCGACAGCCTGCCCGAGGCGGACGCCGTGCTCGGGTTCGACCACTACTCGACCCTCGCCGACCGGCTGGACGACGTCGTGGGCGGCAAGGTCGTGGAGTCGCACAAGCCCGTCGACCGGCGCACGCTGCTGCCGCTCACGCCCGTGCAGCGGCCCGCGAAGGCGCAGGAGGTCGAGGTGCCCGGCCACGGCTGGGGCCCGCGCGTGCTGCGCACCCGGCTGGACGACGCGCCCGTGGCGCCGCTGAAGATCGCGTCCGGCTGCGACCGGCGGTGCTCGTTCTGCGCGATCCCGTCGTTCCGCGGCGCGTTCGTGTCCCGGCACCCCGACGAGATCGTGGCCGAGGCGCACTGGCTGGCCGAGCAGGGCGTCCGCGAGGTGTTCCTGGTCAGCGAGAACTCGACCTCCTACGCCAAGGACCTGCCGCGCGAGCTCGGCGGCCTGGAGAACCTGCTCGAGCGGCTCTCCGCGGTGGTCGACCGGGTCCGGGTGTCCTACCTCCAGCCGGCCGAGACGAAGCCGACCCTGGTCAGGGCGATCGCGACCACGCCGAACGTGGCGCAGTACTTCGACATGTCCTTCCAGCACTCCAGCGAGCGCGTGCTGCGCCGGATGCGCCGGTTCGGCTCCACCGAGTCGTTCCTGGCGCTGGTGGCGCAGATCCGCGCCCTGGCGCCGGAGGCGGGCATCCGCAGCAACGTGATCGTCGGCTTCCCCGGCGAGACCGAGGAGGACGTGGCCGAGCTGGAGCGGTTCCTCACCGAGGCGCGGCTGGACGCGGTCGGCGTGTTCGGCTACTCCGACGAGGACGGCACCGAGGCCGAGGGCCTGGACGGCAAGCTCGACGCGGACGTGGTCGCCGAGCGCGTGACGCGGTTGTCCAACCTGGTCGAGGAGCTGACCGCGCAGCGCGCGGAGGACCGGGTCGGCACCGAGGTCGTCGTGCTGGTGGAGACCGAGGAGAGCGACGAGGAGGACTGCGTCGGCCGGGCCGGTCACCAGGCGCCCGAGGTCGACGGCGAGTGCGTGATCACCAACCCCGACGGCCTGGTCCGCGGCGACCTGGTGCGCTGCCGCGTCGACGCCGCCGAGGGCGTCGACCTGGTGGTCACCGCGATCGAGGTGCTCCCGAGGTGACCGAGCCCGCGCGCGTGCCGGTGCTGAACATCGCCAACGTGCTGACGATGTCCCGGCTGGTGCTCGTGCCGGTGTTCCTCTACCTGCTCTTCGCGCGCGAGGGGCACGACGAGTGGTGGCGGCTGGCGGCGTTCGGCGTGTTCGCGATCGCCTCGGTCACCGACCACATCGACGGCAACCTGGCGCGCAAGCACGGCCTGATCACCGACTTCGGCAAGATCGCGGACCCGATCGCGGACAAGGCCCTGACCGGCGCGGCGCTGGTGGGTCTGAGCATGCTGGGCGAGCTGGCGTGGTGGGTGACGGTGGTCATCGCGGTGCGCGAGCTGGGCGTGACGGCGCTGCGCTTCTGGGTGATCCGCCACGGCGTGATCCCGGCCAGTCGCGGCGGCAAGGCCAAGACCCTGGTCCAGATCGTGGCCATCGGCCTCTACCTGCTGCCGCTGCCGTCGTACCTGGAGCCGATCGCGACCGGCACGATGGGGCTGGCCGTGGTGCTGACGGTGGTGACGGGCGTCGACTACGTGGTCCGCGCGGTCCGGCTGCGGGCGCGCGGCAAGCGGGCGGTGGCCGGCACGTGACGTCGCCCGACCCGCGGGCGGTCGCGTGGCGGTACGGGCCGGGCCGGTGGGCGTCGTGGTGCCGGGTGCGGACGTGAGGGCGGTGGGCGGGTCGTGAGCGTGGCGCGGTGGTCGGTCGGGTCGGCGGTGGGCGCGCGGTGACGGCGGTCGAGGTGGTGGCGGCCCTGCGGGCGCGTGGCGAGACGGTGGCCACGGCCGAGTCGTTGACCGCGGGACTGGTCGCGGCCGAGCTGACCGAAGTGCCCGGTGCCAGTGCCGCAGTGCGCGGCGGACTCGTGGTTTACGCGACGGAGCTGAAGCACACCCTCGCGGGCGTGGACGCGGAGCTGTTGGCCGAGCACGGCGCGGTGCACCCCGAGGTGGCCCGCCAACTCGCCGACCGCGCGCGCGTGCGCTGCGGGGCGACCTGGGGCCTGGGGTTGACCGGGGTCGCGGGACCCGATCCGCAGGACGGCGTCGAGCCCGGCACCGTCCACCTCGCCCTGTCCGGTCCCTCCGGGTCCGCGGTGCGCACGATCACCGTCGCGGGTGGTCGTCGTGACGTCCGCAGGGCCTCGGTGGACGCCGCCCTCGACCTGCTGCTCACCCACCTGAAGATCCCAGACGAGTGACCTGAGCTGCGTGTTCGCGAGCTGTTCGGCTCGCGGACGCGGGAACTCGGCGACGGGTTCACTCGTTCGCTCTTGGAGGACGTGCCCGCAAGTCACTGCCCGTCGACCCGACGGGTCGGTAACGTGGTGGCACGGCCGGCCGGAAGGAGGCGCGCGATGACCGTGCTGCTACGCGAGGCGATCGGTGATCGGCTCCGCCATGCCCGCACCACCCAACGCCGCACGCTGCGCGAGGTCTCCAGGACCGCCCGCGTCAGCCTGGGGTACCTCTCCGAAGTGGAGCGTGGCCGCAAGGAGGCGTCCAGCGAGCTGCTGGCCGCCATCTGCGAGGCGTTGGACCTGCCCCTGTACCAACTGCTGCACCTGGTCGCGTCCGACATCGGCGCCGTCCAGCAACCCGTGCCCACGCCGGCGGAGCTCGCCGAGCGGGTCGAACCCGCCGCGCCGAGCCTGGAGGGCGGCACCCTGGTGCCCGCCGTCATCGGCAACGACCTGTCCGACCTGCGGCTCCAGCCCGTGCTCACGCACCGGCTGTCCACGTCGATCAGCAAGCCGCGCGGCGCCGTGGTGGCGGCGTAGCCAGGCCCGAAGCCCTCGAAAGCCGAGCCGATCACCGGCTCGGCTTTCGGCGTTGCAACGACTTGGCAACCGCGGGCGGGGTCGCCGCGTCCCACCGTGGGTGATCGGGGGAGGATGACCTCGCCGGCGGGGGTGAAGATCCGGGGTGGCTCAGGGTGAACCCGGATATCTCCCCAGGTCGGTGGAAGCAGCACGGGACAACTGACACGATGGAACCAACACCGGCACCGGGTCGTTGCCAATCACGAGCGCGAGCCAGGAAAGTGCGGAGAAGGCAGGCGTAGGAGATGGCCAACCCTTTCGTGAAGGCATGGAAGTACTTCATGGCGGCTTTTTCGTCCAAGATCGACGAGCATGCCGACCCGAAGGTGCAGATCCAGCAGGCCATCGAGGAGGCCCAGCGGCAGCACCAGGGGCTGTCGCAGCAGGCCGCCGCGGTGATCGGCAACCAACGGCAGCTGGAGATGAAGCTCAACCGCCAGCTCGGTGAGGTCGAGAAGCTCCAGGCGTCCGCACGCCAGGCGCTGGTTCTCGCCGACGAGGCGCGGGCCAAGGGCGACGACCAGCGCGCGACCGAGTTCGAGAACGCGGCCACGTCGTTCGCCACCCAGCTGGTGACCGCCGAGCAGAGCATCGAGGACCTCAAGACGCTCCACGACCAGTCGCTCCAGGCCGCTGCGCAGGCCAAGCAGGCGGTCGAGAACAACGCGATGGTGCTCCAGCAGAAGCTCGCGGAGCGCACCAAGCTCCTGAGCCAGCTGGAGCAGGCGAAGATGCAGGAGCAGGTGTCCAACTCGCTGCGCCAGATGAGCGAGCTGGCCGCGCCGGGCAACACGCCGTCGCTGGACGAGGTCCGGGACAAGATCGAGAAGCGGTACACGACCGCCCTCGGTTCCGCGGAACTGGCGCAGAACTCGGTCCAGGGCCGCATGCTCGAGGTCCAGCGCTCCACGACGCAGATGGCCGGTTCCTCCCGGCTGGAGCAGATCCGCGCGTCGATGCAGGGCGGCAAGGTCGCCGGCGAGGTGACCGCGGGTCGTCCGACGTCGGCGAGCGCGAGCATCCAGCAGGAGATCCAGCAGCGCGTGCAGCAGACGCAGGCAGCACCGCAGGCCGCTCCCCAGCAGGCCACCCAGCAGATCCACCCGCCGCAGCAACAGGGATGAGATAGGTGGTGTCCGCGATGGATCCGCGGCAGCGCGTGGCCGGCGAGATCAGCCGACTCGTCGGCGGCCAACTCCAGGATCAGCTCGCGGACCAGGTGAAACGGCGGTTCGCCGCCTGGAACGACCCGCGCGCGAAGCTCGACCGGCGGTACCGCCGGTCGAGCCGCGTGCTCACCTTCTGGCTGATCGTGCTGGCACTGCTCGCGGTCGTCGGCACGCTGACGCTGCTCGGCGTGCTGCCGACGGCGGCCGGTGTCGTCGCCGCGCTCGGCTTCGCCGGCACCGGCGTCCTCGCGGTCCGCACCGGTGCCCGGATGCGTGCCCTCGGCGCGCAGCGGGAGCGGCTGGCCGTGACGGCGCCACCGGTGCGCGCGCCGCTGCCCGCCCGGTCGTCGGCCGCCCGGCTGCCGATGGAGCGGCTGGACGAGGCCGAGGACACGTTGCGCGAACTGCTCCGCCAGCTCGACTCGGCCCACCTCACGTCGGTGCCGGGCGAGTCCGTCGCCCAGGCCCGTGCCACCGGCGACGAGGCGTCGCTGGCCTTGCGCGCGGTGTCCCACCAGCTCCAGGCCGTCGAACGGGCCCGCGACACCGCGCCGCCGCTGGACCGCGGCCCGCTGGTCGAGGGTGTCCGCCGGTTGCGCGCCCAGCTGGACGAGGGCGTGAACGGCTACTGCGCCCTGGTCGCCGCGGCCGGCCGGGTGCTGGCCGAGAGCACCGCCGCGCACCCGCGTCAGGTGCTGGTCGACGCGACCGACCACCTCGCCGGGCTCGCGTCCGGGCTGCGGGAGATCTCGCACTGGGCGTGACACCACCGCGTCGGACCTGCTGAGACATCTGCACGTACCCGACTGCCTCACGGCGCGTAGCCGCCGTGCCCGCGTCCGGCGGCCCTGGCTGGTATTCACTGCGGCAATCGTGTGATTATCAGACCGTTATATAGCCGCGACCACTACCCGGCGTGGCAGGATCCCTCCAGTCGAAGCGGGGGCTCGGTCGGGAGGACTTTGCGTGGCGTTGTGGACCGTGCACGGGGACGGGCGCATCACCGACGGTGACGCCATCGCGCCGGAGGAGCGGGTGAGCTGGCCGCTCACCATCGGCTTCGGCGCGCAACACCTCGTCGCGATGATCGGCGCCACGGTGCTCGTGCCGGCCGCCACCGGCCTGCCGGTCAGCACCACGCTGCTGTTCTCCGGCGTCGGCACGATCCTGTTCCTGATCATCACCCGCAACCGGGTGCCCGGCTACCTCGGCGCGTCGTTCGCGTTCATGGCGCCGTTGGCCGCCGCGCGCGGCGAGGGTGTCGCCGCCCAGCTCGGCGGCGTGGTCGCGGCCGGCCTGCTGGTGATCATCATCGGGGTCGCGGTCAAGGCGCTGGGCGTGCGACTGCTGGAGTCGGTGATGCCGCCCGTGGTCACCGGCGCGGTGGTGATCCTCATCGGGCTCAACCTCTCGCACACCGCGACCACGTCGTTCTCCAAGCAGCCGCTGCTGGCCGTGGTGACGATGTCGATCATCCTGCTGTGCGGCGTGCTCGGCCGCGGGCTGCTGTTCCGGTTCTCGGTGCTGCTCGGCGTGCTGGTCGGGTGGCTGCTGGGGCTCGTGACCGACGTGCTGGACACCACCGCGCTCGCGTCCGCGCCCTGGTTCGGCCTGCCCGAGCTGCACTCGCCCGAGCTGCGGCCGTCGGTGACGCTGCTCGTGCTGCCGGTGGTGATCGTGCTGGTCGCGGAAAACGTCGGCCACGTGAAGGCCGTCGCCACCCTCACCGGCCGCAACCTCGACGGCAGCGTGGGCGACTCGATCATCGCCAACGGGCTGTCCACCGCGCTCGCCGGGTTCGGCGGCGGCGCGGGCACCGCCACGTACTCCGAGAACATCGGCGTGATGGGCGTGACGAAGGTGTACTCGACCGCCGCCTACGCGGTGACCGGGGTGACCGCGCTGCTGCTGTCGTTCTCGCCGAAGTTCACCGCGCTGCTGTCCACCATCCCGCCCGGCGTGCTCGGCGGCGCGACACTGGTGCTGTTCGGCCTGATCAGCCTCGTCGGCGTGCGGGTGTGGCTGGAGAACCGGGTCGACCTCGCGAACCCGGGCAACGCGCTGGTCGGCGGCGCGGCGCTGGTGGCGGGTGTCGGCGACCTGCGGCTCACCCTCGGCGACATGGAGCTGGGCGGCCTGGTGTGGGGTTCGCTGCTCGTGGTGATCCTGCACCCCGTGCTGCGGTGGCTGCGCTCGGTGCGCGAGTCCTAGCCCGCCCGGCGAGCCCTGGTGCGTCCGACTGATCCCGGGACGCGGCGGCGTTCTCGGGGAAGCTGGGAGCATGTCGACCACGGACGAGGCCGTGCGCGCGCTCCTGCTGCTGATGCCCCGGTTGGTGGGTCGCGCCAAGCGCGTCCCGGTGCCCGAGCAGCTGCGGTCCTTCGCGCCCAGGCACCTGTCGCTGCTGTCCTACCTGCTGTTCGACGGCCCGATGACGGTCAACGAACTCGCCGACCGGCTGGAGGTCGCGCCGACCACGGTCAGCCTGATGGTGGGCGAACTCGGCCGGGCGGGGGTGCTGGAGCGCGCCGAGGACGAGCAGGACCGCAGACGTCGGATCGTCAGCGTCACCGAGGCGCGCAGACCGGCGATCGAGGACTGGCTGGCGCGCGGCGCGCGGGCGTGGCGGGTCGCGCTGGACCCGTTGACGCCCGCCGAGCGCGCGCTGTTCGTGGCGACCCTGAGGACCTACGAGTCAGCGCTGGAGTGACCGGTTGATCCGGCCCACCAGACCGGGACCCTCGTAGATGAACCCGGTGTAGAGCTGGAGCAGGCTCGCGCCGGCGTCGAGCATGGCCTTGGCGTCGTCGGCGGACGCGATGCCGCCGACACCGACGATCGGCAGCTTCCCGTCGGTCTCCCGGCTGACGAAGCGCACCACCTCGCGGGCGCGCACGGCCAGCGGACGTCCGCTCAGCCCGCCCGCCTCGGCGGCCAACGCCTGGTCCGCGGGCGCCAACCCGTCCCGGGACAGCGTGGTGTTGGTCGCGATCAGCCCGCTGACCTCGTGCGCCGCGCACACCTCGAGCACCTCGGCGATCGCCTCGTCGGTCAGGTCCGGTGCGATCTTGACCAGGATCGGCTTGCGCGGCCGCGACCCCGCGAGGTCGCGCGCGGTCCCGTTCAGCCCGGCCAGCAGCTCGGTGAGCGCGCCGCGGTCCTGGAGGCTGCGCAGGCCGGGGGTGTTGGGCGAGCTGATGTTCACCGCGAAGTAGTCGCCGTGCCGGTAGAGCGCGCGCAGCGAGGCCTGGTAGTCCTCGACGGCCTCCTCGACCGGCGTCACCTTGGACTTGCCGATGCTGATGCCCAGCGGCACGCCCAGCGGACCCAGCCGGTCCAGCCGGTTGGCCAGCTCCAGCGCGCCGTCGTTGTTGAAGCCCATCCGGTTGACGATCGCCTCGCTGTCGCGCAGCCGGAACAGCCGCGGCCGCGGGTTGCCCGGCTGGGCGTGCCGGGTGACCGTGCCGACCTCCACGAAGCCGAACCCGAGCGCGCCCCACGCGGGCAGCGCCCGGCCGTTCTTGTCCAGGCCCGCGGCCAACCCGACCGGGTTGGGGAACCGGACGCCGAACACGGTGCGCTCCAGCCGCGGCCGGCGCTTCACCACACCGGCGAGCGGCGCGACCTTCGACAGGATCCCGAGGGTGGTCTCGTGCACGCGTTCGGCGTCACCGCCGTGCATCCGGAACAACGTCGGGCGCACCAGGCTCTTGTAGACCACGGATGCCACCCTAAGCGATCGGGCCGGGCTGGCAGCGCGGGCACCAGTACGCGGGCCGCTCCCGGACGCCCGTGCCCTGACCTGCGGTGCGGACCTTCGTGCCGCAGCGCAGGCACGGTCGTCCGCCGCGCTCGAACACCCAGTGCTGCCGGCCGCGCGCGAGCGAACCGGTGGTCGACTGCTCGGGTCGCCACGCGTTGGCCAGCAACAGCTTCCGGGCCAGCCGGACCGCTTCGCGCGCGTCCACCGCGGCCACCGGGCTCCACGGCGAGACCTTCAGCAGGAAGCACACCTCGGCCTTGTAGAGGTTCCCCACGCCCGCGAGCACCCGCTGGTCGAGCAGCGCCAGGCCGAGTTCCCGCTCGGGGTCGGCGACCAGCCTGCGGACCGCCTCGTCCTCCCGGTCGTCGGTCCACTCGCCGAGCAGGTCCGGGCCGAGGTGGCCGACCAGCCGCGACTCCTCCGCGGTGGGCAGCAGTTCCAGGTCGTGCAGGGCGAACCCGACCGCGAGCCGGTCCGGCACCTCCAGCACCGCGCGCACCTGGTGCGCCGGCCGCTGCCAGCGTTCACCCGGCCGGTACAGGTGCCACGAGCCGTCCATCCGGAAGTGGCTGTGCAGGCTCAGGTCGCCGGAGAACCGGGTGAACAGGTGCTTGCCCACCGACACCACGGCCAGCACGTCCCGACCGGACAGGTCGGCGGTGGCCCAGGTGGGGTGCCTCAGCTCGCCGCGCCGCAGCGTGCGACCCGCCAACGCCTCGTCCAGCCGACGGCCGGCGAGGAAGACCGTGTCACCCTCGGGCACCGCTGTCCAACGCCACCTTGAGCCCGAACCCGATCAGCACCGACGCGGTCGCCCGCTCGGTCCACCGGCGCACCGCGGGCCTGGTCAGCGCCACGGCCGCCCACCCGGCCAGGTACACCACGACGAGCTGCCACAGCTGGCCGAGCACGATGTGCACGCCGACCAGCAGCACGGCCCACCCGGTGTGCCCGTCGGAGGTCGGCAGGAACTGGGGGAGCAGGCTCAGGTAGAACACGCCGATCTTGGGGTTGAGCAGGTTCGTGGTGAACCCCACCCGCAGCGCCTGCGCCGGGGTGATCACCTCGGCGGGCGGCGCGTCGGGACCCCGTCGGCCGCGCCACGACCGGTACAGCGACGACGCGCCCAGCCACAGCAGGTACACCGCGCCCGCGTACCGGACCACGTCGTAGGCGAGCCGGGAGGCGACCAGCAGCGCGGTCAACCCGGCGATGCTCGCCGCGCCCCACACCACGCAGCCGAGGGTGGTGCCGAAACCGCCGACGATGCCCGCCGTGCGGCCGCCGCCGACCACCATGCGCAGCAGCATCATTGTGTCCAGGCCGGGTGTGACCACCAGCAGCACCGTGGTCAGGACGAACGCCAGCAGCGCCGTGGTGCTCACGCGTCCACCGCCTCCTCGATCTCCTCGTCGTCGAAGTCGCGGTGCACCGCGCGCCGCCTGCTCCGACTGATGCGCAGTATGCGGGCGAGCACCAGGTTGAACGCCAGCGCCACCTCGCGCGCACCCGGCGTGCCCCACTCGTGGATCGGCATGCACGCGCCCTGGGCCTGCTGCACGGCCAACCGGTCGGGCAGCGCCACCGGCATCACCAGCGGGCCGAAGATGTCGCGCAGCTCCTCGATGCGGAACTGGTGCTCGTGCGAGCGCGGGCGAACCCGGTTGACCACCACGCCCAGCGGTTGCAGGTGCTCGTTGTGCTCGCGTTCGGCCTGCACCGCCTCGAACGCCCGTTGCACGCCCGCCACCGCGAACATGGTCGGCTCGGTGACCAGCAGCGCGCGGTCCGCCGCGACCAGCGCCGACCGGGTCAGCTGACCCAGCGACGGCGGGCAGTCCAGCAGCACCAGCTGGTAGGGCTCCTCGTCCTCCGCGAGCACGCGCAACGCCTCACGCAGCCGACCCAGCCGGGTTTCGCCCGGATCGGGGTGGTTCAGCGACTCGGCGTCCTCGGAGCCGGTCAGCACGTCGACGCCCTCGCCCCACCCGCTGGGCGCGATGGCCTCGCGCAGGTTCTCCGGCGACGGGTCCTGGAGCACGTCGAAGATGCTGGCCCCGGTGTCCTCGGGTTCGAGCGTCGAGGTGGCGTTGCACTGCGGATCGAGGTCGACGACCAGCGTGCGGACCCCGCGCCGGAGGGCCGCTGAAGCGAGTCCGAGCGCGACCGTCGTCTTCCCCACGCCACCCTTGAGGCTGAGCACCGCCACCGTATGCACGAGGTGCAGCCTACGGCCCCTAGGCTCTGGTGCCATGCGACCGGACGCCGTACAACGGGTGCTCGACGCCGAGCTGGCCACCGCGCGGGACCGCAGGGGCGGAGAACCGCCCCGGGTGCTCGACGTGGGCGGCGGCAGCGGCGTGTGGGCCGTGCCGCTGGCCGTGGCCGGGTGCCGCGTGACGGTGGTCGAGCCGAGTCCCGACGCCCTCGCCACGCTGCGCCGCCGTGCCACCGAGGCCGGGGTGTGGGACCGGATCACCGCCGTGCAGGGCGACACCGACCTGCTCGACGCGGACGGCTCGGCCGACCTCGTCCTCGGGCACGGGCTGCTGGAGGTCGTGGACGACGCGGCCGCCGCCCTGGGCGCGCTGGCCGCCGCCGCCGCGCCCGGAGCCGCCGTGTCGGTGCTCGCCGCCAACCGCTTCGCGGCCGTGCTGCACCGGGCCGTCGCGGGTCGGCTGGTCGACGCGCGCCGGCTGCTCGACGACGAGTCGGGTCAGCTCGCCGGCACCCGCGACCCGCTGCGCCGGCGGTTCGACGTGGCGGGGCTCGAGGCGTTGGTGTTGGCTTCCGGGTTGAAGCTGGAGGTCCTCCAGGGACACGGCGTGGTGTCCGACCTGGTGCCCGGCTCCGTGCTGGAGGCGACCCCGGGCGCGGCGGAGGCACTCGCGGAATTGGAAGTGGCCGCAGCATTGCGGCCACCGTTGCGCGACGTGGCAGCACGCTTGCACGTGCTCGCCCGTCGTCCGGCCTGACCCGGACCCCGTCGGCCCCTGGAAGGAGGCTGGTGACGCACTCGACCGACCTCCGACCCGCCCGGGCCGACGCGCCCGCCGTGTCGGACGAGGACGTCCGCGCCGCGCTCGGCGGCGACCGCCGTGCCGTGGAACGGCTGTTGTCCGCCGTGCGACCGCTGGTGGTCCGCTACTGCCGCGCCCGCGTGGGCGGTCAGGAGCGCTCCTCCGCGTCCGCGGACGACGTGGCGCAGGAGGTGTGCCTGGCGGTGCTCACCGCGCTGCCGTCCTACCAGGACCTCGGCAAGCCGTTCCTGGCGTTCGTGTACGGCATCGCGGCCCACAAGGTCGCCGACGCCCACCGGTCCGCCGCGCGCAACCGCTCCGAGCCCGTCGCCGACACGCCCGACGCGCCGGAGACCTCCGCCGGACCCGAGCAGCGCGCGCTCGCCACCGAGCTGTCCGGCGAGCTGGCCGAGTTGCTCAAGGTGTTGCCCGACAAGCAGCGGGAGATCCTCGTGCTCCGAGTCGTCGTCGGGCTCTCCGCCGAGGAGACCGCGGACGCGGTGGGCTCCACGGCGGGCGCGGTCCGCGTCGCGCAGCACCGGGCGTTGATCCGCCTGCGCCGCGCACTGCCCTCCGAGGAGCGGAAAACAGGGCGGTAACCGCCCCTGTGCGGCGCGGGACCGCGGATGTGGTCCCAGGATTGGCACCACCGCCGCCGTACGTGAGGACACCGCATGACCGTCGCCGACCCGATCGACAGGCGCGTGGTCGAACGGCTGTTGACGAGGATCCGACCCTTCGTGGTGCGCTACTGCCGGGCCAAGCTGTCCACCTCGCCCGACGACGTGGCGAGGGAGGTGTGCCTCGCGGTCTTGACAGCGCTTCCCGGCATCCGGGAGAAGCGCACGCCGCTGTTGGCGTTCGTCTACGGCATCGCCGCGGCCACCGTGGCGAGCGCGCGCGGCAAGCCCGCGGAACCCGCGTTCCTGCGCGGGCTTCCGGTGGGGCAGCGGGAGATCCTGCTGCTCAGGGTGGCCGTCGGACTGTCGACGGAGGAGACCGCGCACGCCGTGGGCTCCACGCCGAACGCCGTCCGGGTCGCCCAGCACCGGGCCCTGGCCGCGTTGCGCGCGCACCCCTGAGAAGTCCCGACCGCGGTCACCGGACCGCCGGATCGGTGTAGAACGTTCCCGAGACGATCCGCCCCGTCTACCAGAGGACTGCTCATGGAGGAGCCCGCCGAACCACCGTTAAAGCACGGTCTGGACACCCGGGTCCGCGACGCGGTCGGTGGCGACCGCCGGGCGGTCGAGCGGCTGATCGGGTCGATCCGGCCGCTGGTGGTCCGCTACTGCCGGGCACGCGTCGGCCGGCAGGAGAGGTCGTTCGCGTCGGCCGACGACGTGGCGCAGGAGGTGTGCCTCGCGGTGCTCACCGCGCTGCCGTCCTACCGGGACCACGGCCGGCCGTTCCTGGCGTTCGTGTACGGCATCGCGGCGCACAAGGTCGCCGACGCCCACCGCGCCGCGCTGCGCAACCGGTCCGAGCCGGTGGCCGAGGTGCCGGACTCGCCGAGCGAGGAGGCGGGGCCCGAGCAGTGGGCGCTGCGCGCCGAATTGACCGGGGAGATGCGGCGCGTGCTGGGCGTGCTGCCGGACAAGCAGCAGGAGATCCTCTTGCTGCGCGTGGTGGTCGGGTTGTCGGCCGACGAGACGGCGGCGGTCGTCGGCACGTCGCCCGGCGCCGTCCGGGTGGCCCAGCACCGCGCGCTCGCCCGGCTCCGCCGGACCATGGAGGCCCGCCGCGCCACCGTTCCCTAGTGCCGCCAACGGGTTACCGCGGTCACCTCCTCGGGTGAGGAGTCGGCGAACCGGGCGATCTCACCGCGCCGGACGTCCGCGATGGTCTCGGCGAACGCCGCGCCGAACGCCTCGCGCAGCGCGTCGTCCGCCTCGAACGCGCGCACGGCCTCCTCCAACGACGTGGGCAGCCGCGGCGCGTCACCGGGGTTGTCGACGCGCGGCGCCGGCAGTCGCGCGCCCTCGGCGATGCCGGCCAGTCCGGCGACCAGCGTGGCCGCCACCGCCAGGTACGGGTTCGCCGACAGGTCGTAGGACTTGACCTCCAGCGAGCGGCCGGCCACCAGGCGCAGCGCGGCCTCCCGGTTCTCCGGGCCCCACGCGGCGAACGCGCCCGCCCAGTGCGACGGGACCAGCCGCAGGTAGCTCGCGACCGACGGCGAGCCGATCGCGGACAGCGCGTGGATCCGGTCCAGCACGCCCGCGGCGAACGCCTCGGCCTCGTCGGTCAGGCCGCACGGACCGGCGCCGCCCGCCATCAGGGTGCGGCCGTCGCGCCACAGGCTCAGGTGCAGGTGGCCGCCGTTGCCCACGCCGTCCGGCACCACCTTGGGCGAGAACGACGCGCGCAGGCCGTGCCGCAGGGTGATCGCCCGGACCGTGGCGCGCACCAGCACGGAGGTGTCGGCGGCGTGCACCGGGTCCTCGGGCGCGGTCGACAGCTCGAACTGGCCGGGCGCGTACTCGGGGTGGAACTGGAGCACCTCCACGTCCTGTCGGGCCAGTGCGGCGAGCAGGTCGGCGCCGTAGTCGGACAGGTCGGCGAGCCGGGCGTGGCCGTAGGCGGGCGCGGTGGTGGCCGGGCGGAAGTCGTCGGTGCCGGCGAGTCCCACCACCCACTCGACCTCGAAGCCCGCCCTGGCCCGGTAGCCGTGCTCGGCGAGCCTCGCGACGACCGCGCGGGCGAAACCCCGTTCGTCCTGGGGGTGCGGGGTGCCGTCCTGCGCGTGCCGGTCACCCGGCGCCCAGGCCCAGCCCGGTTGGCCCGCGAGCACGGTGAGCCGGTCCAGGTCGGGGTGCAGGCGCAGGTCGCCGCTCGGGCCGCCCGCGTGCCGGCCCCGCACGATGGTGTCGTCCAGCAGGAACGCGTCGAACACCGGCGACGTGCCGACACCCTCCGCGGCGGCTCTCGGCAGGCCCGCCGTCGGCACGGTCTTGACCCGGGTGACGCCGCTGTGGTCGACCCACGTGATCGCGACGCCGACGACGTCCTGCTCGGCGAGCCGGTCGGTCGGGCCGGTGGCCTCGGCGTGCCGGCGGGACCGTTCCGCGGTGTCCATGGGTGTGCTGGGTACACCAGGAGGGCGGGTCGCGCCGCGAATGGCCGATTCGGACTGTCCACTTTCGCCGGATCGCGTGAACATTCGTCTGTGCCGTGTTCGCAGTGCGAATTGCCCCACTGATCGGGGGAGAGACCGCGCGGTCGGCGGGCCGGCCGGCGTAAAGTCTCGAACAGCAGTTCGACGGACTTCCGGGGGTGGGCGTGGGGCGCAGCGGTGACCTGCCGCGCGGTCTCGTCGACCGCTTCAAGGCCGTGGGCGACTCGTGGCCGGACGACACGGGCTGCCCGATGCTGCACGTCGACATGGACGCGTTCTACGCGTCGGTGGAGATCCGGGACGATCCGTCGCTCGCGGGCAAGCCGGTCGTGGTGGGCGGCACGGCGAACCGGGGCGTGGTGTCGGCGGCGAACTACCTGGCCCGGGAGTTCGGCGTGCGCTCGGCCATGCCGACCGCGCACGCCCGCCGGCTGGCGCCGCACGCGGTGTTCGTGCCGCCGAACTTCGCGCGCTACCAGGAGGTTTCGCGCGGGGTGATGGCGATCTTCCGCGAGGTGACGCCGTTGGTCGAGCCGCTGAGCCTGGACGAGGCGTTCCTCGACGTGGGCGGCGCGCTGCGCCGGCTGCGGTCGACGCCGGGTCAGGTGGCCGCGCGGATCAGGGCGCGGGTCGAGGAGGGGTTCGGCATCACCTGCTCGGTGGGCGTGGCGTCGACCAAGTTCGTCGCCAAGCTGGCCTCGGGGATGTGCAAACCGGACGGGATGATGGTCGTGCCGCGGGCGGAGGTGCTGGCGTTCCTGCACCCGCTGCCGGTGTCCGCGCTGTGGGGCGTGGGCAAGCGGACCGCCGAGCACCTCGACCGAGTCGGGCTCGACACGGTGGCGGACGTGGCGGCGACACCGCTGCCCCGGTTGCGCAAGGTGCTGGGCGTGGCGCTGGCCGAGCACCTGCACGCGTTGGCCCGCGGGCACGACGACCGGCCCGTGGTGCCGTCGGTGCGGGAGAAGTCGATCGGCGCGGAGGAGACCTTCGAGGTCGACCACTTCGACCGCGCCCTGCTCAAGCGCGAACTGCTGCGGCTCGCCGAGCGGTCGACGGCGTCGCTGCGCGGCCGGGGCCTGCGCGGCCGGACGGTGTCGATCAAGGTGCGGTTCGCGGACTTCACCACGATCACCCGCTCGAAGACGCTGCGCACGCCGACCGACGTGACCCAGGAGGTCTACAAGACCGCCGCCACCCTGCTGGACGACCACGTGCCGCCGGGCGCGATCCGCCTGATCGGCGTGCGGATCGAGGGTCTGCTGGAGGGCGACGAGGGCGAACAACTCTCCCTGGACACCCCGGAACGGGGCTGGCGCGACGCCGACCAGGCCGCGGACCAGGCCCGGTCCCGCTTCGGCACCGCCGCGATCCGCCCGGCCTCGCTGCTGGGCGCACCCCTGGCGAGGTCGGCGGACCCGTCACCCAAACCCGACCCGGGCTGACCCGCCCCGGCCGCGTGCGAAGCCCGTGCACCCGACCGCGCCTCGAATCCCCACCCACCGACCCGAGCGATCGCCGGACCTGCCTGGCCGGGAAGGGCGCAGCAGGCGTCGAAAGCACCAGGGCGCCCCGAACCCGGGCACCGACCGGCCCGGTGCCCGACCGCCGCCCCCCGGTCCCACGCCGTACCTCTCGTCCCCGACCCCCACCCGTGCGGAAATCCGAGGCTTCCTGAGGGTTCGACCTGCCTGTTCCGGGCCGTTCGGGTGGTCTGCGCGACCAAATCCTCCGCCGGTGACGATCACCGGGCAGGCTGGCCGGGTGGAGCGGTTCTGGGCGCTGCTCACGCCCGCAGAGCACGCCGTCCTCGCGACGACGGGCACCGAGCGCGACTACCCGGCCGGTGCGGTGATCTGCCACGAGGGCGAGGTCACCGGACACGTGCTGGTGATCCTGCACGGCCTCTGCCGGGTGTCGGCGCACAGCTCCAACGGCCACGAGCGGCTGCTCGCGGTGCGCGGCGCGGGCGACATCGTCGGCGAGCGGTCCGCGGTGGACGGTCTGCCCCGGTCGGCGACGGTGAGCGCGCTCGTGCCGCTGCGCGCGCTGGTCGTGTCCGCGTCCGGGTTCGCGGGCCTGTGCCAGCGGCACCCCCGGATCGCGTGGGCGGTGCTGAAGGTCGTGATCACCCGTCAGCGGGACACCGACCGCCAGCGCGTCCAGTACACCGGCTCCGCGACCCAGCGCGTCGCGGCCGTGCTGATCGACGTGGCGCTGCGGCGCGGCATCGCCGACCAGGGCGAGGTGTCGCTGAGCCAGGAGGAGTTGGCGAGCACCGTGGGCACGTCCCGGGAGTCCCTCGTGCGGGTGCTGCGGACGTTGCGCGAGGAGGGGATCATCAGCACGGGTCGCCGCAAGATCGACATCCTCCGGCTGGACCGCCTGCACGAGCTCGTGCACTGAATTTCACCCCAAAAAGGGGACGTTTCCGCGCTCTGCGTCAGATGACGCAGAGCCCCTCCCTCCTCGGACATACAACTGACGTGTCCGTCGGATTCCGGAGGGGGAATCATGATCTACGACCTGGAAGTGCTGAAGGCACGTCGCAGGCTGACCGAGCGCCTCGCGTGCACGCTGCTGTTCACGGCGGTCCAGGCGTGGGCCGCGGCGGTGATCTTCACCAGTCTGGAGACGTCCGGTGTCGTCGCGCTCGCGGTGGCGTTCGTCCTCGCGGGCGGGCTCGTCGCGGTCTACGACGCGTGGCGCGACGTGCGGGTCAGCCGCCGCGCGCTGGGTGCCGGCATCGAGGAGGAACAGCAGGAGTTGGTGCGCCTCTGACCGGCCCGCGGCGGCCGACGAGGGGTGGCCGCCGCCGCCGATGAGGCCTCCCGCGGGTGGTCGGACCCGCGGGAGGCCTCTAATCCATCCACAGCCCCACCACTTGTCCACAACCTCGCAATCCCCCCTCGACACCGCCCCCACCTGCGGGGATCGTCATCCCCATGACCACCCACAAGATCCACCTCTCGGCCCTGGCCGCCCTCTTCCCGCACGCCGTCGCGAAGGCGCGCGACCTGCTGACCCTGGGCCTGTCGCCCACGGACCTGAGGTCGCGCACCGCGCCCGGCGGCCCGTGGCGCGAACACCTGCCCGGCGTGCTGGTGCTCAGCCGCCGCCCGCCGACCCGCCTGCAACGCATCGAGGCGGCCCTGCGCTACTGCGGCCCCGGCACCCTGGTCACCGGCGTCGACGCGCTCCACCTCCACGGCCTGTGCTCGGTGCCGGCCACGGGCCCCGTCCACACCCTGACCGTCCGCCGCACCCGCGCGGCCGAGGACGTGCGCCCGGTCCACACGAAGAACCTCCCCAGCCCGGTCCTGCGCCGAGGTTTCCTGACCGCCCCGCTGCCCAGGGCGGTCGCCGACACCGCGAGGTTCCTCCCCACCCACTCCGAGATCACCCGAGTCCTGACGGAGGCGTTCCGCGAGGGCGGCGTCCCCCTGGCCGACCTCGACGCCGCCCTGGCCCAAGCCCCGTCCGACACGAGGTCCCTGGTGGCCACCCTCCGCACCGTCCCCCGAGCGTGGGCACAACACGTCGTGGACACCCTCCCGCTACCCCCACCCCAGTGGAACGTTCCCCTCTACACCGAGGAGGGCCGCCCCCTGGGCGAAGCAGACGCCTGGTGGGACACCCTGGCCCTGGCCTGGCAACTGACCCCACCGAAATCCCGCTCCCACCTGATGTCGGCCGCCGGAGTGGTAGTCGTCCACACCACCCCCACCCAACTCCACCGAGACCCAGCCACCACCGCCGCCACCCTGACCCGAGCCGCCACCCAAGCCACCACCCGCCCCCGCCCCGCAATCCACACCACCCACCCCCTAAAACCCAAAGCCGCCTAACCCCCACCCCTGAACGACCTCTGCCCACGCCCACCGCCACCCACGACTTCCCGACACGCCCACCACGAAAGGAGCCTCACCACCACACCCACTCAGCACGCGGCATTCGGCAGCGGCGGACCCGGCGGCGGACCCGGCGGCGGACCCGGCGGCGGACCCGGCGGCGGACCCGGCGGCGGACCCGGCGGCGGACCCGGCGGCGGACCC
>NZ_JBFAEO010000013.1:25124-155653 GCF_040642015.1 Actinosynnema sp. NPDC020468
GGCGGCACACCCGGCGGCACACCCGGCGGCACACCCGGCGGCACACCCGGCGGCACACCCGGCGGCACACCCGGCGGCACACCCGGCGGCACACCCGGCGGCACACCGAGTTTCGCTAGCACATCGGGCGGTCCCGGTGTGGGCGGGGCGGGTTCGGGTGGCGGGGTTCCGAAGGCGCGGGCGGGGGTGTGGTGGTGTGCTTCGCCGGGTCGGCGGTGGGCCGAGGTCGGGAAGGGGTCTGCTGTGCGTGATGTTCGGGTTCGGCGAGCGGCGCCCCGGTTGGCCCAAGGGACGGGGCCTGGTGGTCGAACAGGGGGTGGACACGCTGTTGACCAGGGCTTGACAGTTGACCTTCGTGGTCACTCAGTGACCTCACGAAGGTCTGACGATTGACCCGTGAGGATGATGGTGACATAACGAACCGCTTAGGGGCACGGACTGGGTAGTCGGCGGGCCTCGCGAATCGTATCCTGGTTGTGACGCCCCCTGGACGGGGCGTCCGCCGGGACCGGCGGCAACCGTGAACACCCGGCGCCCGCGACCGCTGTGCCGGAGGAGGAGCCATGCCACTCTCCGAGCACGAGCAGCGACTGCTCGACCAGATCGAGCGCGCGCTCTACGCCGAGGACCCGAAGTTCGCATCCACAGTGCGCGGCGCCAAGCTGCGCAAGCCGTCCCGACGGCGTCGCATCCAGGGCATCGCGCTGTTCGCCGTGGGTGTGGCACTGCTGGTGACGGGTGTGATGTTGCCGAAGCTCGCTGGTATCCCGGTGGTGAGCGTGGTCGGCTTCCTGTTGATGTTCTTCGGCGTACTGCTGACCGTCACGACGCTTCGTCGTGGCGATCAGGGCGCCGACGAACCCAACGACGAAGGAAGTCGCCCGAGCCGCAGCTCGTTCTCCCAGAAGATGGAAGAACGCTTCCGTCGTCGTTTCGAGGACGAGTAGAAGCCCGAGCGAACATCCGCACACGGCCCGCCCTGGGACACCAGGAGCGGGCCGTGCGTTTGTCCGGAGAACGGGCACCGCGCCTCGGGCGGCGGGAACGGTTCGGATGAACGCGGGGGAAACGGACATCCGCGTTCGGCACGCGGTGGCCGGTACCTGGGGCCGGGTGTCGGCGATCGGACGCCGGGGATGGCCGGGCTGATCGGTGGATCCGGCTGGCGGGCTCGGACGGCGCGCGCCTGGGACCAGCCGCTCGCTGCGCACGAGCCTGGCCCCGCCGACACCCGAAGCCGACCGTCTCCCGTCCGACCGCCTTCCGTCCGAACGGAGTCCGGGCTCGACGGGTGCCTGGCCTGACCGACGCCCTGAGCCGGCGGCTGTCCGGGCCGACCGGAGTCGGCCAGACGGTGGCCCGGCCGGTGGCGGCCCGACCGACGCCTGAGCCGACGGGCGTCCGGCCTGACCGGAGTTGGCCTGGCCGGTGGTGGCCTGGCCTGGTGGTGGCCCGGCCCGGCCCGGAGTCGGCCCGGCCCAGTGGTAGCCCAGCCGGTAATGGCCGGGCCGGTGGTGGCCTGGCCTGGTGGTAGCCCGGCCGGGGTTGGCTTGGCTGGTGGTAGCCCGGCTGGAGTCGGTCCGACCCGGAGCCGGCTTGGCGGGAGTTGGCCCGGCCTGGAGTTGGCTTGGCGGGAGTTGGCTCGGCGCGGAGTTGGTCTGGCCGGAGTGGGCCTGGCTGGTGGGGTTGCCGTGCCCTGGGTCAGACGCCCACCGAGTCCGCGGTCTCGTCCGCCGGGGTGGTCGGGTGGAGGACCGAGCGCGGCATGATCTTGGCCTTCAGGGCCAGGGGCGCGTTGCGGTTCAGGCTTTGGCGGACCTCGTCGACCGCGGTCGGCAGGGACGGGTCGGCGGTGGTCGTGGTGCTGTACCAGGAGCGTTCCACCGCGCCCACCACCGCGCGCAGGCCGTCGCGGCCGCGGTCGTCCAGGTTGTGGGCCCGGACCAGGCGGCGGGCGGCCACCCGGACGGTTTCCGTGTCCGGGACGCGGGTGCCCCGGTCCACCGACTCGGCGAGGAGTTCCTGCCAGGCCGCGTTCGCCGCGTCCGGGCCCAGGCTCGCCACCACGGCCAGGCGCGAGCGGCGGCGCCACGTGCGGATCACCGCCGGGACGGCGGCCACCAGGGCCAGTGCGGGCAGCGCCGCGACCCACCACGACACCAGGCCCACCGCCAGCACCACGCCCACCGCGCCGGACGCCAGCGCGCCACCGGTAGCGATCGGTCGCACCCTGGCCGGGCCGATCCGGGTCCACGCCAGCAGTGCGAGCAGCAGCGCCAGCGCGAACCCGGCGATCAGCGCGATCTTGTGCCACAGCGGCACGGCCTGCTCGTCGCGGTTCGCGTCCGCCTGGTTCTGGCCGTTCGCGGTGTCGACCGCCGTCGTGGACGTGCCGACCTCGGTCGTGGTGGTCGGCGCCGACGTCACGCCCGAGGCGTCGTCCGGCTCGTCCCCGTCCGGGCTCAACCCGTTGATGTACGACGGCGTCACGCTGCGCCCGTCGGTCAGCGGCGTCGGGTCGAAGGTCATCCAGCCGTAGCCCGGGAAGTAGACCTCGACCCACGCGTGCGCGTCCTGCGTGGTGATCGACAGCGCGTCCTCGGTCGGGTACCCGGCGGTGAAGCCCAGCGCGACCCGCGCCGGCAGCCCGACCGCCCGCGCCATGATCGCCATCGCCGACGCGTACTGCTCGCAGAACCCGGTCTTGCCGTTGAACAGGAAGTCCGACAGCGCGTCGACGTTCGTGTCGTTCTTGGTCTGGGTCGTGTACTTGAAGCCGTGCGTGCCGTCGGTGAAGTACGCCCAGAGCGCGCGCGCCTTGTCGAACGTGTTGGTCTGGTCCCGGGTGATCTGCTGGGCGAGTTCGCGCACCTCCGGCCGCACGCCGGGCGCCTGGAGGTACGCCGGGTCGATGTCGAGCGCGCCGGAGGCCTTGCGCAGCACGTCCGCGCTCGGCTCGGTCAGCACCGTCTCCAGCTTGTACTCGTCGGCCTTGCGCGCGCGGACGCTGTAGACCATGCCGCGACCCGGGTCGTACCGCCAGTTCTCGTCCACATCGGACAGCCGGCGCGGCCTGCCGTACACGGGCAGCCAGTTGTCCACCCAGGTGACCGGCTCGATCCGGACCTCCTTGACCTCGCCCGCGCCGTCGTCGCCCGGCTGCGGCGCGAGCGCGGCGTTCGCCGGGTCGCCCTCGGGCAGGTTCCCGCCGAGCTGCCAGCCCTTGTCCGGCACGAAGTCGCGCAACGTCATCGCGCGCAGGTACGCCGACTGGCCGAGCCCCCGCACCTTGAACATCTCCCGCGACGCGCCCTGGTTGAGCATGCCGCGCAACTCGGTCATCGGGTCGATGCCCAACCCGCCGGACCCGCCGCCCACGTCGTCACCGGTGCCGGGCAGCCGCCCGACCGTGCCGACGAGCGTCAGCGACATGCCCGCGAGCAGCGCGACGACCACGGCCAGCGCCGCGACCCCGGTCGCCGCCGAGCCGGACCCGCCGCCGCCACCGCCGAGCCGACCGCGCCACGCCGAGTGCTTGTGCTGCCCGTCGACGGCCAGCAGCAGCGCGAACGCGCCGGCGCCGCAGACGAACGTCCACACCGGCAGCATCGCGTCGGCCAGCGACGCGGGCACCGCGAACACGCACAGCAGCACCAGTCCGGACGCGGCGGGCGCGCCGGCGCCGACGGCCAGCGCGTCGACCAGCACCGAGACCACGCCGATCGCCACCATCACCAGGCAGCTCATCGCGGCGCTGCTCGGCACCGGCGGCACGCCCGTCTGCACCTCGGTGATCGCGTCGGACAGCACGGTGCCCAGGTCGGACAACGACTGCGGACCCGGGAACACCACCAGCACGCCGGTGCGGGTGAACACGGTCACCAGCAGGCACAGCAGCGCCAGCAGCTGACCGGCGACGACCAGCAGCGACGGCAGCCGCAACGACCGCAGCAGCACGCCGACACCGGCCACCACGGCGATCGCCACGGCCAGGTGCACCAGCCACAGCCCGCCGTCGATCACGCTGGACAGCGCGGTCGCGGCGCACAGCGTCGCGAACCCGGCCACCGCCGGTGTCGCGCTCACCACCCAGTTGCCGCCGCGGGTACCGGTCGCGCCGCTCACTTCAGCCCACCTCCGTGCGCACCACTGGCCCGCGGTTGCCCGCGCTGTGGCACAGCTCGCGCCACACCTGGTTCATGGACGTGCCGGGTCCCGCGACGACCGCGCCCCAGCCCGCGCCGCGCAGCAGCCCGACCGCGTCGTCGGGCCCGGGCGCCGGGTCCTCCGAGGGGCCTGCCCACCGGGACACGTCGAGCACGACGGCCAGGCTGCGCATGCCGCGCGGCCGGTTGCGCACCAGCGCGTCGACCACGCCGGGCGTGCAGGAGCCGAGGATCGCGATGACCTCCTGGCCCGCGCCGGGATCGACCCCGGCGGCGGGCTCGCGGCGGTGCGAGGGCTGCAACGCGGCGAGCGCGTCGAGCACCAGCGAGTCGCTGTGGCCGCCCTCGCCCGCGATCACCCGGCCGTCGTCGCCGACGAGCCGCACCTGGTGGCCGTACCGGTGCAGGTGCAGGCACACCGAGGCGGCGAACGAGACGGCCCACTCCAGGGACGCGGTCGGCCCCGCGCCGCGGTGCGCGGTCAGCCGGTGGTCCAGCAGCACGGTCGTGCCGCCGCGCCACGGGCGTTCCTCGACGCGCACCATCAGCTCGTCGCGCCGCGCGGTCGACCGCCAGTGGACCTTGCGCAGGTCGTCGCCGTGCCGGTAGGGCCGGACCACGGCGTCGTCCTCGCCCTGGCCCGCGCGCAGCCGGATCGAGCCGTCGTCGCCCGCGCCCATGCCGGACCCGCTGGGCAGGCCGACGAGCCCGGTCACCCGGGGCACCACGACGAGCCTGGTCCGCCCGGCGAGCTCGCGGTCGAACTCGGCCAGCCCGAACGGGTCGGTGATGCGCGCCATCAGCGGACCCACCTGCTGGACACCGCGCATGACGGGCTTGAGCTGGTAGCGCAGGGCGGTCACGGTGTTGCGCGGCAGTCGTTTGACCACGAACCGCGGCCGGGAGCCGAGCGCGTAGGGGACCGCGTCCTCCAGCAGCAGCCCGCCGGTCGGCAGCCGGCCCGCGCTGCGCAGCTCGACCCGCACCTCGGTGGACGACCCGACCTGGACCCTGGCGGGGAACAGGAAGCGGTTCGCGTTCAGGCCGACCCGGGCGCGCCCGGCGAGCCACGCGGCGAGCACCGGCAGCGCGATCACGAACGCGGCGACGCGCAGCAGGTCGCGCTCGTTGAGGATCACCGCGCACGCGCCGGCCGCGAACCCGGCCGCGAGCAGGCACCTGCCGCGCGTCGTCAGGCCGGACAGGGCTCCGCGCATGTCAGCGGTTCGGGTTGGCGGCGTGCGGGAACGGCCCGCCCGGAGGCATCGGCGTCCCGTGCGGGACGGGCACCCGCTGGAGCAGGTTGCGCACCAGGTCGGCGGAGGACCGGCGGGCGGCCTGCGCCTCGGCGGTCGGCACCAGGCGGTGCGCGAGCACCGGCACGGCCACCGCGTGGATGTCGTCGGGCACCACGAAGTCGCGACCGGACAGCGCGGCCTGCGCGCGGGCGGACCGGACCAGCTGGAGCGTCGACCGCGGCGAGGCGCCCAGCCGCAGCTCGGGCAGCCGGCGGGTCGCGCCGACCAGTTCGACCGCGTACCGGCGGATCTCGGTCGACAGGTGCACCCGGCGCACCGCGTGCACGAGCTTGAGCACCTGGTCCGCGTCGGACACCGGGCGCAGCTCGTCGAGCGGGTTCGCGCCCGCGTGCTCGTCGACCATGGCGAGCTCGGCCTGCGGGTCGGGGTAGCCGATGGACACCCGCGCGGTGAACCGGTCGCGCTGCGCCTCGGGGAGGGCGTAGGTGCCCTCCATCTCGATCGGGTTCTGGGTGGCGATCACCATGAACGGCGCGGACAGCGGGTAGGTGTGCCCGTCGACCGTGACCTGGTGCTCCTCCATGCACTCCAGCAGCGCGGACTGGGTCTTCGGCGACGCGCGGTTGATCTCGTCGCCGACCACGATGTTCGCGAAGATGGGGCCGGGGCGGAACTCGAAGTCGTTGTCCTGCCGGTTGTAGATCGACACGCCGGTGATGTCGCTGGGCAGCAGGTCGGGCGTGAACTGCAACCGGCTCACCGAGCAGTCGATGGATCTGGCCAGCGCCTTGGCGAGCGAGGTCTTGCCGACCCCGGGCACGTCCTCGACCAGCAGGTGACCCTCGGCGAGCAGCGTGACCAGCGCGATCCGGACCACCTCGGGCTTGCCGACGATGACCTTCTCGACGTTCGCGGCGATCCGGCCCACCACGGTGTGCAGCTCCGCCAGCACCTCGTCAGGCCGCTCCTGTGGATGACCTGTGCCCGCCGACACGTGGTTCACGCCCGGCCCACCCACACCCCCGTAGGAGTGACCGGGCAGGGCGGTTGGCGGGGTACTCGGAGTCACGCGACCTCCTGGAGCGGGACGGCCCGACCGCGACCGGTTCGCGGTGGCGGCGAGCGTTTCACGCAGTGTGTCAAACCAGGGCTAAGCGCCCTACACCCGATTGAACAGTTTCGCCCGCGGGGCGTCCAACGTCCGGGCGGTCCGGCCGGTTCGACCCGCTTCCACCCACCATTCCCCACCACGCGCCGCCGTGAACCGGTTTCACGTGTTTTCGTTGGGCCATCCGGGTGGATTCAGGGGCCTCTCAGCTCACTCTCCAGGGGTACGGGCGCCCGTCGTCCCCCACCGCGCCCCACACCGGCCGTCTTCGCTCTACCAGCGAAAACGTGATCCCGCTCGCCGTGCCTCCACTCGTTTCAGCGTTGACTGTGGGGAAAAGTGGGGTACTGTGGCGGCCGGTGGGGCAGACGGGGGCTCCACTGCCGGTCGGACGTCTGGTTCCGGCGTCGGGAGGTGGAGTGCCGTGTTCCTGGGCACGCACCACCCGAAGCTGGACGACAAGGGCCGGCTGACGCTGCCTGCGAAGTTCCGGGACGCGCTAGCGGGGGGTCTCATGGTCACCAAGGGCCAGGACCACTGCCTCTACGTGTTCCCTCGGGCCGAGTTCGAGCAGATGGCGCGCAAGGTCGCGGAGGCCTCCTTCACCAACGAAGCCGTCCGCGCCTACCAGCGCTACCTGTTCGCGGGGACGGACGAGCAGCGGCCGGACGGGCAGGGCCGGGTGTCCATCGCACCGGAACTGCGCCGCTACGCCGGGTTGACCAAGGAGTGCGTGGTCATCGGCGCGGTGAACCGGCTGGAGATCTGGGACGCGCAGGCGTGGCAGCGGTACCTCGACGAGCACGAGGAGAGTTACGCCGAGGCTCGCGAGGAGGTGCTGCCCGGCGTCTTCTGATGGCCCGTTGGCTTGATCGCTTGAGGTTTCGGGTGCCGTGAGGCCTCGGTCCGCTCGGCTATCGGCCCTGGCGCACCTTCCCCGGCGCCAGGTCCGACGGGCGGGCGGGGACCTGACGTCACCCGATTCTGTTGTTCGAGGGGGTAGTTGGAGGAGTGGGTCTGATGGCGCAGCGGGCGCGGCACGTGCCGGTGCTGCTCGACCGCGTGCTGGACCTGCTCGCACCGGCCCTCGCCGACCGCGACGCGGTCTTCGTGGACTGCACGCTCGGTCTCGGCGGCCACTCGGAGGCCGTGCTGGCACGGTTCCCCCGGGTCCGGCTGATCGGGCTGGACCGCGACCCCCAGGCGCTCGCGCTGTCCCGGGAGCGGCTCGCGCCGTTCGGTGACCGGGTGTCCTTCGTGCAGACCACCTACGACCGGATCGCGGACGCCGTTCCCGGCCGGGTCGACGGGATCCTGATGGACCTCGGGGTGTCGTCGTTGCAGCTGGACGCCGAGGAGCGCGGGTTCGCCTACTCCAAGGACGCGCCGTTGGACATGCGGATGAGCGCGGGCACCGGCACGACGGCGGCGGACGTGCTCAACACCTACTCGGTGGACGAGCTGACCCGGATCCTGCGCGACTACGGCGAGGAGCGGTTCGCCCGCAAGATCGCCGGGGCGGTGGTCCGGGAGCGCGAGAAGGAACCGTTCACGTTGAGCGGCCGGCTCGTCGAGCTGCTCTACGCCGTGGTGCCGGCCGCGACCAGGCGCACCGGCGGCCACCCGGCGAAGCGCACGTTCCAGGCGTTGCGCATCGAGGTCAACGAGGAGCTCGAGTCGTTGCGGCTCGCGCTGCCCGAGGCGCTGTCGGTGCTCGCGGTGGGCGGTCGGATCGTCGTGGAGGCCTACCAGTCCCTGGAGGACCGGATGGTCAAGCGGGCGTTCGCGTCGCTGGCCGAGTCGAAGACGCCGCTGGGCCTGCCGGTGGAGCTGCCCGGCCACGGCCCGGAGCTGAAGCTGGTGACCCGGGGCGCCGAGGTCGCGAACGAGCAGGAGATCGAGGACAACCCCAGGGCCGCGCCGGTGAGGCTGCGCGCGGCGGAACGGATCCGGGAGGCGACATGACCGCGCCGGCACGGACCGGTGGCACGGCGTCGCCCGGTCCCCACCCTCGGGAGCGGCAGCTGCGCAAGGCGGCGGCCGAGCGGTCGCGGACCCGGTCCGCGGCGGCCGAGCGGGCCTACGCGCGGCGGGCTCAGCGGAACGCGCCCCGGGGTGCGTCGCGGAGCGCGTCGGCGGCGGCCCGGCAGGCCGTGGTGGCGCCGCGGGCGCCGTTCGTGGTGATGGTCATGGTGGTGCTCGGGGTGGGCATCGCGGCGATCATGTGGTTGTCGACCCAGGCCACGGCCGACTCGTACCGGTTGCAGGACGCGCGGGCCGAGGAGACGCGGTTGGCGCGGCAGGTCGAGCAGTTGCGGCAGGAGGTCGCGTTGGCCGAGTCGCCATTGGAGTTGGCCGCGGCGGCGGCCAAGCTCGGGTTGCTGCCCGCCGGGGATCCGGCGAAGTTGCGGTTGTTGCCCGACGGGACGGTGGAGGTCTACGGGAAGCCGTCCGCGGTGCAGGCGCCTCCTCCGCCGGTGACCTCGTCGGCCGCGCCCACTACGTCGGCCGCGCCGACCACTTCGGCCGCTCCTACTACTACGACTGCTGCTGCACCTACGACTGTTGTTGCGCCCGAGCAGCCCGACGCGAATGTCGTGCCCACCACCACCGCGGCCGGTGGGTGAGGTTCCCGTGGGGCGGGCTCGGGCGTGCTTCCAGCAGGTAATCGGAGGTTCGTGATGCCCACTCGGGGCAGGCCCGCTCGTCGTCCCCTGTCGGTGCGGGGGCGACCCGCCAAGCGTCGGGGGGGTAACAGTCGCGTCCGGATCGGGGTCGGGCGGCTGTTGCTGATCGGGGCCTTGGTGTTGGCCGGGTTGCAGCTGGTTCGGGTTCAGGGGTTCCAGGCCGAGGCGTTGTCGGCGCAGGCCGAGAAGCAGCGGGCCACCCAGATCGACATCCCGGCCGCTCGTGGGTCCATCACGGATCGGAACGGCAACCAGTTGGCGTTCAGCGTCGAGGCCCGGGCGTTGTACGTGGTTCCGGCGTTGATGCGGGAGAATTGGGCCAAGGCTGTTGCGGCCGATCCGTCGATCGGCAGCTTCGAGGATCACGCCAAGGCCATTTCGGTGTTCGTCGAGCAGACGTTGGGTGCTTCGGTCGGTGGGCAGAAGACCGATGCCGCGACCATTTACGGGATGTTGACGCGGGACACCACCTACATCGAGCTGGTGGACAACGTGGACCCGGCGAAGGCTGCCTCGATCACCGAGCGGTTCAACGACGTGGGGGCCGAGTACCGGGCCGTCCGGGTTTATCCCAACGGGTCGTTGGCGTCCAACATCGTGGGGGCGGCGAACTGGCGGAAGTCCGAGTCGCCGGCGGTCACCCAGGGCTTGCTGGGGTTGGAGAACTCGCAGGACACCGTGCTCGCCGGGACCAACGGGCGGCGGGTCGTGGACACCATGCAGGGGAATGACAACGTGGTTATTCCCGGGCCCGGGCGGTCTCGGGAGTTGGCGGCGGCCACTCCCGGGAAGAGCTTGGAGTTGACGCTCGACATCGACACGCAGTACGCGTTGCAGAAGATGGTCACTGATTACACCGCGAAGTCCGGGGCCAAGGCCGGGTCGGCTGTGGTGTTGGACGCGCGTACCGGTGAGATCGTCGCGATGGCGAACGACAAGACGTTCGATCCGACCGACTTCGGGCAGGCTTCCGATGATCAGAAGCGGAACACCGCGGTCAGTTCGGTGTTCGAGCCCGGGTCGGTGAACAAGATCATTACGGCCGCCACGGCCATCGAAGACGGGATTTATCAGCCGGACAGCGTGTTGACCGTCGACCCGTCGATCAAGATTGCCGACCGGGTGATCGGGGATGCCACCTGGCATCCCACCCAGGAGATGTCGTTCACCGGGGTGTTCGCGAAGTCGTCCAACGTGGGGACGTTGATGACCGCGCAGAAGATCGGGCCCGATCGGTATTCGGACATGATGCGGTTGTTCGGGTTGGGCAAGCGGACCCAGTCCGGGTTGCCCGGGGAGGAGCAGGGGGTTGTTCCGCCTCGGGGGCAGTGGTCCGGGTCGACGTTCGGGAACCTGCCCATCGGGCAGGGGTTGAGCATGACGTTGTTGCAGATGACCGGGATGTACCAGGCCATTGCCAACGATGGGGTTCGGATTCCTCCGCGGATCGTCCGGGCTGTGGTGGATGCTTCCGGGGCTCGGCGGGAGATGCCCAAGCCCGAAGAGGTCCGGGTGGTGTCGCCTACTACTGCGAAGACTGTTCGGGATATGTTTCGGGCGGTGTTGCAGAACTCTCCCGGGCAGGTCGGGACCGGGTATCCTGCGGCGTTGCCGGGGTATCAGATCGCCGGGAAGACGGGGACTGCTCAGCAGATTGACGAGAAGTGTTCCTGTTATAGTTCATCGCAGTACTGGATCACGTTTGCGGGTATTTTGCCTGCGGATAATCCGCGGTATGTGGTCGGGATCATGTTGGATGCGCCCAGTGGGTCGCAGTACAGCGGTAGTGCTGCGCCGTTGTTTCATGATGTGGCGTCTTATCTGACTCAGCGGTATCAGATTCCCATGTCCGATGTGCAGAGTCCTGTGGTTCCGTTGGTGTTGGGGTGAGGGTTGGGTGTTGGGGTGAGGATTGGGTAGTCGGGTGAGGGTTGTGTGTTGGGGTGGGTTTAGAGCGTAAAAGCGTCCTCGCCGGACGGGCAGCGCCTCCGGGGGTGAAGGGCGTCGTGTTCTCCCCGTATGGCCTGCCTGAGGCAACCACATGCGTCAAGGGGGCCGTTGTCGAGTTCGGGCGGCGGTTGGGCGGTTCGGTGCCCCCTTGACACATGCGGTTGGGCTTCGCCCAGGCCATACGGGGAGAACACGAGGCCCCTGGCTTGGTCGGCGTGACCGTGCGCTTCGTGTGGCTGGTGAGTTGTGTGTGGGGCTTCGGTGGTGTGGGGTGTGCGGGTGGTGAGGGAGGGGTTGGCTTCGGGAGGTGGTTCCAGGGTGGACGTGCCCGGTGAACACTCTCCGTGCGCCGGTAGCCTTCCGCGCGTGCCTGCCAAGCTAGAGGGCAAGGTCGCGACTGCCCCGCCTCGCCCTTCCCGCACATCGCCTGTGACCGTGTCCGATATCGCCTCCGCGGTGGACGCTCATCTGACTGCGCCCGATCTTGCCCATGTGAGGGTTCGTGGCGTCACGCTGCGTGCTCAGCACGTGGTGGTCGGTGACCTTTTCGCCGCTCTTCCCGGTGCCCGGGTGCACGGGGCCGAGTTCGTTTCCCAGGCCCTCGAGTTGGGGGCCGTCGCCGTGTTGACCGATGAGGCCGGTGTGGTTCACGTGCCTTCCGGGGTTCCTGTGCTGGTGCACCCCCGGCCTCGGGATGTGCTCGGGCCCGTGGCCGCGCGGGTGTACGGGGAGCCGTCCACCAAGGTCGCCTTGTGGGGGGTCACCGGGACGTCCGGGAAGACCACCACCTCTTACATGATCGAGTCCGTGTTGCGCGCCGACGGGCGGAGCACCGGGTTGATCGGGACCGTCGAGACCCGGATCGGGGAGCGGCGGCTCGACAGCGCGTTCACCACGCCCGAGGCGCCTGATCTCCAGGCGCTGCTCGCGGTGATGGCCGAGTGCGGCACCACCGATGTCGCCATGGAGGTGTCCAGCCACGCGTTGCGGCTCGGGCGGGTCGGTGGGGTCGGGTTCGCGGTGGCCGCGTTCACCAACCTGTCCCAGGACCACCTCGACTTCCACCCCGACATGGAGGACTACTTCCAGGCCAAGGCCTCGCTGTTCGACGGGCGGGCCCGGACCGAGGTGGTCTGCGTCGACGGCGAGTGGGGACGGCGGCTGGTGAAGGGCGGCACGGTGACCGTGTCGACCACCGGTGACGCCGACTGGACCGCGTCCGGGCACCGGGTGTCGGCGACCGGGGAGCAGAACTTCACCGCGCGGGGGCCCGGTGGGCTCTCCTTCGACGTCACGTTGCGGTTGCCCGGTGAGTTCAACGTCGCCAACGCGCTGCTCGCCATCGGGTGCCTGCACGCCGGTGGGGTCGGGGTCGACGCCATTCGGGAGGGGCTCGCGAACGTCCAGGTTCCCGGGCGGATGCAGCGGGTGGACGAGGGGCAGGACTTCACCGCCGTCGTCGACTACTCGCACAAGCCCGCGGCCGTGGCGCTCGCGTTGGACGCGGTGCGCGCGCGGTCGGCCGGGCGGATCATCACCGTGCTCGGGTGCGGCGGGGATCGGGATCGGGCCAAGCGGCCGTTGATGGGTGCGGAGGCCGCCTTGCGCAGTGATGTCCTCGTGGTGACCGACGACAACCCCCGCGGTGAGGACCCCGCCGTGATCCGGGCCGCGATGCTGGCCGGCGCGTTGGAGGTACCGGACGACCTGCGCGGCGAGGTGGTCGAGATCGGCGACCGGGGGCGGGCGATCGCGCACGCCGTGTCGTTGGCGCGTGCCGGTGACGTGGTCGTCGTCGCGGGCAAGGGGCACGAGACGGGCCAGGAGGTGGCGGGGGAGATCCTGCCGTTCTCCGACGTCGACTCGCTCGCCGAGGCGATTCGCGGGGTGCGCGCGTGATCGAGCTCAGCCTGGCCGAGATCGCGGAGGTCGTCGGCGGACGACTGCACCGCACCGACGGGTCGCCGGTGGTGACCGGGACCGTCGAGTTCGACACCCGCGAGGTCGGTGACGGCGCGCTGTACCTGGCGCTGCCCGGCGCCCGGGTCGACGGGCACGACTTCGCCGACGAGGCGATGCGGGCCGGTGCGGTCGGGGTGCTGGCCGGGCGTGAGGTCGACGCGCCCGCCGTCATCGCGCCTCCGGTCGAGCACGGGCACGGGAACGCCTACGTGCTCTCCGACGACACCGACGGGTCCGGCGCCGCGGTGTTGGCGGCGCTGGCCAGGCTCGCCCGGTACGTGACGGACAGGTTGACCGGGTTGACCGTGGTCGGGGTGACGGGCTCGTCGGGCAAGACGAGCACCAAGGACCTCATCGCGCAGGTGCTCGCGCCGCTCGGGCGCACCATCGCGCCGCCCGGGTCGTTCAACAACGAGCTGGGGCACCCGTGGACGGCGTTGCGGGCCGACGCCGACACCCGGTTCCTGGTGCTGGAGCTGTCCGCGCGCGGGCCCGGGCACATCGCCGCCCTGTGCGCGGTCGCGCCGCCGCGGATCGGCGCGGTGCTCAACGTGGGCTCGGCGCACGTCGGCGAGTTCGGCTCGCGCGAGGGCATCGCGGTGGCCAAGGGCGAACTGGTCGAGGCGCTGCCGCAGGACGGTGTCGCGGTGCTCAACGCCGACGACCCGCTGGTGGCGGCGATGGCCTCGCGGACGCGGGCCCGGGTCGTGCTGGTCGGCGAGCGGTCGACGGCCGACGTGCGGGCGGTCGACGTGCGGCTGGACGACCAGGCCCGGGCCGGGTTCCGGCTGGTGACGCCGAAGGGCGAGGCCCGGGTGCAGCTGGCCGTGCACGGGCCGCACCACGTCGGCAACGCGTTGACCGCCGCCGCGATCGCCCTCGAGCTGGGCGCGACGCCCGAGCAGGTGGCCGACTCGCTCGGCAAGGCGGAACGGGTGTCGGCGCGCCGGATGGAGGTCACCGAGCGGGCCGACGGGGTGACCGTGGTGAACGACTCCTACAACGCCAACCCCGAGTCGGTGAAGGCGGCGTTGAAGTCGCTGGCCACCATCTCCCGGGCGACCACGCCGGCGCGGCGCAGCTGGGCCGTGCTGGGTCCGATGGCCGAGCTCGGCGCGGACTCGGTCCGCGCGCACGACGAGATCGGCAGGCTCGTGGTGCGCCTGGACATCAACAAGCTGGTCGTCGTCGGAGCGGACGCCCGCCCGATGCACCAGGGCGCGCACCTGGAAGGATCATGGGGAGAAGAAGCGGTTTTGGTGCCGGACGTCGCGGCGGCCGTGGAGCTGCTGCGCGACCAAGTGCGGCCGGGTGACGTCGTGCTGGTGAAGGCATCCAAATCTTACGGCCTGTGGCGCGTTGCCGAGGCTCTCCTGGAGGCGGTCAGCAAATGAAGAGCATCCTCATCGCGGCGGCCATCGCGCTGATCGCGTCGATCATGCTGACGCCGTACCTGATCAAGATATTCTCGCGCCAGGGCTTCGGCCAGGAGATCCGCGAGGAAGGCCCGCAGAGCCACAAGACCAAGCGCGGCACGCCCACCATGGGTGGTGTGGCGATCCTGATCGCCATGTGGCTCGGGTACCTGGGCGCGCACCTGGTGAACTCGATGTCCGCCTCCGCGCGGGACCAGACGCCCACCGCGTCCGGCCTGCTGGTGCTGCTGCTGACCACCTCGCTCGGCGTGGTGGGCTTCCTCGACGACTTCATCAAGATCCGCAAGCAGCGCAACCTCGGCCTGAACAAGACCGCGAAGCTGGTCGGCCAGTTCCTCGCCACGATCGTGTTCGCGCTGCTGGTGATGCAGTTCCCCAACAAGGACGGGCTGACCCCGGCGTCGGTCAACCTCTCGTTCGTGCGCGACATCGCCGTGGTGTCGTTCGGCGTGGTCGGGTTCGTGGTGTTCTGCTACGCCGCGATCAGCGCGTGGTCCAACGCGGTGAACCTGACCGACGGCCTCGACGGCCTGGCCGGCGGCACGTCCGCGATGGTGCTCGGCACCTACGTGGTGATCAGCTTCTGGCAGTTCCGCTACAACTGCTCCAACCTTCCGGTCGCGGGCTGCTACGACGTGCGCGACCCGCTGGACCTGGCGTTGGTGGCCGCCGCCGCGATGGCGGGTTGCATCGGCTTCCTGTGGTGGAACGCCGCGCCGGCCAAGATCTTCATGGGCGACACGGGTTCGCTCGCGCTCGGCGGCCTGGTCGCGGGCCTGTCCATCGCGACCCGCACCGAGCTGCTGCTGGTCGTCATCGGCGGGTTGTTCGTGGTCGAGGTGCTGTCGGTGGTGCTCCAGGTCGCGGTGTTCCGCACGTCGCGGCGAAGGCTCTTCCGCATGGCGCCGTTCCACCACCACTTCGAACTGTCCGGGTGGGCCGAAACCACGGTGATCATCCGGTTCTGGCTGCTCGCGGGCATCTGCTGCATGTTCGGCCTCGGGCTGTTCTACAGCGAGTGGCTCACCGCGGCTGGGCCCTGACGCATGGGTTTCCTCACGGGACGCAGGGTGCTGGTCGCCGGCGCGGGCGTGACGGGGCGGTCGGCGGCGGAGGCGCTGCTGGCCGCCGGCGCGACCGTGGCGGTCACCGACGGGTCGGCCGACCGGCTGGCGGCGCTGGAGCAGCTGCTGCCCGGCGTCGAGCTGGTGCCCGGGTTGACCGAGCCGCCGGTGGGCACCGACCTGGTGGTCACCTCGCCCGGCTGGCGGCCGGACAACCCGCTGCTCGCCGCCGCGGCGCGGGCGGGTGTCGAGGTGATCGGCGAGGTCGAGCTGGCCTGGCGGATGGGCGGCGAGCTGGCCGACGCGCCGACCTGGCTCGCGGTCACCGGCACGAACGGCAAGACCACGACCGTCGGCATGCTGGAGTCGATCCTGCGCGCCGCCGGGGTGGACGCGGTGGCCTGCGGCAACGTGGGCCTGCCGGTGGTGGACGCGCTGCTCGCCGGGCACCGGGTGCTCGCGGTGGAGCTGTCGAGCTTCCAGCTGCACTGGTCGCCCTCGGTGCGGCCGTTCGCGGGCGTGCTGCTCAACCTCGCCGAGGACCACCTGGACTGGCACGGCTCCCTGGAGGCGTACGGGCAGGCCAAGTCCGGCGTGCTGACCGGCGAGGTCGGGGTGGCCAACGCCGACGACCCGCTGGTCGCGGCACTGCTGGCGGACGCGCCCGCGAAGGCGCACGTGTCGTTCACGCTCGGCGAGCCCGAGGAGGGGCAGCTGGGCGTGCGCGGGTCGGAGCTGGTGGACCGGGCGTTCGGGCCGGACACCGTGCTGCTGCCGGTGGACGAGGTGCGGCCCGCGGGTCCGCCCGGACTCGCCGACGCGCTGGCCGCCGCCTCGCTGGCCCGGGCGTTCGGGGTGTCGGCGGAGGCGGTGCGCCGAGGGCTGCGCGACTTCCGGCCGGGCGCGCACCGGGCCGTGGTGGTGGGCGAGGTGGACGGCGTGACCTACGTCAACGACTCCAAGGCGACCAACCCGCACGCGGCGGACGCGTCGTTGCGGTCGCACGACAGCGTGGTGTGGATCGCGGGCGGCCTGCTCAAGGGCGCGTCGGTGGACGAGCTGGTCCGGGCGCAGGCGCACCGGTTGCGCGCGGTGGTGCTGATCGGCGCCGACCGCGAGGTGATCGCGACCGCGCTGGAGCGGGAGGCGCCGGACGTGCCGGTGACCGTGCTGGCCGACGCGACGATGGTCGACGCGGTGCGCGCGGCCCGCTCGTTCGCCCGGCCGGGCGACGCGGTGGTGCTCGCGCCGGCGGCGGCGTCGATGGACATGTTCACCGACTACGCGCACCGCGGCCACGCGTTCGCGGACGCGGTGGCGGGCTTGTCCGGGACGGTGTGATCGTCGGCCGGAACCGCGACACGCGGGTGACGTTCGGGTTTCTGCGCGGGTCGCGCGGGACGATGGGCGCATGACTGCGGTGGAGCAACCTACCCGACGGGCTCGGCGGGTCGTCGGCGTGCGCGGCGCGCTGACGGCGTGGCTGAGCCGCCCGCTCGCGGACTTCCACCTGCTGCTGGCCGTGTTCGGCGTGCTGACCGTGCTGGGCCTGATCATGGTGCTCTCCGCGTCCGCGCCGGGCGAGGTGGCCGAGGGCGCGTCGGCGTACTCGGTGTTCCAGAAGCAGTTGCTGTACGTGGGTGTCGGCGCGGTGATGTTCCTGGTGGTGCTGCACATCCCGCTGCGCCGGATCCGGCACGGCAGCACGATGGCGATGCTGGTGTGCGTGATCGCGCTGGGTCTGGTGCTGACCCCGCTCGGCACGGTCGCGGGCGGCGCGCAGTCGTGGTTCACCGTCGGGCCGGTGTCGTTCCAGCCGATCGAGGTGGCGAAGCTGGCGCTGGCGCTGTGGGGCGCGCACGTGCTGGTGACCAAGCGGGCGCTGCTGGACCAGTACCGGCACCTGCTGGTGCCCGTGGTGCCGGTGGCGCTGCTGGTGTTCGCGCTGGTGATGCTCCAGCCCGACCTCGGCGGCACGATCACCCTCGGCGTGGTGCTGATCAGCCTGCTGTGGTTCGTCGGCGCGCCGCTGCGGGTGTTCGGCGTGATCGCGGTCGGCGCGGTCGCCGGCGCGGTGGTGCTGGCGGTCGGCGCGACGTACCGGCTCAAGCGCGTGCTGAGCTACCTGAACCCGGACGACGACCCGCTCGGCGCGGGCCTCCAGGCCAAGCAGGCGCTGTACGCGCTGGCCGAGGGCGGGTTCTTCGGCAAGGGGTTGACCAACGGCAGCTCGAAGTGGCGCTACCTGCCCAACGTGCACTCGGACTTCATCTTCGCGGTGATCGGCGAGGAGCTGGGGTTCATCGGGTGCATGCTCGTGCTGGGGTTGTTCGCGTTGCTGGCGCTGGTGGGCCTGCGGATCGCGGCGCGCAACACCGACCCGTGGATCCGGATGGTCGCGGCGACGCTGACCGTGTGGCTGGTCGCGCAGGCGGCGATCAACATCGGGTACGTGGTGAAGCTGTTGCCGGTCACCGGCATCACGCTGCCGATGATCTCCTCCGGCGGCACGTCGATCGTGACGACGATGATGGTGTTCGGGATCCTGGCGTCCTGCGCGCGGCACGAGCCGGAGGCGGTGGCGGCACTGCGCTCGCTCGGTCCCGGCCGGGTGGGCGGCGCGCTGCGCCTGCCCGCGCCCGAGGCCTACAAACCGCCGCCGCGCCGCAAGCCCGTGCGACCGTCACCGCCGCCGCGCTCGCGCCGTGCCGCGCCGCAGACCGACGAACGCCGCGTCGCCGGCCGCCAGGCACCGCCGTCGGAGTACCGCCGCCGCGACACCCGCCGTGCCCAGTCCCGTTCCGAGGGCCCGCGCCGGGCCCGCTGACGCGGTCGTCCTCAAGGGACGGTCCGCACCCCGTCGGCCCGACCCGCACGCCCGGACCGCCGCCGTTCACGTGCCGTTCGCGGTGTCCGAGTGGAGGAGGCGCGGCACGGGGTCGGTAGGCTCGACGGCGTCGCGAATCTCTCACCCTGGAGGTCACCCTGTCCGGCGATCGGCTTGTCCACAACGGCCCTTGCGTGGTGGTGGCCGGTGGCGGCACTGCCGGCCACATCGAGCCGGCGCTGGCGCTGGCCGACGCCGTCATGAGGCTGCGTCCCGACGCGCGGGTGGTCGCCCTCGGCACCGAGCGGGGCCTGGAGAACAAACTGGTGCCCGCCCGCGGGTACCCCCTCGAGCTCATCCCGCCGGTGCCCATGCCGCGCAAGGCGAGCCCCGAGCTGCTGAAGCTGCCGCTGAAGGTCCGCGAGTCGGTGAAGCGCACCCGCGAGGTGCTGGAGCGCGTCGGCGCGGACGTCGTGGTCGGGTTCGGCGGCTACGTCTCGCTGCCCGCCTACCTCGCCGCGCGCGGCCGCGTGCCGATCGTGGTGCACGAGGCCAACGCGAAGTCCGGTCTGGCGAACAAGGTCGGCGCCAAGTTCGCCGCCCGCGTCGCCGCCGCCGTTCCCGACTCGGGCCTGAGCGAGGCCGAGATCATCGGCATCCCGCTCCGGCACGCGATCACCACCCTGGACCGCGCCCGGCTGCGGGACGAGGCGCGCCGCGCCTTCGGCCTGCACCCGCACGCGCCGACGCTGCTGGTGTTCGGCGGTTCCCAGGGCGCCCGGTCGATCAACAACGCGGTGTCCGGCGCGGCCGAGGCGTTCGCCCGCGCGGGCGTCGCCGTGCTGCACGCGCACGGGCCCAAGAACACCGTGGCGGTGCAGTCGTTCCCGGGCGCGCCGCCGTACGTCCCGGTGCCCTACCTGGAGCGCATGGACCTCGCCTACGCCGCGGCCGACGCGGTGCTGTGCCGGTCCGGCGCGATGACCGTGGCCGAGGTGTCCGCGGTCGGCCTGCCCGCCGTGTTCGTCCCGCTGCCGCACGGCAACGGCGAGCAGGCGCTCAACGCGGGCCCGGTGGTCGCGGCCGGCGGCGGCATCCTCATCCCGGACGAGCAGCTGAGCCCGAGGTGGATCGCGGAGAACGTCGTGCCGCTGGTCGCCGACCGGGCGCGGCTGGCCGCGATGAGCCAGGCGACGCTGAGCACCGGCCACCGCGAGGCGGACGAGGTGCTCGCCCGCATGGTGCTCGAGGTGATCAAGAAGTGAGCGCGCTCGACCGGGTGCACCTGGTGGGCATCGGCGGCGCCGGGATGAGCGGCATCGCGCGCATCCTGCTCGCCCGCGGCGCCAAGGTGTCCGGTTCGGACGCCAAGGACTCGCGCACCGTGCTCGCCCTGCGCGCGCAGGGCGCCGTGGTCGCGGTCGGCCACGACGGCCGCAACCTCGACCAGCTCGTCGGCGGACCCACGGCCGTCGTGGTGTCCACCGCGATCCGCGAGGACAACCCGGAGTTGCAGGCCGCACGGGCGCGCGGCGTCACGGTGCTGCGCCGGGCCGAGGCGCTGGCCGCGCTGATGCTCGACCACAAGGTCGCGTGCGTCGCGGGCACCCACGGCAAGACCTCCACCACCTCCATGCTCACGGTGGCGTTGCAGCACTGCCGGCTCGACCCGTCGTTCGCGATCGGCGGCGACCTCAACGAGTCCGGCGCGAACGCCCACCAGGGCACCGGCGGCGTGTTCGTCGCCGAGGCCGACGAGAGCGACGGCTCGTTCCTCTTCTTCGCGCCGTCGATCGCGGTGGTGACCAACGTCGAGGCCGACCACCTCGACCACCACGGCACCGTCGAGGCCTACGTCGCGGTGTTCGACGCGTTCCTGGAGCGGATCACGCCCGGCGGAGTGCTGATCGCGTGCGTGGACGACCCGGGCGCGGCCGCGCTGGCCGGACGCGCGGCGGCACTCGGCCTGCGGGTCCGCCCGTACGGCCGCACGGCCACCGGCGAGGGCGCGGCGACCCTGGTGGACTATCGCGCCGACGAGGTCGGCGGCCTCGCGGTGGTCGACCTCGACGGCGAGAAGGTCGACGTCCGGGTGGCCGTGCCGGGCGAGCACATGGCGGCCAACGCCCTCGCCGCCCTCCTGGCCGCCCTGGAACTGGGCGCCGAGCGCTCCGCGGTCCTGGACGGCCTCGCCGCGTTCGGCGGCGTCCGCCGCCGCTTCGAGTTCAAGGGCCGCGCGGGCGGCGTCCGCGTCTACGACGACTACGCCCACCACCCGACCGAGGTCGCGGCCCAGCTCACCGCCGCGCGCCCGGTCGCGGGCGACGGCAAGCTGGTCGTCGTGTTCCAGCCCCACCTCTACTCCCGCACGAGGACGTTCGCGGCGGAGTTCGGCACGGCGCTCGGCCTGGCCGACGAGGTCGTGGTGCTGGACGTCTACGGCGCCCGGGAGGACCCCGAGCCCGGGGTGACCGGCGCGCTGGTGGCGGGCGAGGTGCCGCTGGCCGCGGAACGGGTGCACTACGAGCCGTCGTTCGACCGGGTGCCCGCGCTGGTGGCGGGTCTGGTCGGCGAGGGCGACCTGGTGGTGACCATGGGCGCGGGCGACGTGACGATGCTCGGTCCGGAGATCGTGGACGCGCTGACATGACGACGGGGACGGATGGTCGGCGTGCCGAGGTGCGTAGGCGTCCGTCCCGCGCGCGCCGGACGGCTCGTCGTCCGGTCCGCCGCGGCCCGTCCCGCGCCACGGTGGCGCGTCGACGGGCTGTGGCGGTGCTCACCGTCCTGTCGATCGTCGGCCTGGTCGTCGTGATCTGGTTCACGCCGGTGTTCGGCGTCCGCGAGGTCGACGTGACGGGTATCACCGACCTCACCGCGGACGAGGTGCGCGGCGCGGCGGCGATCGAGGAGGGCACCCCGCTGATCCGGCTGGACGTGGCCGCGGTCGAGTCCCGGGTGCGCCGGCTCGCCAGGGTCGCCGGGGTGCGGGTGGAGCGGTCGCTGCCGGGCACGGTGCGGTTGACCGTGGACGAGCGCGACCCGGTCGGCGTGGTCAAGGCGCCCGACGGCGCGCACCTGCTGGACTCGACCGGCAAGGACTACGCGGTCGTGGCCCAGCCGCCGCCCGCGTTGCCGGAGTTGAAGCTGTCGACCGACGAACGTGCGGTGCGGGCGGCGGTCCGGGTGCTCACCGGCCTGCCCGCCGAGCTGCGCGGCGAGGTCCAGGCGGTGTCCTCGAGCACGGGGTCGGACGTGAAGCTCTCCCTGACCGCCGGCCGCGAGGTCCGCTGGGGCACCGCGGAGAACACCGCGCGCAAGGCGGCGGTGCTGCTGGTGCTGCTGACCAGGCAGGGAACGTCGTTCGACGTGTCGAGCCCGGAGCTGCCGACGGTCTCGTGACCACGATCGCGCCGGGCGAGACGATCTCCCGATCGATCTCCGACTACGCTGCGCAGTGCACGACGCGTCGTGACGAACGTGGTGTGCGAACTGCTCGACGGGGTGACCGACGAGTAGACGTAGCTCACCCGGTCGGGACAAGACACGGCGTGGCTGCTGGACCGAGGCATTCATCGTGCATAACGTCCAGCAGGAACATACGGGGTTGACATAACCCTCGACCTCTGGTTGAGGGTTTCAATCCGGGTGGAGCTCCGTCCGGGTGTGACACCGGTGGTCATCCACTCCAGCACATGAGCACGGACACGATCAGGAAGGCGGATCCGATGACGCCCCCGCACAACTACCTCGCGGTGATAAAGGTCGTCGGCATCGGCGGCGGCGGTGTCAACGCCGTGAACCGGATGATCGAGGTCGGTCTCAAGGGCGTCGAGTTCATCGCGGTGAACACCGACGCGCAGGCGTTGCTGATGTCCGACGCCGACGTGAAGCTCGACATCGGCCGCGAACTGACCCGCGGCCTCGGCGCCGGCGCGAACCCCGAGGTCGGCCACCGCGCCGCCGAGGACCACCGCGAGGAGATCGAGGAAGTCCTCCGCGGCGCCGACATGGTCTTCGTGACCGCCGGCGAGGGCGGCGGAACGGGCACCGGCGGCGCGCCCGTCGTGGCCTCGATCGCCCGCAAGCTCGGCGCCCTGACCATCGGCGTCGTGACCCGGCCGTTCTCGTTCGAGGGCAAGCGCCGGGCCAAGCAGGCCGAAGAGGGCATCCAGGCGCTCCGCAACGAGTGCGACACCCTCATCGTGATCCCGAACGACCGGCTGCTCCAGCTCGGCGACATCGGCGTGTCCCTGATGGACGCGTTCCGCTCCGCCGACGAGGTGCTGCTCTCCGGTGTCCAGGGCATCACGGACCTGATCACGACGCCGGGTCTGATCAACCTGGACTTCGCCGACGTGAAGTCGGTGATGTCCGGCGCGGGCTCGGCCCTGATGGGCATCGGCTCGGCCCGAGGCGAGGGCAGAGCGGTGCAGGCCGCGCAGAAGGCGATCAACTCGCCCCTGCTGGAAGCCTCCATGGAAGGCGCCCACGGCGTCCTGCTCTCGATCGCGGGCGGCTCCGACCTGGGCCTGTTCGAGATCAACGAGTCGGCGTCCCTGGTCCAGGAAGCGGCCCACCCCGACGCCAACATCATCTTCGGTACGGTCATCGACGACTCCCTCGGCGACGAGGTCCGGGTGACGGTGATCGCGGCAGGCTTCGACAGCGGCGGCCCGACCCACAAGAAGCTGGAACCGCAAGCCCTGTCGTCACCGCCTCGCGGCAACCCGGTGGTGTCCGCGACAGCGGGCCAACTCTCGACCCCACCCCCGGTGACCACACCCCCACCGCCTCCGCCGGTGGAACACCAGCAACCGCAACACCAACAGCAACAGCACCAGCAGCCGGTGACCCCGCCACGCCCGTCGGTCCCCCAACAACCGACGAGCCCGGTGGGCAACGGCGCGAACCCGTACGGCGCCCCGACCCCCGTACAACGCCCCCTGCCGTCCTCGGGCTCCCTGCCACCGCGCATCGTGCCGGTGACCGACGACCCGGACGACGAGGTGGACGTCCCACCCTTCATGCGTCGCTGACACCCATCGAACGGCCGCCCCCAGGGCGGCCGTCCGTTTTTCGGCGTCCAGGCGCGCGCAGTCACCCGAGGCGCCTCAAGACGTGCCGCACCTGGCCCGCCCCACCTCCATGGGAGGCTGTAGGCGTGCGCATCCGCCGTGTTGTGACCACTCGCGAAGGCGGGGTTTCGAAGGGCGAGTTCGCGTCCTTCAACCTCGGGGACCACGTAGGCGACGACCCCTCGGCCGTCGAAGCCAACCGAACCCGGCTGGCAAGGGAACTGGGCCTCCCCCCAACCAGGCTCGTGTGGATGGAGCAGGTCCACGGCCGAACGGTCACGGTGGTGGACGGCCCGGTCGACAGCCCGGCCGAAGCCACCGACGCGCTCGTCACGGACCAGCCGAACCTGGCCCTCGTCGTCCTCACCGCCGACTGCGTCCCGGTCCTCCTCGGCGACCCGGAGTCAGGCGTGATCGCCGCCGTGCACGCCGGCCGAGTGGGCGCCCGCGTGGGCGTGGTCCCGGCCGCCCTGGACGCCATGATCTCCCTGGGCGCCGACAAGTCCCGAATCGAAGTCCTCCTGGGGCCCGCGGTGTGCGGCCCCTGCTACGAGGTCCCCGCCCCGATGCGCGACGACGTCGAGAAGCACCTCCCGGGCTCGGCGACCAAGTCCCGCAAGGGCACCCCGGCCCTGGACCTCCGCGCCGGCCTCTGGCAACAACTCGCCGACGCGGGCGTGGGCAAACTGGGCCTGGACCCACGGTGCACGGTCGAGGACCGCACCCTCTACAGCCACCGCCGGGACCCGGGCACCGGCAGACTGGCCTCGGTCATCTGGGTGGAGTCGTGAACCGAGCCGAGGAACTGGCCGCGAACCTGGCCGACGTCCGAGCCCGCATCGCCAAGGCCTGCGCCCAGGCGGACCGCGATGAACAGCAGGTGACACTTCTCGCGGTCACGAAAACCTTCCCCGCCTCCGACGTGGCCCTCCTGTACGACCTGGGCCTGACCGAGTTCGCCGAGAACCGCGACCAGGAGGCCGCCCCGAAAACCGCCGAGTTCGCCACCCTGCGCCCCGCCGCGACCCCGCGCTGGCACATGGTCGGCTCGCTCCAGCGCAACAAGGCGAAATCCGCGACCCGCTGGGCCCACCAGGTCGATTCCGTCGATTCCACCCGCCTGGCCGACGCCCTGGCGAAGGCCGCGACCACCCGCCTGGACGTGCTGATCCAGGTCAGCATCGACGCCGATCCGCTCCGCGGCGGCTGCCCGATCGGTGACCTTCCGCGACTGGCCGATCACATCGCTCGTACGGATGAACTTTTTCTGCGGGGTGTGATGACCGTCGCACCCCTCGGGATGCATCCACAGCAGGCGTTTGCCGCTCTTGAACAGGCGGTAACCCGCTTGCGGGACGATCATCCCGATGCCACCGTGATCTCGGCGGGGATGAGCGGCGACCTGGAAGATGCTGTTGCGCACGGATCGACGTGCGTGCGTGTCGGAACAGCGTTGCTGGGCAGCCGGAGACTAGCCTCGCCGTAACTGTTCACAACCTCTGGGACGGCCGCGACGTCCTTGTGGTGGGGATCGGCGGAGGAAGGGCTCGACATGAGCGGGTTTCACAAGCTGAAGGCCTACTTCGGGATGGTTCCCGCCGAGTACGCCGACGACCCCGGTGCCTACGAGGACGAGCGGGGCGGGCGCTACCAGTCGGAGTACCGCTCCGACTACCCCGAGTCCGACGACTACGAGCCCTACCCCGAACAGCGCCAGAACGGCCGGCGCCGCCCGACCGGCGGCTACCGCGCCGAGCTGGACGACACCGAGGACTACGAGCAGCCCGACACCCGCAACCGGCCCCGCCGGTCGTGGAACGCCGACACGCCGGTGCACGGCGCGCTGGCGGTCGAGCCGCAGCGGGAGCCGCCGCGTCCGCGCGTCGCGCCCACGCCGGAGCCCACCCGGTCGCTCGGCCGCATCACCACGCTGAACCCGCGCAGCTACAACGAGGCGCGGACCATCGGGGAGCACTACCGCGACGGCACGCCGGTGATCATGAACCTCACCGACATGAACGACGCGGACGCGAAGCGGCTGGTCGACTTCGCGGCGGGCCTGGCGTTCGCCCTCCGGGGCTCGATCGACAAGGTCACCAACAAGGTGTTCCTCCTCTCACCTCCGAACATCGACGTGACGGCGGAGGACCGGAGGAGGCTGGCCGAGGGTGGGTTCCTCAACCACGGCTGACTGGTGGCAGAGTTGACGACGTGGATGCCCTCTGGCTCGTGGTCTACTACCTGCTGTTCTCGTTCTGGCTGCTGCTCACCGCGCGTGTCGTGGTCGAGCTCGTCCGCAGTTTCGCCAGGGAGTGGCGACCGGCGGGCGGCGTCGCAGTTGCTTTGGAGACCGTGTACACGGTGACCGACCCCCCGGTCCGCCTCCTCCGCCGGCTCATCCCGACGGTGCGGATCGGGGGCATCGGACTGGACTTGTCCATTATTGTGCTGTTGCTGGTCGTTATCATTCTGATGCGAGTAGCCGATCCCAGGTGAGGGGACCAGGGATGTCCACAGCCCAGGAGTGCGTGAGGTGATCTGATGCCGTTGACCCCCGCGGACGTGCACAACGTCGCGTTCAGCAAGCCGCCGATTGGCAAGCGGGGCTACAACGAGGACGAGGTGGACGCGTTCCTCGACCTGGTTGAGGGCGAGTTGGCCCGCCTGATCGAGGAGAACAACGACCTGCGCCAGCAGGTCGAACAGCTCGACCAGCAGGTCGAGACCGCGCGAGCCGACCTCGAGGACGCACGTGCCAAGGTCGCCGCGGGCGTCCCCAGCCGTGTCATCGAAGAGCCCCGCAGGCTCGCTCCGGTGCCACCCCCCTCGGCGCTCGAGCAGACGTCGCCGGGTGGCGGCGGCGGTGGCGGCGGTGACCACCACGTGCAGGCCGCCAAGGTGCTCGGGTTGGCCCAGGAGATGGCCGACCGGCTGACCGGCGAGGCCAAGGCGGAAGCCGACGGCATGCTCTCGGAGGCCCGGACCAAGTCCGAGCAGCTGTTGTCCGAGGCGCGCGCCAAGGCCGACACCATGGTCAACGAGGCCCGCACCCGAGCCGAGACCATGCTCAACGACGCGCGGACGCGTGCCGACACGCTGGAGCGGCAGGCCCGCGAGAAGGCCAGCGCGCTCGACCGGGACGCGCAGCGCAAGCACGCCGAGGTGATGGGCAACATCACGCAGGAGAAGAACACGCTCGAGAAGCAGATCGACAAGCTCCAGACGTTCGAGCGCGAGTACCGCACCCGCCTGAAGACCATGCTGGAGTCGTCGCTGCGCGATCTACAGGACCGCGGTCCCGCAGCGCCGTCCGACGGCCGTCAGCAGGGCTACTCGTTCGGGGCTCGCGCCGAGGCCGGCTGATCCCGCTCGCGGTGATCTAGTCTGCTCCGATGCTCTACGTCGTACTGCTGTTGGTGCTGGCGGCTCTCGGGCTGCTCGTGCCCGCCCTGACCACGTCCCGGGAGATCTGGGCGTGGTCGTCGGTGGGCGCGAGCGCCGCGGCCGCGATCGTGCTGGTGGTGGACTGGTGGCTGCGCCGCCGGTCCGGGCCCGAGCCCGCCGCGCCGGCAGTGCCGTCCCACCCGACCGAGGTCGGGCCCGGACCGGAGGACGACGCCGTGCCCGTGCCGGCCACCGACGCCGAACCGGCGGAGGAGGACACCGACGCGGGCGACCTGCTCGCCGTGGCGGACCTGTCCGACGAGGTGCGGGTGCTCGACGAGCGACCCCGCTACCACCTGCCCGCGTGCGCGTGGGTGGGCGACCGGGCCACGCTCGGCCTGCCCGTGTCCGAGGCCCGCCAACTGGGCTTCACCCCGTGCGCCACGTGCCGCCCGGACTCCACGTTGGCCGCCCGCAACCGACTGGGCTGAGCCCGCCCGGACCGGGTCGCCGGAACCGGTTTGCCTGCCCGGCTATTCTCGACGTACAGGCATCGACCCGGCCATCACCGGTGAGCCTCCGGAAGAACAGGCGCGAGCCCCAGTAGAACCGGACGGGAACGGCCCGTCACAGCCGTCCAACGAGAGGCCGGAGCTTCGCGCGCCGGCAAGCGGGGTGGTACCGCGGTTCGCTCGCGAGAGCGCGTCGTCCCCGTGCGCCGGCAGTACCCCACGCGAGGAGCGACGCACGATGGCCTACCCCAAGGCAGGCGAGGGCTCGGTTCCCTCCCAGCCGTCCTTCCCCCAGCTGGAAGACCGGGTCCTGGACTTCTGGAAGTCCGACCGGACCTTCCAGGCCTCCATCGACGCCCGGCCCGCCGGGGACGACGGGGCAGGCGAGTTCGTCTTCTACGACGGCCCCCCCTTCGCCAACGGCCTCCCGCACTACGGCCACCTGCTGACCGGCTACGTCAAGGACGTCGTGCCGCGCTTCCAGACCATGCGCGGCAAGCACGTCGAGCGCCGGTTCGGCTGGGACACGCACGGCCTGCCCGCCGAGGTCGAGGCGGAGAAGCAGCTCGGCTTCTCGTCCAAGTCGGACATCGAGGCGTTCGGCATCGAGAAGTTCAACGACGCGTGCCGCACGTCCGTGCTGCGCTACACGGACCAGTGGCGCGACTACGTGACCCGCCAGGCGCGCTGGGTCGACTTCGACAACGACTACAAGACCCTCGACCTGGACTACATGGAAAGCGTCATGTGGGCCTTCAAGACCCTGTGGGACAAGGGTTTGGTCTACGAGGGCTTCCGGGTGCTGTGGTACTGCTGGCGCTGCGAGACGCCGCTGTCCAACACCGAGACCAAGATGGACGACACCTACCGGGACCGGCAGGACCCGGCGGTGACCGTCGGTCTCCGGCTGGAGACCGGCGAGCTGGCCCTGGTGTGGACGACCACGCCGTGGACGCTGCCGTCCAACCTGGCCGCCGCCGTCGGACCGGACATCGACTACGTGGTGGTCGAGGCGAACGGCGAGCGCTACCTGCTGGCCGAGGCCCGGGTGGCCGCCTACGCCCGCGAGCTGGGCGAGGAGCCGCCGGTCGTGGCCCGGTACAAGGGCTCGGAGCTGGTCGGCCGCCGCTACACGCCGCCGTTCGACTTCTTCGCGGGCCGGGAGAACGCGCACCAGGTGCTGCCGGCGGACTACGTGACCACCGAGGACGGCACCGGTGTCGTGCACATCGCGCCCGCCTTCGGCGAGGAGGACAAGGCGGTCACGGACGCGGCCGGCATCGAGGTCGTCGTGCCCGTCGACCCGCACGGCCGGTTCACCGCCGAGGTGCCGCCGTACGAGGGTCAGCACGTCTTCGACGCGAACAAGGTGATCATCCGCGACCTGCGGGAGACCGGGCTGCTGCTGCGGCACGAGACCTACGACCACCCGTACCCGCACTGCTGGCGGTGCGACAACCCGCTGATCCAGCGGGCCGTGTCGTCGTGGTTCGTCGCCGTGTCGCAGTTCAAGGACCGGATGGTCGAGCTGAACCGGCAGATCAACTGGGTGCCCGAGCACATCAAGGACGGCCAGTTCGGCAAGTGGCTGGAGAACGCGCGCGACTGGAACATCAGCCGCAACCGGTTCTGGGGCTCGCCGATCCCGGTGTGGGTCTCCGACGACCCGACCTACCCGCGGGTGGACGTGTACGGCTCGCTGGACGAGCTGGAGCGCGACTTCGGCGTGCGCCCGACCGACCTGCACCGGCCGAACGTGGACGAGCTGACCCGGCCGAACCCGGACGACCCGACCGGTGGCTCCACCATGCGCCGGGTGCCCGAGGTGCTGGACTGCTGGTTCGAGTCCGGCGCGATGTCGTTCGCCCAGGTGCACTACCCGTTCGAGAACCGCGAGTGGTTCGAGAGCCACTACCCGGGCGACTTCATCGTCGAGTACAACGGCCAGACGCGCGGCTGGTTCTACACCATGCACGTGCTGGCCACGGCGCTGTTCGACCGGCCCGCGTTCCGCAACTGCGTGGCGCACGGGATCGTGCTGGGCGACGACGGGCAGAAGATGTCCAAGTCGCGCAAGAACTACCCGGACGTGAACGAGGTGTTCGACCGGGACGGGTCGGACGCGATGCGCTGGTTCCTGATGTCCTCGCCGATCCTGCGCGGCGGCGACCTCGTGGTGACCGAGCGCGGCATCCGGGACGCGGTGCGCCAGGCCGTGCTGCCGCTGTGGAACTCGTGGTACTTCCTCGCGCTGTACGCCAACGCGGAGGGCGTCGAGGGGCACTGGCGGACCGACTCGGAGCACGTGCTCGACCGGTACGCGCTGGCCAAGACGCACGACCTGGTGGCGACCGTCGGCGGGCAGCTGGAGGCGTTCGACATCTCCGGCGCGTGCGCGTCGATCCGGGAGTTCCTGGAGGTGCTGACCAACTGGTACGTCCGCCGGTCCCGGGACCGGTTCTGGGCGGGCGACCAGGACGCCGTCGACACCCTGCACACCGTGCTGGAGGTGGTGTCGCGGGTGGCCGCGCCGCTGCTGCCGCTGACCACCGAGGTGGTGTGGCGCGGGTTGACCGGCGGCCGGTCGGTGCACCTGGCCGACTACCCGGTGCCCGCCGACCTGCCCGCCGACGCCGCCCTGGTGGCGGCGATGGACAAGGTGCGGCAGGTGGCGTCGACCGCTCTCGGGTTGCGCAAGGCGGCGAAGCTGCGGGTGCGGCTGCCGCTGGCGCGGCTGGTGATCGCGGCCGACGAGGTGGCGTCGCTGGAGCCGTTCGCCGGGATCCTGCGGGACGAGGTGAACGTGAAGGCGGTGTCGTTGACCACGGACGTGGCGGCGCACGGGCACTTCCAGCTCGCGGTGAACGCGCGCGCGGCCGGGCCCCGGTTGGGCAAGGACGTGCAGAAGGTGATCAAGGCGGTCAAGGCGGGGGACTGGGCCGAGGTGGACGGCGCGGTCGTCGCGGCCGGGCTCGCGCTGCTGCCGTCGGAGTACGAGCAGCGGCTGGTGGCGACCGACCCGGCGGCCACCGCGGCGCTGCCCGGCGGCGGCGGTCTCGTCGTGCTGGACACGGTGGTGACCGACGAGCTGGCCGCCGAGGGTGTCGCGCGCGACCTGGTGCGCGTGGTGCAGCAGGCGCGCAAGGACGCCGACCTCGACGTGTCGGACCGGATCTCGCTGGTGCTGGACCTGCCCGAGGACGTGGTGGCGCAGGTGCGCGCGTTCGAGGAGTTCGTGGCGTCGGAGACGCTGACCTCGGCGGTGGCCTACGGGCCGGTCGAGGGCGGGTCCGAGGGCACCGTGGGCGACGGCGCGAAGGTCCGGGTGTCGGTCACCCGCGCCTGAGCGAGCTCTCCAGGGCCAGCAGCACCTGGACGTCGTGGACCAACCGCTCCGGCGGCGGGTCCACGACGTCCACCAGCCGCTCGACGGCCTCCTCGGCGCTCACCGGTGACCGCCCTCGGGTCTGGCACGGGACGCGGCCGGGTGGGTTGTGGTCGCCGGGGGCCGCGTTCGTGGTGTGGCGCGGGACGTGGCCGGGTGGTCGGTGGACCCGTGGGTCGTGGTCGCCGGCGGATCGCCTCCGGCTCCGGCACGGGACGCGGCGGGCACCTCGGCGTTCGCCCGGTGGGGCGCGGTGGCGCTCACCGGAGACCGCCTGCGGGCGTGGAACGACGCGCGGCCGGGTGGTCGGTGGTCCGGTTCGGCGTCGTGGTGTTCGCCGGCGACGGCCCTCGGGTGTGGCCGGGTGATCGGTGTGGCGTGGTCATCGGGGCCGCCTTCGGGTCGGGTGCGTGGCGTGGTGGGCGTTCCGGTGTCACCGGAGGTCGCCTTCCTCTTCGAGCGTGGCGCGCAGGGTGGCCAGGCAGCGGCCTCGGGTCGGGCCGATGCTGCCGCGCGGCATGGCCAGGGTTTCGGCGACCACGCGGTACTCGGCGCGGCCTGCCAGGACGGTCAGCCGCAGGAGTTCCTGGCAGCGCCTCGGCAGCGTGGCGAACGCCTGCCACAGTCTGCGGTCGCGGTCGTTGCGCAGGGCCTCGGACTCCGGGAGCCACCGGGTTTCCGGCACGTCCAGCGCCGAGTCGTCGGAGAGCGCGGCCTTGCCGTTCGCCTCGCGCCACGCCCGTTGCGCCTCCCGGCGGGTGGCCACGATCAGCCAGCCCGCGACCGCGCGCGGCTCGACCAGGCGGTCCAGGTGGCGGAGCAGGCTCAGCCACACCGTCTGCACCACGTCCTCGGTGGTCGCCCGGTCCAGTCCGTTGCCGCGCGCCACGTGCCACACCAGCGGCGTCAGTTCCGCCACCAGCGCGTCGAGCGCGCCCTTCGCGCCGCCGCGGGCCGCGTTGATCAACGACGCGTGCCGGTCCGGCGCGGAGCCCTGTGCCATGATCGCCGCCACTCCCAGCTCGTCGGGCGCCGGATCCTCCGGGATCGCCTCGACCAGTTCCCGCCGCAACCGTGCCAGCGGCTCGGTCTCGTCACTCACGAGCGTCCTCCCTTCCGGCCCGGTCCGACGGCGTTTCGCGCAGTCACGACCGTCCCTCCCCTCGCCGGGACCGGCGCGCCCGCCGCTCCTGGTTGCCGACCACCTCGCTGATCCGGGCCCGCGCCTCGGTCACGTACCGCCGCACGGTCTCCCGCCGACAACCCAGCACGTCGGCGATCTCGTCGTCGCCGAAGTCCCAGAACCGCAGCACCAGCGCGGTGCGCAGCCGGTCGGGCAGGTCCGCGATGGCGGCGAACGTGCTGTTCAGCTCCTGCCACGTCTCGGGGTCCCGGTCGCGCTGCACGAGTATGCGGAACGTGCCCCGGTGGCGTGCGGCCACCTCGTCGGTCACCTCGCCCGGCCGTTCGCGCCGCCGCGACTGGTCGACCAGCAGGTTGCGGATGGTCTTCACCATCCACGCGCGGCGGCGGGTCTCGTCGATGGTGGGCCAGTGCCGCCACGCGCCGACGAACGCCTCCTGCACCGCGGACTCGTGGTCCAGGTGCGGCGACACCACCGCGGCGAACCGCAGCAGCCTCGTGCGTTCGCGCTGGTAGAAGTCGCTGAAGGAGTCTTCCGGCGTCACGAACCCTCCCCTCGTTCCCCGGCACAGGTGAGACGGACGAGGGGAGGTGTTGTGGATGTCAGCGCAGCCGGCGCAGCACCCGCACCCACCACGACCAGCGGGCGGGCCGCTCGGGCGGCACGCCGGCGAACGTCGCCGCGTTGTCCAGCAGGTCCTCCACGAGGGCGTCGTGCAGCCACCGGACGGCCAGCGGCCACCCCAGCCGCATCCACCCCGTCGTCCGGCCGCGCAGCACGTGCCGCAGACCGCCGGGCACGACCTCGAACGCGTGCGTGCCGTGCAACCCGACGCGGGGGTCGAAGGCGAACTCGATCCGACGTCCCGGCTCGTGCGCGGTGCACGTGTAGCGGACGAAGCCGTGGCCGCCGGTCGCGCCGACCCCCGGCGGGCGGTCCAGCACGAGCTTCGGCCACCGGCGCGGCCACAGGTCGGCGAGGTGCTCCACCACCCCGTCCGTCGGCAGTGCCCGGAAGTGCACGTTCTCCACCACGACGACCTCCGTACGCATCCGTATGGAACCTGTCCGTACGGTAGCGTACGGAACCGTGCGGACACGACGGACTCGGGAGGACTGGACCGGGGTGGCGCTGCGGGCGCTGGCCGAAGGCGGTGTCGCGGCGGTGGCCGTCGAACCGCTGGCGGTGCGGCTCGGCGCGACCAAGGGCAGCGCGTACTGGCACTTCCCCAACCGGGAGGCGCTGCTCAAGGCGACCCTGGAGCGCTGGGAGCGCGAGCACACCGAGGCGGTGATCGCGCTGGCCGACGTGCACGCGACGCCGGAGGGGAAGCTCCGGGCGCTGTTCGGCGTCGTCCTGGGTCGGGAGCGGGACAGCGCGATCGAGCTGGCGCTGCTCGCCGCCGCGGACGACCCGGCGGTCGCGCCGGTGCTGGCCCGGGTCACCGGGCGGCGCGTCGACTACCTGGTGGAGTTGTTCTCCGCCTTGGGTTTCCCGCCGGACGCGGCACGCAGCCGGGCGGTGCTCGCCTACTCCGCCTACCTCGGGCAGGCGCAGCTGCTGACCAGGGTGCCCGCCGTGCTGGGCCGTCGCGGCGTGCTGCTGGAGGAGACGCTGGCCGCGTTGATCACGCGTGGCTGACGGGTTCCGGTTCGCGGTGCGGGTCAAGCCCGGCGCGCGGCGGGACGCGGTGGGCGGGCGCTGGGACGAGCGCGCGCTGGTGGTCGCCGTGGCCGCTCCGGCGGTGGAGGGCAAGGCGAACGAGGCGGTGCGACGGGTGCTGGCCAAGGCGTTCGGCGTGCGGCGTCAGGACGTGTCGGTGGTCGCGGGTGAGCGCGGCCGGGACAAGGTCGTGCGGGTGGACCCCGCCCCGGCCGACGCGCTCACGACGTTGGAGCGACTGCTGGACGCGGGTTAGGCGGCCAGCTTCCACAGCACGCTCGCGATGCCGTCCGCCTGGCGGTCGAGCGAGGTGTTGTCGATGTTCGACGACGTGTCGCACGCGCGGTGGTAGCACGGGTCGAACGCGCGACCCGACGTGCCGCCCCACTTCTGCGCCTGCGCCGCGGTCTTGGTGCCCTCCGCGCCGCTGAACGTGCCGCCGACCGGGATGCCCGCCCGCGCGAACGCCGCGTGGTCGGAGCGCCCGCCGACGACGGTCAGCTCGGTCTGCACGCCGATCGACGTGAAGTAGGCCTGGAGCGCCTGCTGGAGCGCGGCCGAGCCGGTGGGCTGACCCGAGGCGGAGTACACGAAGTAGCCCGGGTTCGGCGACGCGGTCATGTCGAAGTTCAGGTACGACTTGATCTTCGACTTGTCGCTTGTGGACAGTGAGTTCACGTAGTACGTCGAGCCGACCAGGCCCAGTTCCTCGGCGCCCCACCAGGCGAAGCGCAGGTGCTTCGTCGGGGTGAAGCCGGTGGCCTTCACCGCCAGCGCCACCTCGAGGATGCTCGCCGAGCCGGTGCCGTTGTCGTTGATGCCCGGACCGGCCGCCACGCTGTCCAGGTGGCCGCCCAGCATCACGATGTTGTTCGCGTCGCCACCGGGCCAGTCGGCGATCAGGTTGTACCCCGTCGCGCCGCTGTTGGTGAACGACTGCACGCGGGTGGTGAAGCCCGCGGCGTCCAGCTTGGACTTCACCCAGTTGACCGACGCCAGGTAGCCGGGCTTGCCGTGCGCCCGGTTGCCGCCGTTGGAGTTGGCGATGCTCTGGAGTTGGGCCAGGTCCGCCTGGACGGCGGCGAGCGAGATGTTCGGCGCCGCCGCTTGTGGCGCGGCGTTCGCGGTGGCCGCGCTCGACAGGAGCACGGCGAGCGTCACGGTGATCGTGCGCAGTTTCACGGTAGTTCTCCCGCAGGGAAGTGGAGGACTGGTGCGCACATCAACATGCACGGTTTCGCATGAGGTGGATAGGTTCGATCGGCTGGTGACGCTGCGCGTGTGCCGGATTAGTCCAAATCGGTGGTACCAGGGAGAATGGCCCCACCGTCGAGTGAAACCCCGGGGAGGGTGAGTGGGTGGTGTCACGGTCTACCTCGGCATCGGGGCCGCTGTACTGCTGATCGCCGTGGTGGCGGTGCGGGTGTCGACCCGGCTCGGGTTGCCCTCGTTGCTGCTGTACCTCGGCATCGGCGTCCTGCTCGGCGAGTCGGTGCTGGGCATCCAGTTCTCCGACGCCGACCTGACCCGGTCGCTGGGCACCGTCGCGCTGGTGCTGATCCTGACCGAGGGCGGGTTGACCACCCGGTGGTCGGCCGTGCGGCCGGCGCTGGGCATCGGGCTCGCACTGTCCACTGTGTCCGTCGGCGTCTCGATCCTCGTGGCCGGCGTGGGATTGCACTACCTGTTGGGCTTCGACTGGCGCACGGCGCTGTTGTGGGGCGCGGTGCTGTCGTCGACCGACGCGGCCGCGGTGTTCTCCGTGCTGCGCGGTGTGGGCGTCGGCAAGCGGCTGATCGGCGCGCTGGAGCTGGAGTCCGGCCTCAACGACGCGCCGGTGTACATCGCCGTGGTGCTGCTGTCGTCCGCGGAGGCGATCACCTGGACCGCGCCGCTGTTGATCGTCTACGAGTTGGTCGCCGGCGCCGTGGTGGGCATCGCCCTGGGGTGGCTGGGCGGGGTGGCGCTGCGCCGGGCCGCGCTGCCGTCGACCGGCCTGTACCCGTTGGCCACGGTCGCGGTGTGCCTGCTGGCCTACACGGTCGGCGACCTGGCGCACGCGTCCGGGTTCCTCGCGGTGTACATCGCGGCGCTGGTGCTGGGCAACGCCCGGTTGCCGCACCGGTCGGACACGCTGTCGTTCGCCGAGGGGCTCGGGTGGATCGCCCAGATCGGGCTGTTCGTGCTGCTGGGGCTCTACGCGTCGCCGTCGCGGGTGCTGGAGGTGCTGGTGCCGGCGCTGGTCGCGGGCGCCGTGCTGGTGCTGCTGGCCCGGCCGCTGTCGGTGCTGGCCGCCTGCCTGCCGTTCCGGGTGCCGTGGCGCGAGCAGGTGTTCATCTCGTGGTCCGGGCTGCGCGGCGCGGTGCCGATCGTGTTCGCGCTGTTCCCGTTGATCGAGGGGGTGCCGGGCGCGCGTCGGCTGGTCGACGCGGTGTTCGTGCTGGTGGTGGTGCTGACGGTGGTGCAGGGCAGCACGCTGCCGCTGGTCGCGCGGTGGCTCGGGCTGGTGCGCCGCGGCGAGGCCGAGGAGGTGCAGGTCGACTCGTCGGTGCTGGACGAGATGGGCGCGGAGCTGTTGCAGGTGCGGATCCAGAAGGGCTCGCGGCTGCACGGCGTGTACCTGTCGGAACTGCGGCTGCCGGTGGGCGCGGCGGTGAGCCTGGTGGTCCGCTCGACCCAGGGCTTCACGCCGTTGTCGACCACCCGGCTCCAGGAGCACGACCAGCTGCTGGTGGTGTGCACCGAGGAGGTCCGCACGGCCGCCGAGCACCGCATCCGGGCCGTGGACCGGGCGGGTCGCTTCGCCCGCTGGAAGGGCGACGCCGGTGTGCCGTGACCGTCCATTCCGGACGGTCGGGTGGGAGTGGTCCGGTGGTGAGCTGGGGACTCCCAGGATGTGGGCGCGGGTTGGCGGCCGGTGGTTCGTCGGTTAACGTTGTCGGCAGGTCATGAGTGCCAGCGTCAAGCCCGAGCTTGCTGGCCGGCAACCCTCCTCCGCGGTGGGGTGCCCTCGGTGAGGACCAGGCCTGACGCGCAGGGCGTCTGGGCAAGCGCGGGCTCCTCTCTCCGACGTGGGGTCCCGGACTCCCCGGAGGGTTTTGTCATGACCGTCGCCGTTCCCGGTTCCATCGCCGCTCTGCCCCGCGTCGTCGGCTCCGCGCTGCGGGTGCCCGTCGTCGGCGGCGCGCGGGTGCAGTACGCCAACCTCGACCACGCGGCCAGCGCGCCGTGTCTGGAGCAGGTGCGCGACGCCGTCGACGAGCTGCTGCCCTGGTACGCCAGCGTGCACCGGGGCGCGGGCTTCGCCTCGCAGGTGTCGACCAAGGTCTACGAGCAGGCGCGGGCGTCGGTGCGCAAGTTCCTCGGCGCCCGGCAGAGCGACGCGGTCGTGTTCACCCGCAACACCACCGACGCGCTGAACCTGCTGGCCCGCAGCCTGCCCCGGCACACCTCCGTGGTGCTGTTCGACACCGAGCACCACGCCGCGCTGCTGCCGTGGCGCGGGCCGAACGTGCACCGGATCGAAACCCCCGCCGACGCCTCGCGGGCCGCCGGCGTGCTGGACGCGGCGCTGTCGCGGACGCCGGTCGGGCCGCGGCTGGTGGTGCTCAGCGGCGCGTCCAACGTGACCGGCGAGGTGTGGCCGGTCGCCGAGCTGGCCGCGGTCGCCCGTCGGCACGGCGCGCGGATCGCGCTGGACGCCGCGCAGCTCGCGCCGCACCGGCCGATCGACGTGAAGGCGCTGGACGTGGACTACGTCGCGTTCTCCGGGCACAAGATCTACGCGCCGCTGGGCGCGGGCGTGCTGGTCGGGCGGTCCGACTGGCTCCAGGCCGCCGACCCGTACCTGGTCGGCGGCGGCGCCACGGCGCGGGTCACCGACCACGGCGACCGGCTGGGCGTGGCGTGGTCGGCGGTGCCCGAGCGGCACGAGGCCGGGTCGCCCAACGTGGTCGGCGTGCACGCCCTCGCGGTCGCGTGCGAGGTGCTGGGCAGGCACTGGGAGCAGACCGAGGCGCACGAGCGCGAGCTGCTGGGCCGGCTGCGCGCCGGGCTCGCCACCGTCCCGGGCGCGCACGAGCTGTCGCTGTTCGGCCCCGAGCACGACCGGGTGGGCGTGGTCAGCTTCGTGGTGACCGGTCAGGACGCCGGGTTCCTCGCCGCGGCGCTGTCCGCCGAGCACGGCATCGGGGTGCGCGACGGCGCGTTCTGCGCCCACGTGGCGGTGAACCGGCTCACCGACGGGCAGCGCGCGCTGCGGGCCTCGCTCGGGCTGGGCTCGACCGCGGAGCACGTGGACCGGTTCGTCGCGGCGCTGCGGTCGCTCGTGGCCGAGGGTCCGAAGTGGCGCTACGCGATCCAGGACGGTCGCTGGGCGCCGCTGGAGGACGACCGCGCACTCCCGCCGTTCCTGCACTGAGCGCGTGTTGGACAATGGTTCGGTGAGCACAGAGCCGACCACCACCGAACCGCAGCCCAAACGCCGCGTGCTGCTGCTGGCGGTCATCGCGCCGGTGGTGCTGGCGCTGGACATCCTGACCAAGGTGCTGGCGGTGGCCGACCTGGAGAACAAGCCGCCGGTGGAGCTGTTCGGCGGTCTGGTCTACCTGTCGCTGATCCGCAACTCCGGTGCCGCGTTCGGGCTGGCCGAGGGCTGGACGGTGATCCTGGCGCTGATCGCGTTCGGCGTCGTCGGGTTCATCCTGTGGATCGCGCGCAAGCTGCGGTCGGTCGGCTGGGCGGTCGGGCTCGGCCTGGTGCTCGGCGGCGCGCTGGGCAACCTGGTGGACCGGCTGTTCCGCGGCCCGGGTCCGCTGCGCGGGCACGTGGTCGACATCGTGTCGGTGGTCGAGCCGTACGGCACGTTCTTCCCGGTGTTCAACCTCGCCGACTCGGCGATCTGCGTCGGCGGCGCGCTGATCGTGCTGATGGCGCTGCGCCAGCGGGACTACGACGGCACCAAGATCGTCAAGAAGAGCGACTCGGGCACGGCGGACCAGGACAAGGCGGAGAACCAGGCGTGAGCGGCTACCGGACGCTGCCCGTGCCCGACGGACTCGACGGGATGCGCGTCGACGCCGGACTGGCGAAACTCCTCGGGTTGTCCCGCACGGTCGTCGCCGCGCTCACCGATTCGGGTGACGTCGTGCTGGACGGCCGGCCCGCGGGCAAGTCGGACCGGCTGATCGCGGGCTCCGTCCTGGAGGTCACGCTGCCCGAGCCCGAGCGGCCGGTGCAGGTGCAGGCCGTGCCGGTGGAGGGCCTCGAGGTGCTGTTCGAGGACGACGACGTGATCGTGGTCGACAAGCCGGTGGGCGTGGCGGTGCACCCGAGCCCCGGCTGGACCGGTCCCACGGTCGTCGGCGGGCTCGCGGCGGCGGGCAAGCGGATCTCCACCTCCGGCGCGGCCGAGCGGCAGGGCGTCGTGCACCGGCTGGACGTCGGCACGACCGGCGTGATGGTGGTGGCCAAGAGCGAGAGCGCCTACTCCGCGTTGAAGCACGCGTTCAAGGAGCGCACGGTCCACAAGCTCTACCACGCGCTCGTGCAGGGTCACCCGGACCCGATCAAGGGCACCATCGACGCGCCCATCGACCGGCACCCCAAGCACGACTACAAGTTCGCCGTGATGGCCAACGGCAAGCCGAGCATCACCCACTACGAGGTGGTCGAGGCGTTCCGGGCCGCGTCGCTGCTCGACGTGCACCTGGAAACCGGGCGGACGCACCAGATCCGGGTGCACTTCTCGGCGTTGCGGCACCCGTGCGTCGGCGACCTGACCTACGGCGCCGACCCGGTGCTGGCCAAGCGGCTCGGCGTGACGCGGCAGTGGCTGCACGCCCGCACGCTGGGGTTCCACCACCCGGCGGACGGCCAGTGGGTCGAGTTCACCAGCGAGTACCCGGCCGACCTGTCCCAGGCGTTGGAACTGCTGCGCGCCGAGGGCTGAGCACCGTCCGCCCGCGGCGAATTCCGTTCCGGGATTGTCGTACCCCCTCGCTACCGTGATCCACGTGAGCCGACCTCGCGTGTCCCGGTCCCGACGACCGCGCCGACCGCCCCGGCTCACGCCCGGTTCGCCAGTCCGGCGGCCGGCGGAGGGTCATCGGGGGATGAAGTGCGGAGCCGTGCCGGTCTGATCGGGCTCCTGGGCGTGCTGTGCTGCCTGGGGCCGCTGTCCGTCGACGCCTACCTGCCCGCGTTCCCGGCCATCGCGGCCGAGTTCGGCGCGGGGGAGTCGGAGGTGCAGCTGTCGCTGACGACGTTCATCGTGGGGATGGCGGTCGGGCAGCTGGTGGTCGGTCCGCTGTCGGACTCGTGGGGGCGGCGAAAACCCCTGCTGATCGGCATCGCGGGCTACGTGGTGGTGTCGCTGGTGTGCGCGTTCGCGCCGTCGGTGCTCGCGCTGTCCGGGCTGCGGTTGGCGCAGGGCCTGGGCGTGGCGTCCGGGTTCGTGATCGCGATGGCGGTGGCGCGCGACCTGTTCTCCGGGTTGGCGATGGCGCGGTTCATGTCGTTGCTGATGCTGGTGAACGGGATGGGGCCGATCGTGGCGCCGGTGCTGGGCGGCCAGGTGCTGCGGTTCGCGTCGTGGCGGGGCACGTTCGTGGTGCTGGCGGTGTTCGGGGTGCTGCTGCTGGTCGCGCTGGCGGCGTGGCTGCCGGAGACGCTGCCCGCCGAGCGGCGGCGGCCGGCGAACGTGCCGGGGACGCTGCGGGTGTTCCGCGGGCTGCTCGCGGACCGGGTGTTCCTGGGGTACGCGCTGGCGTCGGCGTTCGCGCTGGGGTCGCTGTTCGGGTACGTGGCGGGGGCGTCGTTCGTGCTCCAGGGCGTGTTCGGGTTGACGCCGCAGCAGTTCAGCCTGGTGTTCGGGGCGAACTCGGCGGCGATCTTCCTGTCGGGGGCGGTGAACACCTGGCTGACGGGCAGGATCATGCCGCGCGGCCTGCTGCGGATCGGGCTGGTGGCGGCCGTGGCGGGTGGCCTGGGTCTGCTGGCGGTAGGCCTGGCCGGTGGCGGCCTGCCCTACTTCCTGCCGCCGCTGTTCGTGGTGACGGCGAGCGTGGGCCTGCTGCTGCCGAACGCGGCGACCCTGGCCATGTCCCGCCACCCGGAGGCGGCGGGCAGCGCGTCGTCGGTGCTGGGCGTGACCCAGTTCGTCACGGGCGGTCTGCTGGCGCCACTGGTGGGCGCGGCGGGTTCGGCGAGCGTGCTCCCGATGACCGCCGTGATGGCGGCCGCGACGGCGGTGGCCCTGCTGTCGTTCGCCGTCCTGACCCGGGGCGACGCGGGCATCACGGCACACGAGCCGGAGGAGGTCCCGGTCCCCTGACCCACCGGCCCGACTTCCGAGCCGGACCAGGCCGTCCGGGACGGCTCGGCCCACTCTGTCCCGACCAGGCCGAGTCCTGCTCGGCGGGACCGGCGCGTCTGTGGCCGGACTCGGCCCTTCCCGGTGTGGGCGCGGCCCGGTTCGAGATGTCGCGGTGGCGTTGGTAGGGCACGGCTACCCGGTTGTCGCCCGTCGTTTTCCGGATGCCGCGACACCAGGGTGGCGGTACGGCTCCTGGTGCGGATACCGCAGCGGGCGTGCTGCGGTCGGCTCTGCGCGGTGTGGCGGAGGGGGTAGTCCGGTCGAGTGGCGCGGTGCCGGTGCGGGGTGGTGCGGGCATTGGCGCGGGGGTGTCGGGCGGCCCGGAAGTGACCCCCTACAACTGCGGACCGGCGGTGGGGCGCGCGCGGTTACGTTGTGCGGTCGGGCGGGGTGGGAATGATCTGTCGTGACGGTGTTTTCGCAGCTCAGTGTGACTGGCGTCCCAGCGGAAATGTCGTTTGGATGGGTGACAATGTCCTACCGAATAGTTCAGCTGTGCACTGAACTCGTCACGGTCGGTTCACTCTGGGCCTAGTTGTGTATCGAATTGATTACACACGACAAGGTGATAACGGACGGTGATAACACTCCGGAAGGTTGCACCGATCGAGCAACCACGGACATCGACCGTGGAGAGTGCGGCATGGCAAGAGAACACCGACCGATCACCCGGCGGACGCTGCTGGCAGCGACCCTGGGTGGAGCGGCGGCCGTCGGGATTTCGGGGGTGCCCGCGTTCGCGCAGACCACCACCCCGTCCCAGCCGGCCGGCAAGGCAGGGGGGGAACGGCTTCTGATCGGCAACGTCGTGGACGGTGGCACCGGCCTCCTCCAGGTGACGACCGCCGATCTGGCCGCTCCGGTGGGTGTTCCCCTGAGCAGTCAGCCCAACGGCCTCGTCGGCAGCGCCGACGGCAAGGTCGCGTACGTCGCGACCCAGTTCAACCCGGGCCTGACCGTGGTGAACGTGGGTGGCGCGAAGGTGGACGGCACGATTCCCGTGGGGGGATTCGCGAACTCGGTCGTCCTGAGCCCCGACGGCGCCACCGCGTACGTCGCGGTCGGCGCGGGCGGCGGCTCGCGCGGCTACGTGGCGGTCGTGTCGACCGCCGACGGCCAGGTCAAGACCCGGGTCCAGGCGGGCTACCAGCCCCGGGACATCGCCATCACCCCCGACGGCGCGAAGCTCTTCGTCGCCGACGAGCGGGCCAAGGGCGTCACCGTGGTCGACACCAAGACCAATCAGGTGGTCGGCACCATCAAGACCACCCGCCCGGCGCTGAAGGTGACCACCGACCCCAAGGGTCAGCGGGTCTTCATCGCGGGTCAGCAGGAGCTCGTGACGGCCGACGTGGCGACCGGCAAGGTCACCTCGACCGCCGTGCTCGCGGGCCGTCCCGGTGGCCTCGTGGTCGCGCCGTCGGGCGCGCTCGCGTACGTCAGCCTCTACACCGGGCCGACGACACCGGCTGCGCTGGCCGTGGTGAACACGCAGAATGGCCGCGTGTTGCAGTCCAAGGGCAACAAGAAGGCGCACGGCGACCTCGCGATCGCCGGCACCAAGGTCGTCGCCGTCGACCCCGTGGACGGCACCACCACCGCGGTGAACACCGAGACCACGGCAACCACCGGCGAGCTGGCGTCCCCCGGGAACGCCACGCCCACCTGCGTGGCGTTCGTCGGAACGAACTGAGAGAAGGACGCCACAATGCCCTTGTCGATGGCGGTCAGGACCCTCGACTACACCCCCACCTACCCGACCTACCCGAGCTTGTGGATGGGCGGCTACGGCGGCGCGCAGCGCGGCAACCACGGCACGGTCGCCCGGCGCCTCAAGGCGTCGTGCGTGGTGTTCGACGACGGCAGCGGCACCAAGAAGGCCATGCTGCGGATCGACGTCGTCAGCATCGCCCGCGAGATCCACCAGCAGATCCGCGCCGCCGTGCTGCCCCTGGTCGGCAACGTGAACGGGAACTTCCTGATCACGTGCAGCCACACCCACTCGGGGCCGATGATCGGCGTGAACTCGCCGCACCCGTACGTCATGATGTCGCTGAACGCGGCCGACATCAGCGCGATCGGTCAGACCACCACCGTGTTCATCAACCAGCTCGTCGCGCTGGTGCAGAACACCCTGTCCGACGCCACCACCCCGGTGAACCTCGGCTACGCCACCGGCTCGGTGACGATCGGCTACAACCGGGCCGAGCTGCCGACCGTGCTGACCGAGGTGCAGGTGCTCACCGCGCGCCGGACCTCGAACAACTCGCTGTTCGCGCTGCTCTACGGCTACGGCTGCCACGCCGTGTCGCGCGGCAACGACGACGTGTTCGACAGCGACTACTGCGGTTTCGCCGCCGAGGCCATCGGGTCGGCGCTGGGCATCGGCACCAACGTGTTCTTCTTCCAGGGCGCCGCGGGCGACCAGGACCCGGAGGACCCGCACCAGGCGTCGCAGGTGAACACGCTGGGCCAGCGGTTGGCCAACAAGGTCGTGGACATCGTCAACAACGGCACGTTCACCCCGGTCACCGGCCCGATCTCGACCCGGTACAACGACCTGCTGCTGCCGCTCAACCGCGACCTGGGCAACCCGGCCGCGATCATCGAGCTGCGCAACAAGTACACCGCGCGGATGGCCGCCAACCCGCCGGAGAGCTACGACTACCGGCACGCGAAGGTCATGGTCGACCAGATCGCGGGCGCGGGCGTGCAGCGGTACTTCTTCATGCCGATCGAGGTGTGGAAGTTCGGCGGGCTCAACATCGTGGCGCTCGCGCACGAGGTGCTGAGCGTGTACGAAACCCGGATCAAGGCGCTGACCGGCACCAAGACCTGGGTCATGGGCTACTCGAACGAGATCGGCGGCTACGTCGGCGGCGACACCACGATCCGCGCGGGCGAGACGAAGCACTTCGGCTACGAGGGCGGGTGGACCGACGACCCGAACGTCTCCGGCGCGGGCACCTGGACCACGTTCTACGCGTGGGCCGCGCCCTTGAAGCTCGACGGCGACAGCATCACCACGCCGGGCGGTCCGAGCACCGAGCAGGCGATCGTCGACGCCGCCGCCGCGCTGATCAACCAGGCCTGAGGGGACCGGAGAGAACATGCCCGCACCAGGAAACCTTGTGGCGCCGTACGGCGTGACGCCGGTGTACCCGGTCCACACCAACGGTCAGCTGTGGCAGTACGAGCACAACGACCCGGCCGGCGGCAGCTTCACGTGGGGCTCGTCCAAGCAGATCGGCAACGGCTGGCAGGGCCGCGTGCTCGCCGGGCCCAGCGGCTACTTCTACAGCATCACCACCGGTGGTGAGCTGCGGCTGCTGCACTTCAACGGCTCGTCGTGGGACCCGTACGCGTCCGGCGTGTACCAGGTCATCGGCCAGGGGTGGAACTACATCGCGGCCACCACGAAGTACAAGATCACCGTCGACGAGGACGGCGTCATCTACACGCTGGAGACCGACGGCCGGCTGCGGGCGTGGTACTTCGACGTGATGGCGAAGAACTGGACGATCCTCGGCGCGACGCTGGCGACCGGCCTCGGTTCGACCTACAACGCGATCATCGGCGCCGGCCGGGGCGTGCTCTACCTGCGCACCACCGCCGGCGTGCTGCACCGCTGGTACATCGACGACTGGACGACGCCGGCCACGCCGACGTTCCAGAAGCCGACGACGTCGATGTCGACCGGCTGGACGAACTTCAAGAACTTCAGCTCGTCCGGCGGCGACGTGATCTACGTGGTGAACGCGAGCGGCACGCTGCTGCACTACAAGTGGAACACCAGCACCAGCAAGCTGACCGCCGGCACCACGATCGGCTCCGGCTGGGGCAGCGAGCAGGACGTGATCGTGTCGTCCAACACCACGACCCGCTCGAACCCGGCCACGGCGTTCAGCAGCCTCGGCCCGAACGACGGTGGCGCCGCGCTCGCGCGGATCAACGCGGTGAAGCTGCCGTAGTACCCCGGTAAGCGCAAGAGGCCCGTCGCGAGTCGTTCGCGGCGGGCCTCTTCGCGTGCGGGGGTGCGGTCAGTCGTCCACGGTCCAGACGAGGGTGTTCAGGTCGGTCTCGGGCCGGGCGCTCCAGCGCACCGAGGTGACGACGGTGTTCTCCGGCAGCACGTACACCGTGTGGCCGCCGGCCGTCTCGCCCGGCTGCACGCCGATCTTGTGCGGCGGCCGGGAGGACAGCGACACCGGCGCCTTGGCGATCGTCTCGCCGGCCGAGGTCATCAGCACCAGGTACATGTCGGGCAGCGCGTTGAACGTCACGCCGCCGTTGTTGGCCAGTTCGGTGTGCACGACCACCGCGCGCTCGCCGTCGGCCAGTTTGTAGCCGGCCGCGGTGAAGAGGAAGTCGGCCGGGTCCACGACCTCGACCAGCTGGATGGTGAACCGGGCGCCCTCCAGGCCCTCGGTCTCCAGGGTGCTGCCGATCTTGCCGGTGCGCGGCCTCGGTCCGGACGGCGCGTCGCCGCGCGCCCAGCCGGCGGACTGCGGGGGACCCCAGGTGCTCATCGGCTCGGGCACCGGCGGCACGGGCACCGGGCCGGAGGGGTGCGGCGGGTGCGGCTGCTGCGCGGGGAACGGCTGGGACGGCGGGCCGGGGTACCCGGGGTAGCCGCCGCTGGGCGTGCCGCGGACGGTGCCGGGCCCGGGCTGGTAGGCGCCGCTGGGGGTGCCCCGGACGCCGGCGACACCGCCGCCGAGGCCACCGCCGACGCCCGCGCCCGGACCGCCGGTCGGGCCCGCGTAGTTGCCCCAGGCGACGCTGTTCGCGAGGGCCTTGCGGATGCCGTTGGGGTCGCACTCCACGCCGACCAGCAGCGGCAGCCCGCTGCCGGACAGGGTGATCAGCCGGGTGGCCGCCTCGCGGGGGTCCATGCCCAGCCGGGCGGCCAGTTCGTGCACGGCGGCGCGACCCGTCTCGGCGAGCAGCGCGAGCAGGCGGGCATCGACGGGATCCGGCGCGACCACGTCTTGAACGCTACCCGCCGGAAGGGGGTGCCGTGTCGACACCCCGACGGTCGGCGAGTCCCTGTTTGGTATCGATCGCGGGCGCTATAGGCTCGCTGGATCTGGCCCGTGGGCGGCGACCCGGGCGTACTGCGAACCTCCGGGGGGCTAGGGTGTCCGACTCGTTTGTGCACCTCCACGTGCACACCGAGTACTCGATGCTCGACGGCGCGGCGAAGCTGAAGGACATGTTCGCCGAGTGCGAGCGGCTGGGCATGCCCGCCGCCGCGATCACCGACCACGGCAACATGTACGGCGCGTACGACTTCTACCGGCAGGCCACCGCCGCCGGGATCAAGCCGGTGGTCGGCATCGAGGCCTACCTGGCGCCCGAGTCGAGGTTCAACAAGAAGCGCGTGCTGTGGGGCGACCCCGGCCAGAAGTCCGACGACGTCTCCGCCTCCGGCGCGTACACCCACCAGACGATCTGGGCGCGCACCGCCGAGGGCCTGCACAACCTGATGAAGATCTCCAGCCGGGCCTCGACCGAGGGCCAGCTCGGCAAGTGGGCGCGGATGGACGCCGAGCTGATCGCGGAGCACGCGTCGGGGCTCATGGCGACCACCGGCTGCCCGTCCGGCGAGGTGCAGACGCGGTTGCGGCTCGGGCACGAGAAGGAAGCCCTCGAGGCCGCCGCGAAGTGGCGCGACATCTACGGCGCGGACAACTTCTTCGTGGAGCTGATGGACCACGGCATCGAGATCGAGAGCCGGGTGCGCGGCGGCCTGGTGGACATCGCGCGCAAGCTCGCCATCCCGTTCGTGGTGACCAACGACAGCCACTACACCTACGCCGAGGACCGCGACGCGCACGACGCGCTGCTGTGCGTGCAAACCGGCAAAACCCTCCAGGACCCGAGCCGGTTCAAGTTCGACGGGTCGGGCTACTACCTCAAGTCGCCCGACGAGATGCGCGCGATCGACTCCTCGGACGCGTGGCAGGAGGGTTGCCGCAACACGCTGCTGGTGGCCGAGAAGGTCGACACCACCGGCATGTTCGCGTTCCAGAACCTGATGCCGCGCTACCCGGTGCCCGACGGCACGACCGAGTCCGAGTACTTCCGCGAGGAGGTCTGGGCGGGCATGCGCCGCCGGTTCCCGGGCGGGGTGGACGAGGTCCACGAGAAGCAGGTGGAGTTCGAGATCGGCGTCATCCTCCAGATGGGCTTCCCGTCCTACTTCCTGGTGGTGGCCGACTTCATCAACTGGGCCAAGGAGAACGGCATCCGGGTCGGTCCGGGCCGGGGCTCCGCGGCGGGCGCGCTGATCGCGTACGCGATGGGCATCACCGACCTGGACCCGTTGGCGCACGGCCTGATCTTCGAGCGGTTCCTCAACCCGGACCGGGTCAGCCCGCCCGACATCGACATCGACTTCGACGAGCGCCGGCGCGGCGACGTGATCCGGTACGTGACCGAGAAGTGGGGCGCGGACAAGGTCGCCCAGGTCATCACGTTCGGCACGATCAAGGCGAAGGCGGCGATCAAGGACTCCGCGCGGGTGCTCTACGGGCAGCCGGGCTACGCGGTCGCGGACCGCATCTCCAAGGCCATGCCGCCCGCCGTGATGGGCAAGGACATCCCGCTCGCGGGCGTGTTCGACCCGCAGCACAAGCGGTACTCCGAGGCGGCCGAGGTGCGGGCGCTGTACGAGACCGACCCGCAGGTCAAGGAGATCATCGACACCGGCCGGGGCCTCGAGGGCCTGATCCGCAACGCGGGCGTGCACGCCTGCGCGGTGATCATGTCCGCGGAACCGCTGATGGACCACATCCCGGTGTGGATGCGGCCGCAGGACGGCTCGATCATCACCCAGTTCGACTACCCGACGTGCGAGACGCTCGGGCTGTTGAAGATGGACTTCCTCGGGTTGTCCAACCTGACCACGATCGACGACGCGCTCAAGAACATCGCGTTGAACGGCAAGGGGAACCTCCACCTGGACGACATCGGGCTGGAGGACAAGAAGACCTACGACCTGCTGGGTCGCGGCGACACGCTGGGCGTGTTCCAGCTCGACGGCGGCGCGCTGCGCGACCTGCTGCGGCTGATGCGACCGGACAACTTCGAGGACGTCTCGGCGGTCATCGCGCTGTACCGGCCGGGCCCGATGGGCGCGAACTCGCACACGAACTACGCGCTGCGCAAGAACAGGCAGCAGGAGATCGTGCCGATCCACAAGGAGCTCGAGGAGTCGCTCGCCGAGATCCTGGACACGACCTACGGGTTGATCGTGTACCAGGAGCAGGTGATGGCGATCGCGCGGAAGGTGGCCGGCTACTCGCTGGCACAGGCGGACCTGCTGCGCCGCGCGATGGGCAAGAAGAAGAAGGAGATCCTGGACAAGGAGTTCGAGGGTTTCCGGCAGGGCATGCTCGACCAGGGTTACACCGACGAGGCGATCAAGACCCTGTGGGACATCCTGGTCCCCTTCGCCGACTACGCGTTCAACAAGGCGCACTCCGCCGCCTACGGCCTGATCGCGTACTGGACCGCGTTCCTCAAGGCGAACTACCCCGGCGAGTACATGGCCGCGCTGCTGACCACCAACTCCGACAACAAGGACAAGTCGGCGATCTACCTCGCCGAGTGCCGGCGGATGGGCATCACCGTGCTGCCGCCGGACGTCAACGAGTCGGAGCGCGAGTTCGTCGCGGTCGGCGACGACATCCGGTTCGGCCTGGGCGCGATCCGCAACGTCGGCGCGAACGTGGTCGAGGGGATCATCAAGGCGCGCAAGGAGAAGGGGAAGTTCGCGGACTTCTCCGACTTCCTGCGCAAGGTCGACGCGACGGTGTGCAACAAGAAGGTCGTGGAATCGCTGATCAAGGCCGGCGCCTTCGACTCGCTCGGCCACCCGCGCAAGGGCCTGCACATGGTGCACGTCGAGGCGGTGGACGCGGTCATGCTGACCAAGAAGGAGGAGGCGCGCGGCCAGTTCGACCTGTTCGGCGACGGCGGTGGCGACGACGGCGTGGGCAGCGTGTTCGACGTGAAGATCCCGGACGAGTACTGGGAGCCCAAGCACCAGTTGACGCTGGAGCGGGAGATGCTCGGCCTGTACGTGTCGGGTCACCCGCTCAACGGCGTCGAGCAGGTGCTGGAGTCCTACTCGGACGCCTCGATCGCGCGGATCCTGGAGGGCGACGTCCCGGACGGCACGCAGGTGACGCTGGGCGGCATCCTCGCCTCGGTCACCCGGCGGGTCAACAAGAACGGCGAGCCGTGGGCGTCGGCGCAGCTGGAGGACCTGGCCGGTGGCATCGAGGTGCTGTTCTTCCCCAAGTCCTACATGGTGCACGGGATGTCGGTGGCCGAGGACGCGATCGTGCTGGTGAAGGCGCGGGTGGCCAAGCGCGAGGACCGGATCTCGCTGATCGCCAACGACCTGGTGGTGCCGGACCTGTCCGAGCTGGGCGCGCAGGCGTTGCGGCTCAAGGTGAACGCGTCGCGGTGCGACCCGAAGCTGGTGACCTCGCTCAAGGAGGTGCTGGCCGCGCACCCCGGCACCACCGAGGTGCACCTGAACCTGATCATCAACGCCTCGCGCAACACGGTGCTGAAGCTGGACGACGCGCTGCGGGTGCAGCCGACGCCGTCGTTGATGGGCGACCTGAAGGCGTTGCTGGGCCCGGGTTGTCTGGGATGACCGGTTCGGGTGCCGTTGGGTAGGCCGATCGAGTGACGTGGCGGGGTGGCGGGATCTCGAGGGGACCTCGGGTCGTTTGAGTGAACAGGGTTAACTCAAACGAGGAGGGGCTCCCATGGGGGAGAAGGTCGCCGAGCACGAGTGGCTCGGCGAGGAGTACTTCGAGGACCCGCACACCTTCCACGCCCGGTTGCGCGCCGACGCCGCCGCGACGGAGGTCGTGCTGCCGCGCTCGGTGAAGGTGTGGCTCGTGACGCGGTACGACGAGGCGCGGCAACTGCTGGCGGACCCCAGGCTCAGCAAGGAGTTCGGCGGGTTCGCCCCGCTGTTCGACCGGCACTACGTCGGCACCCGGGCGCGGGACGTGTTCGACCAGTCGCTGGTGCAGCACATGCTCAACAGCGACCCGCCCGACCACACCCGGCTGCGCAAGCTCGTCACCAAGGCGTTCACGCCGCGCCGGGTCGAGCAGCTTCGGCCGCGCGTGCAGCAGATCACCGACGAGCTGCTGGCGTCGGTGCGGGAACCGTCGGAGGTGGACCTGCTCGACCTGCTCGCGTTCCCGCTGCCCATCACGGTGATCTGCGAGATGCTCGGCGTGCCGGACGACAAGCGCGACGACTTCCGGCTCTGGTCGAACGTGCTGGTCGGCGTCGGCAACGACCCGATGTCGATCCAGGAGGCGGGCACGGCGATGGCCGAGTACCTGTCCGCCCTGGTGCAGTCCAAGCGGGACGACCCGGGTGACGACTTCTTCTCCGAGCTGGTGCACGCCAGCGAGGGCGGCGACTCGCTCAACCACGTCGAGCTGATGTCGATGGCGTTCCTGCTGCTGGTCGCGGGCCACGAGACGACGGTCAACCTGATCGCGAGCGGGGTGTACAACCTGCTGCGGCACCCCGAGCAGCTGGCGAGGTTGCGCGCGGACCGGTCGTTGCTGCCCGGCGCGGTCGAGGAGTTCCTGCGCTACGAGGGCCCGGTCAACCAGGCCACGTTCCGCTACACCACCGAGGACGTGCGCGCGGGCGACGTGGTGATCCCGGCCGGCGAGCTGGTACTGGTGTCGCTGATGTCGGCGAACCGGGACGAGTCGCGGTTCCCGGACGCGGACTCGTTCGACATCACCCGGCCCACCGGCGGGCACCTCGCGTTCGGGCACGGCATCCACTACTGCCTCGGCGCGCCGCTGGCCCGGATCGAGGGCGAGATCGCCGTCGGCGCGCTGCTGGACCGGTTCGACGTCGAGCTGGCCGCCGAGCCGGAGACGTTGCGGTGGCGGGAGAGCACGCTGATGCGAGGGCTCTACACGCTGCCGGTTAGCCTCGTTCCCCGTGGAGCACGATGAGCTGCTGAAGCTGGACCGGGCGCACGTCTGGCACCCGTACGGCCCGATGCCGGGCACCCTCGACCCGCTCGTGGTGAGCGCGGCCGAGGGAGTCCGGCTGCGGCTGGACGACGGTCGCGAACTGGTCGACGGCATGTCGTCGTGGTGGGCCGCGATCCACGGCTACCGGCACCCGGTGCTCGACGCGGCGGTGCGCGACCAGCTCGGCCGGATGAGCCACGTGATGTTCGGCGGCTTGACCCACGAACCGGCGGTGGCGCTGAGCGCGAAGCTGGTCGAGATCACGCCGGCCGGCCTCGAGCACGTGTTCCTGTGCGACTCGGGCTCGGTGTCGGTCGAGGTCGCGGTGAAGATGGCGGTGCAGTACTGGCGGTCGAACGACCGGCCGGCCAAGCGCCGGCTGCTGACGTGGCGCGGCGGGTACCACGGCGACACGTTCCAGCCGATGTCGGTGTGCGACCCGGAGGGCGGCATGCACGCGCTGTGGCGCGGTGTGCTGCCGGAGCAGGTGTTCGCCTCCGCGCCGCCGCGCGACCTGGACACCGACTACGTGCAGGAGCTGGCGGATCTCGTCGAGCGGCACGCGGACGAGTTGGCCGCGGTGATCGTGGAGCCGGTGGTGCAGGGCGCGGGCGGCATGCGCTTCCACGACCCGCGCTACCTGCACGTGCTGCGCGAGCTGACGCTGGCGCACGACGTGCTGCTGATCTTCGACGAGATCGCCACCGGCTTCGGCCGCACCGGCGAGCTGTTCGCCGCCGACCACGCGAACGTGACACCGGACATCCTGTGCCTGGGCAAGGCGTTGACCGGCGGCTACCTGTCGATGGCGGCGGCGCTGTGCACGCCCCGGGTCGCGGACGGCATCTCCCGCGGCGACGTGCCGGTGCTCGCGCACGGGCCCACGTTCATGGGCAACCCGCTGGCGTCGGCGGTCGCGCTGGCGTCCACGAACCTGTTGCTGGCGGGCGATTGGCGGGCCGACGTGGCGCGGATCGAGGCCGGGCTGAAGGCGGGGCTCGCGGACGCGCCGGGCGACGTGCGGGTGCTCGGCGCGATCGGCGTGGTGCAGCTCGACCACTCGGTGGACATGGCCGCCGCCACGGCCGCCGCGGTCGAGCACGGCGTGTGGCTGCGCCCGTTCCGCGACCTGGTCTACACGATGCCGCCCTACGTCAGCACGGACGAGGACGTGGCGACGATCGCGGCGGCCGTGGCCGCGGCGGCGCGGGCCTCGCACGCCCGACGGGGTTAGGGACGACCCGCCGCGGGATCGTGGGCCGGCGCGCCGAGGGGGCTCGGGTCCGCCGGGTCGCGGGCGGGTGCGGCCTGCGGCGGGCTCGTGCGTTCGCCCTGCTCAGAAGAGGACGAGCGCGGCGTACAGCCAGACCGCGCCGTACAGGGCGCTCGCCAGTCCGACGCCGAACGGGGTCGGTCGCGGGTCGCGGCGCAGGACGCCGGCCGCGATCGACCACCACACGGCCGCCGCGCCCGCCGCCACCGGGCTGAACACCACGCCCCACGCGCCCGCGAACACGCCGGCCCGGAAGTCGGCGGGCAGCGGCACGTCGTCCACCCAGCCGAAGGGCGCGCACAGCGCCATCACCACCGCGCACGCCACCGCCGACCCGCGCCGCGCCCGGCCGGACGCGAGCAGCACGCCCAGCACCACGAACCCGCCGCCCGCGAACGCCCAGCCCGCCGCGGTGGCGAACGGCGTCGACCCGACCACCGCGCCCGCGGCCGGCAGCACGGCGTGCCACATCAGCCAGTGCCCGCCGACCACCGCCGGCGGTGCCCACCACCACACCCCGCTCCGCGTCCGCTGCACCCGCACGTGATCCAGAATCCCAGCGGTGCCGACCGGAGCGCCGGCGCCGGGAGGGCGTAATCGGGGTCAGAACCGGAGCAGCGTCGAGCCCCACACCAGCAGCAGGAACGAGTAGGCCACCGCGAGCCAACCCATGGCGACCTCGGTCGCCTCCACCTCGCGCTTGAGGAACACCTTCGTCACGAGCCACCAGAGCAGCGCCGCGACCGCCGCCGCGAGCGGTGTCGCCAGCACGCCCCACGCGCCCGCGAACACGCCCGCCCAGTAGTCGGTCGGCAGCGACACGTCGTTGGCCCACCCGAAGGGCAGGCAGAGCAGCGCGAGCACCGACCACGCCAGCGCGACCTGCATCACCGGCTTGGCGCGCGCGGACTCGTGGTTGATCAGCGCGACGCCGACCGCCATGATCGCGCCGCCGCCGTACGCCCAGCCCACGACCGTGGACACCACCGGCACCGAGCCGACCACCTCACCGACCGCGGGCACCGCGTAGACCCACCACAGGTAGTGCGCGAGCAGCGCGCCGAGCACGCCGCCGGTGACCAGCAGCGACCGCTGACCGCCCGAGCGGCGGGCGAACCAGTTCTTCGGCTCGGGTGGCGTCGACACCGCGTCGGCGCGCTTCTGCCGACCGCGGCGGGTGTTCTTCGGCACTCACGCCCCCAGCGCGGCGGCGAGTTCGGCGTTCGTCGGCTCCACCAGCACGTCGCCGTTGGGCAGCACGACGACCGGGATGTTCCGGCGGCCGCCCGCGATCTCCACCGCGCGGTCCCGCGCGACCTCGTCGTGCTCGACGTCCACGTCGAGGAAGGGCACTTCGTTCTCCCGCAGCCACGCCTTGGCCCGACGGCAGTCGCCGCACCAGTTCGCACCGTAAACCGTGGTCTCACCCATGTCGGTGACTCTAGAACGCCGCCTGCGGCCACGCTCCGTGTAGTCGTAGGGTGAGTGCCCGTGAGCGTCCTGGTGATCACGGGCACCGGCACAGAGGTCGGGAAGACGGTTGTCGTCGCGGCACTGGCCGCGCTCGCGGTCGCCGAGGGCCGCCGCGTCGCGGTGCTGAAACCGGCGCAGACGGGCATCGCGGCCGGGGAGCCGGGTGACCTCGCGGAGGTCGAGCGGTTGGCGGGTCCGGTCACCACGCGTGAGCTCCGCCGCTACCCCGAGCCGCTGGCGCCCGCGACCGCCGCGCGCCGGTCCGGGCTGCCGACCGTGCACCCGTCGGACGTGGCGGCGGCCGCCGTCGCGCTGGGCGAGGCGCACGACCTCGTGCTGGTCGAGGGCGCGGGCGGGCTGCTGGTCCGGTTCGACGACGAGGGCACCACGATCGCGGACGCCGCGTGGGCGCTCAACGCGCCGGTGCTGGTCGTCGCGCACGCCGGTCTGGGCACCCTGAACACCACCGCGCTGACCGCGGAGGCGTTGCTGCGCCGGGGAATCGAGTCGGTGGGCGTGGTGGTGGGCCGGTGGCCCGCCGAGCCCGACCTCGCGGCGCTGTGCAACCTGGTCGACCTGCCCGAGGCGGCCGGCGCGCCGCTGCTGGGCGTGCTGCCGGACGGCGCGGGCGCGCTGGGGCGGGCGGAGTTCCAGGACGTGGCGCGGGAGGGCCTGTCGCCGTGGTTCGGCGGTACGTTCGACCCGGAGAAGTTCGCCGCGCCGCACACCTGCTGACCGTGACGCACGTCGCTCGGTGACGGAGAGTCGGGTGCGGCAGACTTGCCCCCGACCGCAGCCGGACGCCAGAGGAGATGTCGTGACCGCAGCCCCTGAACAGGTCGATGTCCTCCACACCGCTCGCGAGCAGGTGTTGGAGCGGGGCGTCGGGTTGTCCGAGGAGCAGGTGCTCGAGGTCCTCCGACTGCCCGAGGACCGGATCCCGGAGCTGCTCGCGCTCGCGCACGAGGTGCGGATGCGCTGGTGCGGCCCGGAGGTCGAGGTCGAGGGCATCGTGTCGCTCAAGACCGGCGGGTGCCCCGAGGACTGCCACTTCTGCTCGCAGTCCGGCCAGTTCCCCTCCCCGGTGCGGTCGGCGTGGCTGGACATCCCGGGCCTGGTGCGCGCGGCCCGGCAGACCGCCGAGACCGGCGCGACCGAGTTCTGCATCGTGGCCGCGGTGCGCGGTCCGGACAAGCGGCTGCTCTCGCAGGTGCGCGACGGCATCAAGGCGATCCGCGCGGACGGCAACGACATCCAGATCGCGTGCTCGCTCGGGATGCTGACCCAGGAGCAGGTGGACGAGCTGGTGGAGATGGGCTGCCACCGCTACAACCACAACCTGGAGACCGCGCGCTCGCACTTCCCGAACGTCGTCACCACGCACTCCTGGGAGGAGCGCTGGGAGACGTTGACGATGGTGCGCGACGCGGGCATGGAGGTGTGCTGCGGCGGGATCATCGGCATGGGCGAGACGCTGGAGCAGCGCGCCGAGTTCGCCGTGCAGCTCGCGTCGTTGGAGCCGGACGAGGTGCCGATGAACTTCCTCATCCCCAACCCCGGCACGCCGTACGAGAACTACGACGTCGTGGAAGGTCCCGAGGCGCTGCGCACGATCGGCGCGTTCCGGTTGGCGCTGCCGCGCACGATCCTGCGGTTCGCGGGCGGGCGGGAGTTGACGTTGGGCGACCTCGGCGCGAAGCAGGGCATGCTCGGCGGGATCAACGCGATCATCGTCGGCAACTACCTGACCAACCTCGGCCGTCCCGCGCAGGCCGACCTCGACATGCTGGGCGAGCTGTCCATGCCCATCAAGGAACTGAGCAAGACGCTGTGAGCTACTGCGGTTACTGCGGTGTCGCGGAGTCCGGGAAGGACCACTCCGCGTGTGCCTCCCGGCTGGCCGTGATCGACCCGCCGCGCTACTGCGGCGAGTGCGCGCGGCGGATGGTGGTGCAGGTGACGCCGACCGGCTGGACCGCGAGGTGCAGCCGACACGGCGAGATCGCGTCCGCGCGGTAGCCTTCCGGGGCATCGGGTTCTCGGGAGGTCGCGCGTGGCGGAGTTGGACGAGCGCGTCGAATTCGTCTACCACTACTACCCGCCGCGGCCGCGGGTGGTGGTGAAGCGCGACCTGCTGCCCGCGTTCTCCGTGTTGTCCACGGTGGCCCTGCTCGGGTTGCCGGTGGGGTGGGTGTGGGGGTGGCTCGCGCCGGCGCAGAACGTGGTCGTGGCGGCTGACGGCACCCTCGTGCCGGTGACCGGGGAGAGCTACCACCGGCTCGACGGGTTGATGGTGTTCGTGCTGCTGGGGTTGGCGGCCGGGCTGTTGACCGGTATCGGTGTGTGGATGCTGCGCGAGAAGCGCGGTCCCGTGGTGATGCTGGGCGCGGTGCTCGGGTCGGTGGCGGCGGCGTTCCTGGCCCAGCAGACCGGTGTCGGCTCGGCGGCGGGGCACTACGCGGTGGCGGACGCGCCCAAGGTCGGCGACGTGCTGTTGAAGGCGCCCGTGCTGGAGACGTGGTGGGGTCTGCTCGCGTGGCCCTTGGCGGCGGCGCTGGCGTACGGCTGCCTGGCCGCGTGGAACGGCATGGACGACCTCGGGCGTCGGCTGGGCTGATTTCTCGGCTGACCGTTCAGCTCGACCACGGCTGCCCCGAAGCCGCCGAGGATCGCGCACAGCGCGAACCCGAGCGCGAAGCCGAGCAAGGACCGCGGTGTCCGCGCCGGCCGGGATGCGGGTGCCGATCGGGATCAGCGCGGCGGGCAGGACGGGCCGCCGATGAGGTCGCCCACGAACGGCGCCGGAGATCAGAAACGCCCAACAGAGGATTGTTGAACAATCCCACCCAAGAACAATAGAGCAAACCAACACGCGAACAATCGACACGTAGAACAATCCTTCAATGCCGCCGCGTTCGCCAGGCGGGGTGCCGCCCGGCGGCGCCGTTTTGGTTGGCGCGGGCGGTGTTCGGGCCGGGGTTGTCGGGCGCGGCTTGCCGACTGCCGCCACAGCCGCCACAGCCACAGCCGCCACAGCCGGGGCCACAGCCAAAGTCACAGCCGGAGCTGGGGCTGCGACTGTGGGCCTGAGGCCTGAGGCCTGAGGCCTGAGGCCTGAGGCCTGGGCTTCGGGTCGGCGTGAGGCCGGAGGGGCCGACGGGTGGCGGGTTGGTGGCGGCGTGGGTTCATGGGGCCGCGAGCGTTGGGCGCCTGCTGAGCGGTCTCGCTTGGTGCCTCGCGCCGCGTTGCGCCTTCACCTTGCGCGTGCCGGTCGGGAGCTGTCAGGACTGGTGCGCGTCCGGGCCGGGCTTGCCGTGCCGGGTCTTGGCGCGAGCATTCCGGCGTCGGCACCCCCGAGCCCGCCGATACCGCCCGCCCGTACCGCCGGCCTCTGCGTTGATCGCCGGGATCCGGCCGCGCCTCCACCGGCGTGCCCCGCGTCGATCACCGCGTCTATCACCGCGTCGATCACCGCGCCGTCGAAAGCGCCGACGTTCGAGCCTTCAGTTGCGGTGCGGGAATTGGCCCAGTTCGGAGAGCGGGGCGGGGACGGCGTGCAGGGCTTTCAGGATGCCCGCTTCGCGGTGCAGGACCTTGCGGATCAGGCGGAGGCGGCGGGCGGCTGAGGGGTCTTCCAGGAGGCGTTGGCGGTCTTCCAGGGTCAGCAGGCAGTCCGCGGCCAGGGCGTAGGCCAGGTCCGGGTACGGGGTGTCGGGTGCGGGCGGGGTGCGGGGGGTGCGTTCCCAGGCCACCTCGCGGTAGCGGGTGTGGGCGGCGCGGGCGCCTTCGGCCAACGCGGGCAGGAGTTCTTCGACGCCCGGCGGGGGCGGGGTGTCCGGGAGCCACTCGACCTCGCCCACCAGGTACGGGGCCGTGTCGGTTTCCACCGACAGCAGGCGGAAGCGGCGGATTCCCTCCGTCTCCAGGTCGAAGCGGCCGTCGGGGAGGCGTTGCGCCTTCTTCAGCAGCGCCGTGCAGCCGACGGTGTGCAGCGCGGCCACGTTCTCCGTGCCCACCTCCCAGCCCTGGCGGATGGCGATCACGCCGAACGTGCGGTCGCCCGCCAGCAGGTCCACCGTCATCTGGCGGTACCTCGGCTCGAACACGTGCAGCGGCAGGGGAGTGCCCGGGAGCAGCACGGTGCCCAGAGGGAACAGGGGGAGTCTCACGGACCCAAGCTACGGCTCGACGGTGGCCGCAGCACGGCGAACGGATCGGTCACCCGCATCTCCCGCGACACGAACCGGAACAGCGCCGCCGGTCGCCCGCCGGACGGTCCGGGAGGCGCCGTCGCGCCCGTCGGCTCCAGCAGCCCGCGCCGGGACAGCACGCGCTGGAGGTTCGTCGCCGACACCTTGTACCCCAACGCCGCCGAGTACAGCGAGCGCAGCGCGGAGATCGTGAACGCCGGCGGCGCGAGCGCGAAACCCAGGTTCGTGTACGACAGCTTCGACGCCAACCGCTGCCGCGCCCGCAGCACGATCGCCTCGTGGTCGAACGCCGTGGGCGGCAACGCGGACACCGGGTACCAGGCTGTGTCCGACGGCACAACGGGGTCCAGCGAGGACGGCACCAGCCCGAGGAACGCGGTCGCCACCACGCGGGTCAGCCCGGGCACCCGCGAGGGCGCGCTGAACACCGCCAGTTGCTCCACGTGCGACAGTTGCCGCACGTCCACCTTCTCCGCCAGCTGACGGCGGATCGACGCCTCGACGTCCTCGTGGTCGCCGAGCGTCCCACCCGGCAGTGACCACCGGTGAGCGTGCGGTTCCTTTGCGCGCTCCCACAGCATGACCTGGAGTGATCCGGCTCTCACCTGGAGCACTGCGGCCAGCACCTCGTGTCCCGCGAGCCCCATTCGGCTGATACTATCGGCCACGTTTTCGACCGAAAGGCGAAAACCGGCGGAACCTGAGGAGGGACCCGAAATGGTCGCTACCGCGTACGTGGAGCGGACCACCGATGGTGCGTACGACGGCATCGCGCCGGACGCCGAGTGGCGGGACGAGGTGCTCGAGCTGGCGCGCAGGCAGGACGCGGTCATCCTCGCGCACAACTACCAGCTGCCGGAGATCCAGGACATCGCGCACCACACCGGTGACTCGCTGGCGCTCAGCCGCATCGCGGCCCGGAGCGACGCGTCCACCATCGTCTTCTGCGGCGTGCACTTCATGGCCGAGACGGCCAAGATCCTGGCGCCGCACAAGACCGTGCTGATCCCGGACGAGCGCGCGGGGTGCTCCCTCGCCGACTCGATCACCGGTGCGCAGCTGCGGGAGTGGAAGGCCGAGCACCCGGGCGCCGTCGTCGTGTCCTACGTGAACACCACGGCCGAGGTGAAGGCGGAGACGGACATCTGCTGCACGTCGTCGAACGCGGTCGACGTGGTGGCGTCCATCCCGGCCGACCGCGAGGTGCTGTTCCTGCCGGACCAGTTCCTCGGCGCGCACGTGAAGCGCGAGACCGGCCGGGAGAACCTGCACATCTGGGCGGGCGAGTGCCACGTGCACGCCGGCATCAACGGTCCCGAGCTGGCCGAGCGCGCGGCGGCCAACCCGGACGCCGACCTGTTCATCCACCCCGAGTGCGGCTGCGCCACCTCGGCGCTCTACCTCGCGGGCGAGGGCACCGTGCCGGCGGAGAAGGTCAAGATCCTCTCGACCGGCGACATGATCACCGCGGCGCGCGACACCAAGGCCAAGACGGTGTTGGTGGCGACCGAGATCGGCATGCTGCACCAGCTGCGCCGGGCCGCGCCGGAGATCGACTTCCGCGCGGTGAACGACCGGGCGTCGTGCCGGTACATGAAGATGATCACCCCGGCCGCCCTGCTGCGCTGCCTGCGCGAGGGCAAGGACGAGGTGTTCGTGGACCTCGACACCGCGAAGCGCGCCCAGGGCGCCGTGCAGCGCATGATCGAGATCGGCAAGCCCGGCGGCGGGGAATGACCGTGTGGGAGGCCCGTGCCGACCTCGTCGTCGTCGGCACGGGTGTCGCGGGCCTGACGGCCGCGCTGCGCGCGCGTGAGCTCGGCCTGCGGGTGCTGGTGGTGACGAAGGCCGGTCAGGCCGACGGCAACACCCGCTGGGCGCAGGGTGGCGTGGCGGTCGTGCTGCCCGACCAGCACGACGAGGGCGACTCGGTCGACGCGCATATCCAGGACACCCTGGTCGCGGGCGCGGGCCTGTGCGACGAGGCCGCGGTGACCGCGATCATCTCGGGCGGACCGGCGGCGGTGGCCCGACTCCGGGAGCGCGGCGCGGTGTTCGACCCCGGCGCGGACGGGCTGCTCGCCCGCACCCGCGAGGGCGGGCACGGCAAGTTCCGGGTGGTGCACGCGGGCGGTGACGCGACCGGCGCCGAGGTCGAGCGGGCCCTGCTCGCGGCGGCGGCCGACGGTCGGGTGCCGGTGCTGGAGGACCACGTCGCGGTCGACGCGGTGCGCACGCCGCTCGGTCGGGCCTGCGGCCTGCTGGTGCTGGACGGCAACGGGGTGCCCGGCGTGCTGACCGCGCCCGCCGTGCTGCTGGCCAGCGGCGGTCTGGGCCAGCTCTACCAGGCCACGTCGAACCCCGAGGTGGCCACCGGCGACGGGCTGGCGCTGGCGATGCGCGCGGGCGCGGTGGCGGCGGACGTCGAGTTCGTGCAGTTCCACCCGACCGTGCTGTACACGGGCCGGGGCGCGCGCGGTCGGTGCCCGCTGGTCACCGAGGCGGTGCGCGGCGAGGGCGCGGTGCTGGTCGACGCGACCGGCGCGCGCGTGATGCGCGGCGTGCACCCGCTGGAGGACCTGGCGCCGCGCGACGTGGTGGCGGCGGCCATCACCCGGCACATGGCGAACGCGCCCGGCGGCGTGGACGACCACGTCTTCCTCGACGCGACGGGCATTTCCGACTTCGCCCGCCGGTTCCCGACGGTGCACGCGGCGTGCGTGACGGCGGGCGTGGACCCGTCGTCGCAGCCGATCCCGGTCGCACCGGCCGCGCACTTCGCCTGCGGCGGCGTGGTGTCCGATGTGGACGGACGCACCGGCGTGCCCGGCCTGTACGCGGCGGGCGAGGTGGCGCGGACCGGGTTGCACGGCGCGAACCGGTTGGCGTCCAACAGCCTGCTGGAGGGCCTGGTCGTCGGCACGAGGGCCGCCGAGGCGGTGGCGGCCGACCTCGCGCTCGGCGGGCAGGCGAAGCTGACCGGCACCGTGGAGCTGCCGACCGCGCCGGTCGCGGACCGGGACTCGTTGCAGCGCGTCATGAGCCGGTACGCGGCGATCGGCCGGGACGCCGAGGGGCTCGCGGTCGTCGGCTCGGTGCTGGACCTGTCCACTGTGGACCGGGTGCTCGACACCCGGCAGCGGGTGGAGGACGCGGCGCTGACCCTGGCGGCGCGGGCGTTGATCGCGGCGGCGGCGCAGCGGCACGAGTCGCGCGGCTGCCACGTGCGGACCGATTTCACCGAGCGGGACGACGCGGGCTGGTCGCGCAGCCAGGTCGTGCGGCTCAACCCGTCGGGGCAGCCGGTGCTGGCCGACCCCGTGGTCGCGAGGGGAGTGGCATGAGCCTGGACTGGGACGACGTCGCGCGGGTGGTCGCGACGGCCCTGGAGGAGGACCTGCGCTACGGCGTCGACGCGACGACCGAGGCGACCGTGCCGGCGGACGCGGTGTCCACGGCCGAGTTGACCCCGCGCGCGGCGGGCGTGCTGGCCGGGGTCCCGGTCGCGCTGCACGTGTTCCGCACCGTGCTGGGCGACGTGGAAGTGGTGGCGCAGAAGGAGGACGGCGACAAGGCCGTGCCCGGCGAGCCGGCCCTGGTGCTGCGCGGACCGGTGCGCGGGCTGCTCACCGCCGAGCGCACCGCGCTGAACCTGGTGTGCCACCTGTCCGGCATCGCCACGCTCACCGCGGCCTGGGTCGAGGCCCTGGAGGGCACCGGCGCCAAGGTGCGGGACAGCCGCAAGACGTTGCCCGGCTTGAGGTTGCTGGAGAAGTACGCGGTCCGCGCGGGCGGCGGCGTCAACCACCGGCTGGGCCTGGGCGACGCGGTGCTGATCAAGGACAACCACGTGCAGGCGGCCGGCTCGGTGACCGAGGCGCTGCGCCAGGTCCGCGCGCACGCGCCGCACCTGCCGTGCGAGGTCGAGGTGGACTCCCTGGCCCAGCTGGACGAAGCCGTCGCGCAGGGCGCGGAACTGGTGCTGCTGGACAACTTCACGGTCGCCGACTGCGCGGAGGCCGTGCGGCGGGCCCAGGGCGTGAAGCTGGAGGCCTCCGGCGGGCTCACGCTCGACGTGGCGCGCGCGTACGCCGAAACCGGTGTCGACTACCTCGCGGTCGGCGGCCTGACGCACTCCGCGCCGGCGCTCGACCTGGGGATGGACCTGCGCTGAAGCCGGGAGAGCGGCCCTCCCCCCGGAGAAGGGGGAGGGCCTGCGCTCACGCCGGCACGCCGTAGTGCGCGGCCAGTCGGCCCTGCTGCTCCTCGGACATGTGGCGGTCCGAGACGTCGAGCCGCGGCGAGTCCGCCACCTGCTCCTTCGCCACCGGCACGGTGATCATCCCGGAGCCGACGCGCGCGCCGCGCAACGGCACGAACGCCTCGCCGAGCCCCAGGAACCCGGTGTGCACCGAGGCCCACTGCGGCCGGCCGCTCCGGTCGTCGAGCCACACCTGCTTGAGCGAACCGATCTTCACTCCCTGCCTGTCGATCACTTCGCAGTCGTACAAGCGGTTCAAGTCGGCCTGGTTCATCAACGGCCTTCTCCCTTCCGTTGTTCGGTCCTGCGTCCACTCGGGTACCCCGGGCACACCCGTGCGCCCGGGCTTTCACTCGAACGTGCCGCGTCCACCCCTCGGGTGGAGCAGAGGTCACAGTCGCCGGTTGGCCAGCACGGGCAGCGTGCGCCGGGCCTGCTCGACCGACGCCGTGTCGACGTCCGCCACCAGCACGCCGGGTTCGCCCGACAGCCGGTCGACCACCCCGCCCAGCGGCCCGACAACCGCGCTGTGCCCGACGCCCGTCGGCGCGCCGCCGTGGTCCACGCCGGGGTCGGCCTGCCCGCACGCCAGCACCCACGTCGTGCTGTCCAGCGCGCGCGCCCGCACGAGCAGGTCCCACTGCTCGACCTTGCCCGGACCCGCGCCCCACGACGCGACGAGCACCACGGCCGTCGCGCCCTCGTCGGCCAGCGCGTGGAACAGGCCGGGGAACCGGACGTCGTAGCAGGTCGCGAGCCCGAGGGTGACCCCGTCGACCTCGATCACCACGGGCTTGGCGCCCGGCGCGACGGTGTCCGACTCGGTGAACCCGAACGCGTCGAACAGGTGGATCTTGTCGTAGCCCACGTGCAGGTCCGCGCCGGTCGCGAGCAGGGTGTTCGCCACCCGGCCGTCCGGCGACGGGGTGAACATGCCGGCGACGACGACCACGCCGTGCTCGACCGCCACCGCGCGGACGGCGGTCGCCCACGGCCCGTCCAACGGCTCCGCGACCGGACCGAGCGACACGCCGAACCGGCACATCGTGGCCTCGGGGAACACCACGACGCGGGCTCCGCGCGCGGCGGCCGAGGCGACGTGCGACCGGACCAGGTCCAGGTTCGCGGCCGGGTCGGTGGACGAGGCGATCTGGCAGAGCGCGACACGCATGCCCCCCACTCTAGGTAGTGTCGGCACTCGTGCGCTCCCTGTTGCCCCCGCTGGCGGTCCTGACCCTCGTCCTTCTGGCGGGTTGCACGGGCACGGCCACACCGGGCGCGGAGGGCACCGCCGACGGCAGCACGATCGTGCTCGCGGACAGCGCCGAGCCGACCACGCTGAACCCGCTGCTCGGGTACGGCAGGCACGGCGCCGCCAAGATCTACGACGGTCTGGTCGAGCACCGCGCGGACGGCTCGCTGCGGCCCAAGCTGGCCGCCGAGTCGCCGACGCCGAGTGCCGACGGCCTGTCCTGGACGGTGAAGCTGCGCGACGGCGTGACGTTCACCGACGGCACGACGTTCGGCCCGGAGGACGTGGTCGCGACCTACAAGGCGCTGCTGGACCCGGCGTCGGGCTCGACCGAGCGGTCCTCGTTCGCCCGGCTGACCGGCGTCGAGCAGCTGGACACGCACACGGTCCGGTTCGCGCTGGCCAAGCCGTGGGCGGCGTTCCCGAACCTGCTGGTGCTGGGCGTGCTGCCGAGCGAGGCGTTCGGCGTGCCGCTGGCGGAGGTGAAGCCGGTCGGCACCGGGCCGTACAAGGTCGCCGACTGGAAGAAGGGCGACCGGCTGGTCCTCCAGGCGAACCCGACCTACTTCGACGGCGGCGAGCCCAAGGTGCGCAAGGTGACCGTGGTGTTCGTGCCGGACGACAACACCCGCGCGCAGCGCATGCAGGCGGGCGAGTTCGACGGCACGGAGCTGCCGCCGCGGTTGGCCGCGGGCTTCGCCTCGAACAGCGACTTCAAGTCCGTGGCGCACCGGTCGTCCGACGTGCGCGCGGTGACGCTGCCGCCCGGTCCGGTGACCGGTGACGCGGCGGTGCGGCTCGCGCTGAACCTCGCGGCGAACCGCAAGGGCGCGGTGGACAGCCTGCTCGGCGGCAAGGGCACCCCGCTGAGCACGCCGGTGCCGGAGACGCCCGCCGAGTTCACCGCCACCGACGCGGTGTTCGCCTACGACAAGTCCCAGGCCGAGGTGCTGCTGGACCAGGCGGGCTGGGCGCGCGGCGCGGACGGGTTGCGCGCCAAGGCCGGCGTGGTCGCCCGGTTCACCCTGATGTACCCGATCGGCGACGTGGTGCGGGCCGACCTCGCGACGGCGTTCGCGGCCGACGCGAAGGCGGTCGGCGTGGACGTGCAGTTGGCCGGGCTCGGCTGGGACGCGATCTCGCCGCGGCTCGGCGTGGACGCGCTGCTCTACGGCGGCGGCAACCCCTACGACCCGGACCTGTCGCTGTACGCGGCGCTGCACACCGGCAACCCGTTCGGCTACTCGAACGCGGCGGTCGACGCGGCCCTGGACGCCGGGCGCGACCTGACCGACCCCGGTCAGCGCGCGGTGGCGTACAAGCGGTTGCAGCGCGCGTGGGTGACCGGGCCGGGCATGGTGGTGCTGGCCGCGGTGCAGCACACCTACGTGCTGCGGGACAACTGGACCGGGTACCAGGAAGTCGTGGACCCGGACGTGCACGGCCCGCTGTCCTGGGGGCCGTGGTGGAACCTGGAGAAGTGGACGGCGAAGTGATCGACCTCGCCCGCGCCCGCGCGGACACCCCCGGCGCGCTCGACCGCGTCTTCCTGGACTCGGCGGGCTCCTCGCTGCCGCCAACGCCGGTGCTCGACGCGGTGGTGTCCCACCTGCGCCGGGAGGCCGAGGTCGGCGGGTACGTGGCGGCCCGCGAGCGCGCCGACGACCTGGCCGACGGCTACCGGGTGCTCGCCCGGCTGTTCGGCGCCGAACCGGACGAGATCGCGTTCACCGACAGCGCGACCCGCTCGTGGCTCGCGGTGTTCGACGCGGTGCCGCTCGGTCCGGGCGACCGGGTGGTGATCACCGAGGCCGAGTACGCGGGCAACGCGGTGCCGATCCTGCACCGGGCGAAGCTGGACGGCGTGGCCGTGGACGTCGTGCCGTCCGCGCCCGACGGGCGGGTGGACCTCGAGGCGTTGAAGGCGGTGCTGACGCCCGCGGTGAAGCTGGTGTCCCTGGTGCACGTGCCGACCAACGGCGGCCTGGTGAACCCGGTGCGCGAGGTGGTCGAGGCGGCGCACGAGGTGGGTGCGCTCGTGCTGCTGGACGCGTGCCAGTCGGCCGGTCAGCTGGACCTCGCCGTCGAGGCCCGGGGCGTGGACCTGATCTCGGCCACCGGCCGCAAGTGGTTGCGCGGTCCGCGCGGCACCGGCGTGCTGGTGGTCCGGAGGCAGGCGCGGGACCGGCTGCGGCCCCGGCTGGTCGACCTGCACAGCGGTGACTGGACCGGTCCGGCCGACTACGCGCTGCGCGAGGACGCCCGGGTGTTCGAGCTGTGGGAGTGCTCGGTCGCCGACCGGCTGGGGTTGATCAAGGCCGCCGAGTACGCGCTGGACCTGGGCCTGCCCGCGATCCGGGACGCGGTGCGGTCCCGGTCCGCGCACCTGCGCGAGGGGTTGCGGGCGCTCGACGGGGTGCGGGTGACCGACCTCGGCGACGCCGGGCTGGTGACGTTCACCGTCGAGGGCCGGCACGCCGAGGAGGTCAAGGACCTGCTGGCGGCGGCGGGGGTGATCGTCACGGTGAGCTACGTCGGGTCGACCCGGCTGGACATGACCCGGCGCGGGCTCGACTCGGTGGTCAGGGCGTCGCCCCACTACTTCGTCGAGCCCGCGCAGCTGGATCAGGCCGTGGAGCGGGTCAGCAGGATTGCCCGATGATCCGCGGCACGCAGTCCGAGTACTGGAGGAACAGCTCGACCGCGCTGTCGTTGCGGCTGGTCTGCGGCGCGATCTGGGTGTCGCGCGGGTAGAACCCGCCCGCGCCGCTGGAGGTCGGGTACATCTCGAAGGTGTAGCTCCAGATCTTGTGCTGGAACCACATCCAGTCGTTGACCGAGCCGTCGGTGATGTACAGGTCGGACGACTGCTCGGGCGTGTAGCCGTTCTTGGCGGCCATCTGCTTGCCCAGCGTGGAGAACGCCTTGGCCTGGTTCGCGTCCAGGCCGGGAGCGGTGTCGGCGGTCGTGTAGCCGTAGGGCCACAGGATCAGCTCCGAGTAGGTGTGCCAGTCGATGTGCGACTTGATCTGCTGCACACCGCCGACCACGCGCGAGTTCACGAAGTCGCGCACGCGCTGGGTTTCGGGCGCGGAGAACGCGGACGGCCCGCGGTAGGTCTCGGAGGACACGCTGCCGCTGGAACCGCCGCAGCAGCCCCACTTGTAACCCCAGTTGCGGTTCGGGTCGGTCGCGCTGGGCTGCCGGTTCTTGCGCCACGACCGGAACGAGCCGGACGCGATGTCGTACTCGGCGCCGTCCGGGTTCACGCTCGGCACGACCCAGATCTCCCGGCTGTCCACCAGCGCCTTGATCGAGGCGTTGGTGGCGTAGCCGTCGGTGTACTGCTTGATGATGCGCAGGCACATCTCGACGGTCAGGTGCTCGCGGGCGTGCTGGTTGCAGGTGAACAGGACCTCGGGCTTGGCCTGGTCGGTGTTCGGGCTGTTGCTGATCTTCAGCGCCCAGAGGTCGCGACCCTCGTAGGACTTGCCGATGCTCTGGAGCTTCACCAGGTTCGGGTGGTCGGTCACCGTCTGGTTCAGCTCCGCGACGGTTTCCGCGTAGTTGTGGTACCCGGTGTAGCCGGACGGGAAGTCCAGCGCGCCGACCTCGCGGTCGGTGAAGTCGGACTTGCCGAGCGCGGCCAGCTGGGCCTCGTAGTCGCCGAGCGACTTGACCTTCAGGCCGGTGGCGCGCAGCGCGAACTGCTGGAACGGCTCGGCCGCGACGGTCAGCACGTCCTTGTTCTGCCCGAGCACGTCGACGCCGGTGCGCGCGACCTTGGTGCGCGCCGCGGAGTCGGGCGCGGTGACCTCGAACAGGGTTCGCCCGGTCTTGGCGGTGGCCGGTTCGGCGACGCCGGTGTACGCCGGCGCCAGCAGGGCCAGGCACGCGCCGATCGCTACGGCCACGAGGCCGCGGCGCTTGGTGAACATGGGTCCTCCATCATCAGCAGGGTTTGCGACGGAGTTGCACACGCAGCGTGGCCTGGTCGTCACCCGACCGGTAAGCCGCCGTTTGTCGGGTTCACCACTTCCGCCCGGGCTGACAGTTGACCGAATAGGGCACCGCTTACCCTTGTGGACATGCTCAACCGCATCGACCTGCGAGGTCGTGTCCCGTCGCCGACCGCACTGCGCGCCACGCTGCCGCGCGCCGAGGTGGACGTGGACGCGGTCCTGCATCAGGTGCGACCGGTGGTCGAGGCGGTGCGCGAACGCGGTGTCGACGCGGTGCTGGAGTACACGGAGAAGTTCGACCGGGTGCGCCCCGCGAGCGTGCGCGTCCCGCTGACCGAACTCGACCGTGCGCTGGCCGAACTGGACCCGGAGGTCCGCGCCGCGCTGGAGGAGTCGATCGCGCGCGCCCGTCGCGTGCACGCCGACCAGCGGCGGGTGGACACCACGACCCAGGTCGTGCCCGGCGGCACGGTGACCGAGCGCTGGGTGCCGGTGGCCCGGGTGGGCCTCTACGCGCCCGGCGGACTGGCCGTGTACCCGTCGAGCGTGGTGATGAACGTGGTGCCGGCGCAGCTCGCCGGCGTCGAGTCGCTGGTGGTGTGCTCGCCGCCGCAGGCCGACTTCGGCGGTCTGCCGCACCCGACGATCCTGGCCGCCGCGGCGCTGCTGGGCGTGACCGAGGTGTGGGCCGTGGGCGGCGCACAGGCGGTGGCGCTGCTCGCGTACGGCGGCGTGGACACCGACGGCGGCGTGCTGGAGCCGGTGGACCTGGTCACCGGACCCGGCAACGTGTACCTGACGGCCGCGAAGCGGTTGCTGCGCGGGCTGATCGGGATCGACTCCGAGGCCGGGCCGACCGAGATCGCGATCCTGGCCGACGAGACGGCCGACCCCGCGCACGTGGCGGCGGACCTGATCTCCCAGGCGGAGCACGACCCGCTGGCCGCGAGCGTGCTGGTGACCACGTCGGAGTCGTTGGCGGACGCGGTGGACGCGGAGCTCGCGCGCCGGGTCGCCGCGACCAAGCACCACGAGCGGGTGCGGACGTCGTTGACCGGCAAGCAGTCCGGTGCCGTATTGGTGTCCACTGTGGACGAAGGGCTGCGGGTGGTCGACGTGTACGCGGCCGAGCACCTGGAGATCCAGACGGCCGACGCGCGCGGCGTGGCGGCCCGGGTCCGGGCGGCGGGCGCGGTGTTCGTCGGGGCGCACTCGCCGGTGTCGCTGGGCGACTACTGCGCGGGCTCCAACCACGTGTTGCCGACCGGTGGCTGCGCGCGGCACTCGTCGGGGTTGTCGGTGCAGACGTTCCTGCGCGGCATCCACGTGATCGACTACAGCGAGGACGCGCTGCGCGAGGTGGCCTCGAAGGTCGTCGCGCTGGCCAACGCGGAAGACCTGCCGGCGCACGGTGAGGCCGTGACGGCGAGGTTCCCCTCGTGAGGCCCGTCGGGGACCGGGTCGAGCTGTCCGACCTGCCGCTGCGCGAGGACCTGCGGGGGCGCACCCCGTACGGCGCGCCGCAGCTGGACGTGCCGGTCCGCTTGAACACCAACGAGAACCCGTACCCGCCGTCCGAGGCGCTGGTGGCGGAGGTGGTGGCCGAGGTCGCGGAGATCGCGGGCGAGCTGCACCGGTACCCGGACCGGGACGCGGTGGCGCTGCGCGAGGACCTGGCCGCGTACCTGGCGTCGGCGACCGGCGTGCCGTTGACGTCGCGGAACCTGTGGGCGGCCAACGGTTCCAACGAGATCCTCCAGCAGATCCTCCAGGCGTTCGGCGGCCCGGGCCGCACCGCGCTGGGCTTCGAGCCGTCGTACTCGATGCACCCGATCATCGCCGCCGGCACCCGCACCGAGTGGGCGCCGACGCCGCGCCGGTCGGACTTCTCGTTGGACACCGAGGCCGCTGCGGGGATCGTGGCTGCTCGGCGGCCGGACGTGGTGTTCGTGACCAGCCCCAACAACCCGACCGGCCAGAGCGTGCCGACCGAGGAGTTGCGGGCTTTGATCGAGGCCGCGCCCGGCGTGGTCGTGGTCGACGAGGCGTACGCGGAGTTCTCGTCGCGGCCCAGTGCGGTGACGCTGCTCGCGGACTACCCCGAGAAGCTGATCGTCAGCCGCACCATGAGCAAGGCGTTCGCGTTCGCCGGCGGCCGACTCGGCTACCTGGCCGCAGCGCCCGCCGTGGTCGACGCGCTGTTGCTGGTGCGCCTGCCCTACCACCTGTCCGCGCTGACGCAGGCCGCCGCACGGGCGGCGTTGCGGCACGCCGAGGACACGCTGGGTTCGGTGGCGAAGCTGGCCGCCGAGCGCGACCGCGTGGTGGAGACGTTGGCGGGCTGGGGTTTCGACGTCGTTCCCAGCGACGCGAACTTCGTGCTGTTCGGGTGGTTCGAGGACGCCCGGGAGACGTGGCGGTCCTATTTGGACCGTGGTGTGCTGATCCGGGACGTGGGCATCCCCGGGCACCTGCGGGTCACCGTGGGCACCCCGGAGGAGAACGACGCGTTCCTCACTGCGAGCAAGGAGGTCGGCCGGTGAGCCGGGTCGGCAAGGTGGAGCGCGCCACGAGGGAATCCTCGGTGTACGTGGAGATCGACCTCGACGGGTCGGGCCAGGTCGAGATCGACACGGGTGTGCCGTTCTACGACCACATGCTCACCGCGCTGGGCGTGCACGGGTCGTTCGACCTGGTGGTGCGGGCGACGGGTGACGTGGAGATCGACGCCCACCACACGGTCGAGGACGTGGCGATCGTGCTGGGTCAGGCGCTGCGCGAGGCGTTGGGGGACAAGAAGGGCATCCGCCGGTTCGGCGACGCCTGGATCCCGATGGACGAGACCTTGGCGCACGCCGCGGTGGACGTGTCGGGCCGGCCGTACTGCGTGCACGTCGGCGAGCCGGAGCAGTTCAACACGTTCACCATCGGCAACAACTACCCGTTCGTGCTGAACCGGCACGTGTTCGACTCGCTGGCCTTCCACGCGGGCATCGCCCTGCACGTCCGCGTCGAGTACGGCCGCGACCCGCACCACATCACCGAGGCGGAGTACAAGGCGATCGCGCGTGCCCTGCGCGCGGCGGTCGAGCCGGACGCGCGCGTGGCGGGCGTCGTGCCGTCCACCAAGGGCGTCCTCTGATGTCGAAGGAAGTCGTCGTCATCGGGTTGCTGGCGCTGGCCGGCTTCCTGGCGGGCGGCGTGTACGCGACGTGGAAGACGGTCAGGGCGCTCTCCCTCGCCCTGGCCGTCCTCGTCGTGGTGTCGGTGGGCGGCGCGATCGCCTGGCTGGTCGGCTGAACCTCCACCACCCGAACAGGTCATCCACCAGCCCTCTCGCTCCATGCCGAGCTTGGCGCGAGGGGGCTGAGTGGCGTCTTGGGGAGAGGTCGCGGCACAGGTTCGGCGTGTGCGTGAGACGGCCGAAGCCAGTGCTGCCGCGTCGGAACGCGCGGCGGACGCTGCCGAGGATGCCCGCGACCTGTTGACGGAGGCGTTGGCGGGCGCGAGCCGGCTGGAATCGGATGCGGCACTGGTGCCTGCCGAGTTCGGCCTGGTGATCGATGGGAATGTCGGTGCGATCCGCCGAGACGGCGGACGTGGAGATCAAATTGGCTGCACGCATGGTCGGCGAAGGCATTCGGCACGCGACGGTAGTGATCAACTCACTGCCTTGCGTCGGTCCGTTCGGTTGCGACACCCTCGTGCCGATCCTGCTTCGGTACGCAGGAGGTGCTCGGCCGTGGTGGCGCTAGAGGCGTGGTTCGACTGGAAAGCGGCAGGGCCTACGGTGGTGCGAACCCCGGCCGAGTTGGACGCTGTGTTGGACATCGTCGTCGGGTGGAACGATCCCACCACGGTGCAGCTCCTCGTCCACGGCAACCCCGGCCACGCGATCCTCGATGTCGGACTGGACGCCACCACAGGACGTGGTGTTCTGTACTACTCCGGGCCTGATGCTCCTGATGCCTGCGTCAGCAAGGGATCGGAGATCGCCTCCGAACCGCCCGTCTACTACTTCACCGGCTCGGACACCGAGTTTCCGGTGGACGCGGAGATCTCGTTGGCCGACGCACGTCGGGCCGCGCACGAGTACCTGGCCACAGGAGGCGGACGGCCGGATGGGGTCGACTGGCAGGTCGGCCGACGCTGACCGCCTCCGGTGGGCGAGGTCGTCAGGCAACGGGCACGATGCGCGTGCGCACCCCCGGTACGTCGAGCGCGCTCAGCAGGCGGTCGGTGTCGGCGAGGCTCAGCCAGCCGCCCAGGCCCGCCGTGAACGCCGCCACCCGGCGGTCGGCGAACTCCACGCCCCACGCCGCCACGTAGGCATCGGGGGATTCCTCTCGTTCCTGCACCACGGCGAACAGGCCCGGGGCGGTGCTGGCGACCAGCTCCCTGACGGCCGCCTCGTAGACCTCCGGGTCGGTGAGGTCGGGGACCAGGGATTCGGACGACTGCGACATGTGGGGGTCCTTTCGGCGTGCTGTTGGGGGTGCGCAACAATCGTGGCGTGCTCGCAACCCCGTGTGCAAGTCGAATTGTCCACAGATTGCATTTGTTCACCTGGACGGAGGAACCCCTGCCATGAGTGGAGTGGGGTACGCGATTCCCCCGAACGTGCGAAAGCACCTCGCGGCGGAGGTGAAGAAGATCGTCGGCGACCGGCTCCAGAAGGACCTGGTGAGCGCGCTGAACGAACGCGCCGGTGATGACAGCTGGAATATTCACCGGATGGGCCGAATCCTGCGCAACCAGACGCGCGTTCAGCCCGACGAGGTCGAAGACATCGCGGAGGTCTGCGGTGTCACCGATCAGGAACTGATCGCCAAGCTCAAGGCCTGGGCCAAGTCCGCCCGGCTCAAGGGTCGCTGGGAGCAGAAACGCCGGAACCTGCACGAGAACCTGATGGACCTCGTCGGTTACGAGGAGCAGGCCGTCGTCCAGCGCATCTGGGACCCGCTGCTGATCCCCGCGCTGTGCCAGACCGCTGGTTATGCATCAGTCGTCATGTCCGCCATGGATCCCCACCTGGTGACGGGCGAACTCGACCGCTGGGTCGACGCCCGGATCGCCCGCCAAGCCGCTCTGACCGGCGACTTCCCGCAACACCTTTGGGTGTTGTTGGACGAGCGCGTCGTCCGTACGCAGATCGGGTCGGCGGACACCTGGGTCGAGCAGTTGCGCCACCTCAAGAAGATGGCGTCCTGGCCGAACGTGACACTCCGCGTAGTCCCGACCACCGCGGCACCTCACCCGGGACTCTCAGGCTGGTTCACCCTGATGGAGTTCGCGGACGACATTCCTGACATCGCGTACACGGATGGTCTCGGCGGGAGTCTCTATCTCGAAGAGGCCCAGGACGTTCGCGGCTGTACGCTCATTTTCGGGCATCTGCTTGGGATCGCCCTCAACGCCATGGAGACGATCGCCCTGCTGGACAAGGCGGTCAACGACACGAGGGGGCTCGAATGATCACCTTCACGACTTGGCGGAAGAGCAGCCGGAGCGGTACGAGCAACGGCGGCGGCGGAACGCAGTGCGTCGAGATCGCGTTCGCCGACGACGCGACTCGGGTCGGTGTGCGCGACTCGAAGGCGGACGGTGCACGGCTGGAGTTCGCAGCCGGTGTGTTCGCCCAGTTCGTGGCGGGCGTCAAGCGCTGAACGGGGGCGGGGCGGTGTAGGCCGCCCCGCCTTCCGTCAGACCAGTGCCTCGGTTTCCGGGCTGATCTTGTTGAGCAGCCAGTAGATGCCGCCCGCGACCACGAACGGCACGATGCAGCTCAGGTCGATGCCGCCCGCGATGCCCGCCAGTGGACCGGTGTAGATCGGGTTCGCGGCCAGCAGCAGGCCGAGCACGACCGCCGGCACGAACGCGGCCAGTGCGCGGAGATTGACGCCGGCGGTGAAGCGGTACCGGCCGTGCGGGTCCAACAACTCGTCCGGTGCGTACCGGCCGCCCCGCAGTGCGAAGCCCACCAGCATGATCGCGGTCCACGGCGCGATCAGGGCCAGCAGCAGCAGGATGAACGTGGAGATCGAGTCGATCGCGTTGTACGCCACCGCGCCCACGTACAGCACGGCCACGCCGACCACGGCCATCACGACCGTGCACGTCACCCGGGAAGCCTTGCGCGCCAACGAGTTGGCCGTGATGCCCGCCGCGTAGATGCACAGCGCGCCCTGCGGCAGCGTGCCGAAGAAGCCGAACACGATGACGAACAGGGTGAACCACGGCGGCACGGCCTCGGTCAGGCCGATCACCCACGGCACCGAGGAGTCGGTGATCATGGTGGTGGCCATGATGCCGACCAGCAGCGCGATGGCGTTGGAGACGAACATCGAGAAACCGTTCCAGGACACGGCTTCCCGGTCGGACGTGCCGGGTCGGACGTGCCGGGCGTAGTCGCCCTGCAACGTCGCGTAGGTGATCGGCACGGTCACGCCGAACGTGACGCCGAGCAGCCACGTCTCCCAGAAACCGCCCAGCAGCAAGGAGGACGGCTCGGCGGGGGTGAAGTCGGGCAGCAGCGCCAGCACGAGACCGGCGAGCACCAGGCCGCCGATGACCGTGACGGCCTTGTAGGTGGCCAGCAGGACCCGGTGGCCGAACACGGCGACCAGCACGACCGCCAGGGCGACCGGGATGATCACCACGCTCAGCGAGCCGAAGCCGAACAACCGCTGGGTGGCCGCGACCACCGCGGTCGCGCCGGTCCACACCGCGATGGCGAAGAAGCCGATGGCCACGCACAGCGTGATCAGGTTCGTCACCACCCGGCCGCGGACGCCGAAGTGGGCCGCCGACGACACGGCGTCGGTGGCGCCGGTGCGCATGCCGAACCTGGCCAGCGGTGCGAACGCGAGGCTGCCGAACACCAGCCCCACCAACACCGACGTGACGCTGCCCCACCAGCCGAGCCCGAAGCTCACCGGCACCGAGCCGAGCACCACGACCCCGAACGAGAACTGCGCGGAGTGCCAGATCCACAGGAACTCGCGGGCGGGCGACGTGCGCTCCGCCTCGACCGCGAGTTCGGTGTCCGGCCTTTCGAGTACGACGGACATGCGTTCCCCAATCGGGACAAGGGGGTGCCCGGCCCGCGGGTCGGGTCCGCGGGCCGGGCGGGTTCGCCGGAGCGAGTCAGAGCGGGTACGGTCCGTCGGCCGGGAGCCTGGTCACCCGAAGGGAACCGCACTCCGGACCGGAGACCTGCTCTCCCGTGTTGAGGTCGAACGTGGAGTGGTGCAGCGGGCAGGTGATCCGCAACCGGCGCTCGTTGACGATGCCGAAGAGCATGCGCCCCTTGCGGTGGGGGCACTCGGCCTCGGTCAGGAACCGCTGACCGCCCGCCTCGACGAGCACCAGGTCCGCGGTCAGCTGCCGCATCACCACGCCGGTCCGCTTGCGCGGCGCGGGTTCCCCGGCGGGTTCCCCGGCCGGTACCCCAGCCGGCCGGGGTTCCACGGCGGTCACGCGACGGCCTTGGCCCTGGCGACCGCGGCGTCCATCGCCTCGCCGACCACGGTGCTGGTCAGCTCGACGCCGGCCCACACCTTCCGCAGGTCCACGCCCTGCTCGAGATCCAACTCGCGGATCGCGGCCTGCATCTGCTTGCTGTGGAAGGCGTCGACGTAGAGGTGCTCGGTGTAGTACCGGTCCTGCTCCAGGCCCAGCCGCTTGCTCGCGCCCGCGAAGCTGCGGAACGCGTAGAGCACGCTGGACTCGAAGTAGGAGTAGGCGCCGAGGAAGTAGTCCGGCTCGGGAGCGCGGGCCGCCAGCCAGTAGAACAGGTTGACGAAGCCCAGCACCTCGTCGGCGGCGTTCTCGACGTGGTGGTCGAGGTCGGTCGGCAACCCCAGCTCGCGCAGCAGGCCCAGGTAGAGGCCCGCGTGCTCCTGGTCGTCGTTGCCGCAGCCGAACTCGTCGATCAGCACGCGGAACACGGCCATCCGGGACCGCGAGGGCAGCCGCGGGATCACCGCGAGCAGCGCCTGCGACTCGATCAGCCCGTCCACCGCGAACTGCGAGACGATCTCCCGGAACTGCGGGAGGTCGGCGTCGTCGGTGATGAACAGGTCGGCCGGGCCGGGGTTGGCTTCCTCGTCGGCGAGCCGCTCGCCCAGCGCGGTGATCAGCTCACCGCGCTCGGCGAAGTCCGGCGCGTTCGCGACGAACTCTGCCGCGCGCACGCCGAAGAACTTCTCCTCCAGTTCGAGGATCCGCGCGTAACCGGCCGCGTCCGGCACCGACCGGTTGAGGCGGTAGAGCGCGCGCGCGTCGCTCACGCCACGGCCTCCTTCTCCGGCACCACGTTCGCCGTGGAGAGCACGCCGCGGCGCACCAGCTCCTCCTTCAGCGGCACGTACCACTCGTCGCCGAACAGGCCGTGCTGCTCGCAGGTGGCGTTGATCCGGTCCTGCAACTCCTGGCTCGGCGCCGCGAGCATGTCGTTGACCAGCACCGGCTCCAGGTTGAGCAGCGGGCCGATGAACCCGTTCACGTCGCCCGCCTGGAACAGCAGGTTCTCCCAGCCCTCGAACACCGGGATGCCGGTGCCGGCGGCGGTCATCTCCTGGGTGAAGTCCGCCGAGCCGCTCGACTCCTTGATGCCGACGATGCCGGGCAGCCGGCAGATCTTCAGCAGGGTGTCGAGCTCGATCCGGTTGCCGGACACGGCCTCCTCGTTGTAGAGGAAGATGCCGACGCCCACCGCCTCGCGGATCCTCGTGTAGTGGTCCAGGATGTCCTGCTGCGTGACGTCCTTGCCGTACGGCGTGGTCGCCACGATCGCGTCCACCCCGAGGTCCACCGCGATCTTGGCGCGGGCGATGACCTCGTCGGTGGTCGGCAGCTGGATGCCCGCGAGGACCGGGAGCCCGCGCGAGTGCTTCACCGTGTAGGACACCACGTCCGACCACTGCTGCTCGGATAACTTCCAGCCCTCGCCGGTGCTGAGCGCCGGCATCAGGCCGTTCACGTGGTCGCCGAGACTCGCGACGAGACGGTCCACATCGGACTCGGAGACCTCGCCGTTCGCGTCGAGCGGCGTCACGAGCGGGACGATCGTTCCGTGGAAGCCCATGACGTCACACCCCTTCCGGGTGGACCAGCAGCGCCAACGACTGCTGGTAGAGCGTTTCGAGTGGTTCGGGGAACGCCGACTCGACGTCGGGCAGCTCACCCAGCGGCAGGTCGGTCCGGCCGGTCAGCTGCGGGTCGGTGGTGTAGAGCGTGGCGCCCCGGTTGAGCACCACGGCCACCGTCAGCCGCCGGCCGAGCGGGAGACCGGCCAGCAGGGACGAGGTCTGCGCGACGCGCAGGTCGTCCTCCGTGTAGCCGATCCGGTCGACCTTCATGTCCGTGTGGAGCACGTCCATGAACGGGTAGTACGCGTCCTGCACCTCGCGCGGGTAGCCCCAGACCAGGTCGTCGCAACGGCCGACCTGCTCCAGCGGCATGACGGCGCCGGTGGTCAGGCGGTGGGCGAAGAACGCCTTGCCCTGCCTGCGGATCCGGTCGTCCGTGCTGTTCATCGCCATGAACAGCGCCGCGTCGATGACGGCCTCACCACTCATTGCGGGCCAGCACCTCGCGGAAGGCGGTCATCGCGCCGGCGAAGACCTCGGGCTCGCGGGCCAGGGCCAGGCGGATGTAGCGCTCGCCCTTGATCGGCTCGTGCCAGAAGAAGTACGTGCCGGGCAGCACGTAGACCTCGTTCTCCAGCAGGTGCTTCTGGAGCTCGGACGCGGTCAGGTGCTCGGGCTTGACGCGGAACCACGCCACGCTCACGTTGACGGCCGGCTCGATGTACTCCAGCACGTCGCCGTCGAGCGCCTGCTTGGCCAGCAGCCGGTTCTCGGTGATCACGTCGCGGACCGACGCGAAGTCGTCCTTGATCGAGTCCTCGATGTAGTCGGCCACGAAGTTGAGCACGAACGGCGAGACGTTGAGCAGGACGCTGGTGTGGAGGTTGTAGACCTCGTCCAGGATGTCGTTGCTCGGCGTGATCAGGGCGCACTTGGCGTCCTGGATCGGCCAGGTCTTGCCGGTGTCCTCGATGGCGAAGTAGGTGACGCCGGAGGACTCCAGCAGGTCGTAGATCGGGATCCGGCCGACCTTCTCGTCGGCCAGCGCGAACGAGGCGAAGCAGTGGTCGATCAGCAGGACCTTGTTGTGGTCGACGCAGTACCGGATGACCTCCTCCCAGCCCGTGCGGCCGTCCTTGAGCAGGCTGAAGCCGGTGGGGTTGTTCGGGTCGACCAGGAACAGCGCGTCGGTGTGCACGTTGCGGACCAGGTTGTCGTAGATCGACACCGGGTCGTGCAGGTTGCTCTCGTCGATCGGGCGGACCTCGACCTGCATGTTCTTGAGCAGGTCGACCAGGTTGTCGAAGCACGGCTCGATCAGCGTGACCGAGAGGTTGCGCTGCTTGAGGAACATCGCGGCGACCATGGTCGAGATCGAGGCCGCGTAGGACAGGAAGGTCTTGTTCAGCTCGGCGACGCCGGGCTGCTGGTGGAGCCGGAAGAACGCTTCGATGAACCGCTTCTCGTAGAACGACTGGAGGCCCTCTTCGGCCTCGTGCCACCGCTGCGGCAGGCTGGCGACGATCTGCTCCTGGCTGGCCGACTGGCGCTGGTGCGTGTGGGCGTCCGCCAGGTTGAAGCGGGTCTTGAGGGCGAGGATCTCGTGCTGCGTCAGGTCGACGAAGCCGTCCACGTCCTTCTGCTTGGCCTCCACACCGGCGGTGAGGTCGGTGATCGGCGCTTCGGTGCTGGTGCTCATCGAGAAATACCCCCAGGGCATTGTTCCGGGCAGGTCGACAAGAGGCCGTATGGGCGGCCCCGGTCAATTCGGGAAGTTGGAGCTTCTCACTGTCCGCTGTCGTGCCGAGTCCCACGGTAACCACGGTTACGCCGTCGTAACAATAACGGACGGATCACGATTCGCGGTACTCCGGGGGGTGCAAAAAATGCCGCCACAAGTCCCACATATGAGACTTATGACGACATTGGATTCTGTTATGGCTTCGGATATGCGAAATCCCGGCCACCGGGGCCGGGATTTCGACCAGCAAAAATGAGGTGTATCCGGGCCGGCCTAATTCACCGGCTGAACTACTAAAGAGCGGAGACCTTGAGCAGCGCGTCGACGGCGGTGGGCTCGTCGCCGGTGATGACCGGCCAGCCGACCCCGTAGTCGCCCTGCCAGCCGACCGCGATGCCGGGGTTGGCGTGGTCGGTGCCGTCGGGCAGGAAGAGGTGCGGGCTACAGTTCACCGTGTCCGAGGCGGCGATGTCGGCCTGCTCGAACAGGGTCTTGCGCGCCCGGCCGTCGCGCAGCGCCTCGACCAGGGCCGGTACGTCCACCACGCCGGTCTTCTCCGCCACGTCCAGGATCACGTGGTAGTTCGCGACGCTGCGGGATTCCGCCCAGAACGCCTTGCGCAGGCCGAGGTCGAGCTGGTCGGCCGCGTCGAGCGACTGCTCCTTCGCGGCCTGGATCGCCTCCAGCGCGAGCAGCGTGCTCGACGGGTACAGCCAGTCCTTGTCCTGCCACAGCTGCCAGCCGGCCGCGGGCTCGAGGCTCGCCGTGCGGCCGACCTCGCTGTCCGTGCCGGTGCGCGGCGACGGGGCCTTGTTCAGCAGCTCCAGGGGGAACGCCCGGTGGTCGAAGCGCACGCGACCCTCCAGCCCGAGCCGCTTGCGCGCCTCGTGCAGCCGGAAGATCGTGACGTGCGCGAACGAGCACCAGATGTCCGAGAACACCACGATGGTGCCCTGCTCGGGGGTCAAGCCGTGGTCCGTGGTCATGCGCTTGCCTCCGCTTGTGCGATCACGTTCGCCAACTCCGCCTCGTGTCGTTCGAGGACGGCTTCGACCTCGACGTCCTCGGGCGGCAGCCACGGGGTCATCGAGGGGATCTTGCGCATCTCGTCCAGCAGCCGGTCGGTGAGGCCGTTGGCCACCGGGCCGTGCGCGCTGAGGATGCGGGCCGGGTTCAACGCCCTGATGACGTCGATCACCTTGTCGAACTTCTGCGGGTCCACGAGCGAGGTCCACGGCGCGTTGGCCCGGGTGAACAGGGCGAACCCGTCGTAGTAGTCCTGCTCGGTCAGGTCGCTCGCGTCCGCGACGAACTGCGGGATCACGGTGCCGAAGCTGTCCGCGCTGAACAGCGTGTCGAGCTTGTGGTCGTACACCGCGATCGTGGACGGCGCGTCGTAGGCGGGCGGCCGCAGGACGGTGATCTCGCGGTCGCCCAGGTCCAGCTTGCGGCCCGGGTTCACCGCGATCACGCGGTGCTGGGCGACGTTCCACTGCTCGGCGAGCCGGTCGACCGACAGCTGGTTGGTGATCAGCTTCGCGTTCGGCGCCGCGGCGAGGATCTCGCGCAGGCTGCCGACGTGGTCGCGGTCGTCGTGCGTGACGACGATCCACTTGAGGTCCTGGGGGTCGACCAGGTTCCACAGGTGCTGGTCGAAGGAGCCCGAGTCGATGGGTAACCCGGTGTCGATGAGCACCGGTTCGTGCGCCCTGATCAGGTAGGCGTGCACGGGCAGCACCCCGGCGCCCGCGATGGGCAGCTGGGAGGGCAGCACGAACACGTCCGGCGCGGCGTTGTACGGCGTCAGCACGGCGGTTGCGCCTTTCCGTGGTGGGAGTGGGCGCGTCCCGGACCCCGAGGGAGAAGTGGGGGCCGGGACGCGGGTCGGGGTGGGCGGGTGGTGCCTACTTGGCCAGCTGGACCAGGATCGAGCCCGCGATCAGCAGGCCGACGCCGATCAGGCGCGGCGCGGTGAGCTTGCGGCGGGGCAGCCGGAAGAACCCGTTCTGGTCGATCACCGCGGAGGCCAGCTGCTGGCCGAGCACGGTGAACGCCACCGTGGTCGCCGCGCCGATCTCCGGGATGAGCAGGAACGTCACCGTCACGTAGATCGCCGCGCACGCGCCGCCGAGCCAGCCCCACCACGGCATGCCCTTGAGCCCGGAGAGCTTGGGCTGCGGGGTCTTCTTCGCCGCGAGCAGGATGACCAGGACGATCGCGATGAACAGCGTGGCGACGATGAAGCTGATCAGCGCGACCGCGATGGGCGCGTGCAGGTCGGCGCGCAGCTTGGCGTTGATCGCGCCCTGCACCGGCAGCACGCCGCCGGCCAGCACGCCGAGCACCAGCCAGCCGGACTGGCTGCCCAGCGTCGGACGCGCGTCGGCGGCGACGGCGGTGCCCGGACCTGCCTTGATGGCGGCGTTCTGACCGCGCACCACGACCGTGATGCCGGCGACGACGGCCGCCGCGCCGAGCACGATCAGCAGGTTGATCGGCACCTGCTTGACGCCGATGAAGCCGCCGAGGTCGAGCACGAGCGAGGCGAGCATCTGGCCGGTGACCCACAGGCCGACCGTGGTCACCGCGCCGAGTCGGGGGATCAGCAGGATCCCGCTGGTGATGTAGATCGGACTGGCGATGCCGCCGAGCAGGTGCCACCAGGTCACGTCGGAGACGTCACCCAGAGCGCCGATGCTGCCCACCACGAGCGTGGCGACGAGCAGCAGGCCCGCGGCGACCGAGAGCTGGAGGGTGGACGCCCCGTATGGAGTGCCCACCGCGCGGTTGAGCTGCAAGTTTACCGACGCCTGCACCGCGAGCAGGGTGCCGACCAGCAGCGCCGAAGCGAGGAGAGCGAGGTACATGGCACTATGAAAGCACTAAGTGGACAAGGCGTCCACTTCCCCGATTGCGTATGGTGGTCGCCATGTCCAGCGAGGTCGTCCTGTCCTCCGGCAACAACGGACGGCCGCGTGAGCGCGCGGACGCGGCCCGCAACCGCGCGCGGGTGCTCGCGGCGGCCGAACAGCTGTTCGCGCTGGCCGGCGGCGCGGCCGGGGTCACCATGGAGGACATCGCCCGGGCCGCGGGCGTCGGGCGGGCCACGCTGTACCGCCGCTACCCGGACCCGACGTCGATCGCGCAGGCGCTGCTGGACTCGCACGAGGCCGAGTTGCAGGGCCGGATCATGACCGGACCTCCGCCGCTCGGACCCGGCGCGCCGCCCGCCGACCGGCTGGCCGCCTTCTACCGGGCCATGACCGAGCTGCTCGAACGCCACCTCCACCTGGTGCTGGGCGCGGAGACCGGTCGGGCCCGGTTCCGCACCGGCGTCTACTCCTTCTGGCGCCGGCACGTGGAGGTGCTGCTCCAGTCCGGGCCGCCACCGCACCCGTCCGCGCTGGTCGACGCGCTGATGGCGCCGCTGGCGCCCGAGGTCTACGAGTACCAGCGCAAGGTGCGCGGGCTGACCCCGGAACAAATCGCCGAGGCGTTGGCGCTCCTGGCCGGGCGGGTGTTGGTGGCGGGGCGCTAGCCTTCGGCCCCCGGTTCGATCGTCCCACACGGCACCGACATTTTCGGGTGGGTGCCCGGTGGCCGGATGCGGTCACGGGTGGCTTCATGAGGGGGCGGCGGGTGCGTGCGCGGGGAATTCGCTCCGGCACCCCGAACTTCGCGTTCGGCGTTCCGAACGGGCGTTCGCCTTCGACGTATTTCGCCGGCCCGGCGCGGTGCGTTCGGGTTCGCCACGTGGTGCGTTCGGACAACCGCACGGGGCCGTACTCGAATTATTTTCAGGATGGCCGGAAATGCTCCGGCGAATGTCTCAAATACTCACTCGTCCGAGGGAATTCGGGATGCCGCGGGGTTGGTTCGGGCCGGCCGGGTCAGGGCAGGACGGTCAGGTGGGTCGGCGGCACCGCCGAGGTCAACCAGACGCCGTTGGCGCTCACCTGGAAGCGGTGGCCCGCGGCGTGCAGGGCGGCGGCGTCGACCCGGAGCAGCACCGGCCTGCCCCGACGGGCGCCGACGCGCTCGGCGGTCGCGGTGTCGGGGGAGAGGTGGACGTCGTGCCGGGACATCGGACGCAGGCCCTCGGCCAGGATGGCGGGCAGGGACCGGGCGACCGTGCCGTGGTAGAGGTGCTCCGGCGGCACCGCGTCGGGCAGGTCGAGGCTGACCTCGACGCTGTGGCCCTGGTTGGCCCGGATGCGGTCGCCCTCGACGGCGAAGCGCTGCTTGTCGTTGCGGGCCACCACCTCCAGCACCCGGGCGCGGGTCGTCCGCAGCGCGGCGGCGAACACGTCCAGGTCGACCCAGCCCGCGTCGTCCAGCACCAGGCCCGCGGCCTCCGGGGCGTGGCGCAGGTGGCGTGACATCCGCTTCGAGAGGCGGATCATGTCTTTCTCTTGCACGCCCCGAAGTGCAGCACGTCGGAGGGCGTCACGGCCACCGGTTTCGGCCGCGGTGGTCCCGGCGCCCGTCTCAGGTGCCGCCCTCGACGGCCGGCTTCAGCTTGGGCGCGCCCGGCCCGTCGACCGCCTGCGAGTCCTCGAAGTTGTGCAGGAAGCACGACCGCAGCGACAGGCACCCGCAGCCGATGCACGAGGTCAGCCGGTCCCGCAGCCGCTTGAGCGCGTCGATCCGGGCGTCCAGCTCCACCTGCCACGTCGCCGACAGCCTGCTCCAGTCCGACTTCGTCGGCGTCCGGCTCTCCGGCAGCGTGGCGAGCGCCGCGTGCACGTCCTCCAGTGACAACCCCACCCGCTGCGCGGTGCGGATGAACGCGAGCCTGCGCAGCACCGACCTCGGGTAGCGGCGCTGGTTGCCCGTCGTGCGCTCGGACGCGATCAGCCCCCGCTCCTCGTAGAAGCGCAGCGCCGTGTGCGGCACTCCGCTGCGCTCGGCGACCTGGCCGATGGTCAGCATCTCGGGCAGCTTCGTCACGGCGGACATCCTACGTCTTGACCTCCACTTAAGTCGAGGTTGTTTTCTCGGGAGCATGCCAGCCAAGAGCTACGCCGACCTCCCGGCGCTGTTCGCGCGGATGTCCGGCGACGAGAAGCACGAGTGGGCGGCGGCGTCCACGCTCGACGTCCTGTGGGTGCTCTACGACCGCGTCCTCGACGTGTCGCCGCGGCACCCCGACCACCCCGACCGGGACCGGTTCCTGCTCTCCAAGGGGCACGGTCCGATGGCCTACTACGCCGTGCTCGCGGCGAAGGGCTTCCTCGAGGAGTCCACCCTGGACGACTGGACGTCGTTCGACTCGCCGCTCGGGCAGCACCCCGACCGGGTCCTGGTCGACGGCGCCGAGATCGGCAGCGGCTCGCTCGGGCACGGGCTGCCCATCGCCGTCGGTCTGGCGAAAGGCCTTGCCCTGCAAGGGAACGAGGCGGGCGTGTACGTCCTGGTCGGCGACGCCGAGCTGGACGAGGGCAGCAACCACGAGGCCATCGCGATCGCCGGCCGGTTCGGGCTCGCCAACCTCGTGGTCGTGGTGGTCGACAACCGCTCCGGCACGCTCGGCTGGCCCGGCGGCGTCGCGAGCCGGTTCGCCGTCGAGGGCTGGCAGACGTCCACAGTGGACGGACGAGACCAGGACGCGCTGTACGACGCGTTCACCCAACCGCACGACCGCCCGCTGGTCGTCGTCGCCGAGATCGGGGTCCGATGAGCACCATGCGCCAGACGTTCGTCGACGTGGTCGAGCGGTCCACCGACCCCCGGGTCGTGGTCGTCATCGCCGAGATCTCCCGCGACGTGTTCACCCCGTCCGACCGGGTGATCAACGTCGGCATCCGCGAGCAGGCCCTGGTCGGCGTCGGCGCCGGGCTCGCGCTCGCCGGCCTGCGCCCCGTCGTGCACAGCTACGCCCCGTTCCTGGTGGAACGCCCGTTCGAGCAGATCAAGCTCGACTTCGGCCACCAGGACCTCGGCGGCGTGCTGGTCAGCATCGGCGCCTCCTACGACGACCCGGCCTGGGGCCGCACCCACCAGGCGCCCGGCGACGTCGCGCTGCTCGACACCCTGCCCGGCTGGCGCGTCGTCGTGCCCGGCCACCCCGACGAGGTGGCACCGGTCGTGGCCGACGCGCTGGCCGCCGACGACCGCGTCTACATCCGGCTGTCCACTCGCGAGAACGACGCGCCGCACCCGGTGATCGAGGGGCTCACCGAGGTGCGCACGGGCTCGCGGGGCGTCGTCGTCGCGGTCGGCCCGGCGCTGCGCAACGTCCTGGAGGCCACCGCGGGCGCCGACGTGACCGTGCTCTACGCCACCACCGTGCGCCCGTTCGACGCCGACGGCCTGCGCCGCGCCGTCGCGCGGAGCCGACCCGACGTGCTGCTGGTCGAGCCCTACCTGGAGGGCACGTCGGCGCGCCTGGTCAGCGAGGCCCTGGCGGACACGCCGCACCGGCTGAGGTCGCTCGGCGTGCGCCGGGACGCCGAGCTGCGCGCCTACGGCACGCCCGAGGACCACGACTCCGCGCACGAACTCGACGCACTGGGCATCGCCGCCGCCGTGCGTCGGATGTTCGACCACCCGGTGCCTGCGGCATGATCCCCGATTGTGAGCGTGCCGAGAACCCTCGTCTGGACACCCGCGCCGACCGCGGAGCTGCAACGCGAGCTGCACCGCGCCGGCGGCGGGCCCGCGGCGCTCGTGCCGGTCGCCTCCGGGACCGTGCTGCTGCCCAAGCGCGGCAGCGGTTACGTGGCCGCCGAACGACTCGCGGCGCAGAGCAGGCACGCGGGCGGCGAGGCGGCGTTCGTGCGGTGGAACGGCCAGGCCGAGGTGTGGTCCGACGGCGACCGGGTCGGCTACCGCGGTCCGGCGCGCCGGCTCGTCGGCTTCCTGCGCTGGCTGCGGCTCAAGCCGGTGCGCGGCGTGCTCGACCTGCCCGAGGACGTCGCCGAGGTGCGCGGGCTGGTGGACGAGGGCCGGGCCGACGCGTGGATCACCAACCTGCCCGACCAGGCCGCGCTGCCCATCAACACCGTGCTGCCGGTGGTACCGGTGACGCAGGGCGGCGCGCCGTTGGCCTAGCCTGGTCGCGTGGCACGAGTCGTCGTACTGGACTACGGATCAGGCAACCTCCGCTCCGCCGAGCGCGCGCTCCAGCGCGTCGGCGCCGACGTCGAGGTCACCTCCGACCACCGCGCCGCGCTCGAGGCCGACGGCCTGGTGGTGCCCGGCGTCGGCGCCTACGCCGCGTGCATGGCCGGGCTGAACGAGGTCAAGGGCGGCGTGATCATCGGCCGCCGGCTCGCGGGCGGCCGTCCGGTGCTCGGCATCTGCGTCGGCATGCAGATCCTGTTCGAGCGCGGCATCGAGCACGGCGTGGAGTCCGACGGCTGCGGCGAGTGGCCGGGCACCGTCGAGCGGCTCGACGCGCCGATCGTGCCGCACATGGGCTGGAACACGGTGCGCACGCCCGAGGGCTCGGCCCTGTTCGCGGGCCTGCCCGCCGACACCCGCTACTACTTCGTGCACTCCTACGGCGTGCGCAAGTGGGAGCTGGACGACACCGGCCCCCTGCGCGCGCCGCTCGTCGCGTGGGCCGAGCACGGCGGCGACGAGTTCGTCGCGGCGGTCGAGAACGGTCCACTGTGGGCGACCCAGTTCCACCCGGAGAAGTCCGGCGACGCGGGCGCGCACCTGCTGGAGAACTGGCTCCGCACCCTGAACTAGGCTGTCCGGCGTGACTTTCACGCTGCTGCCGGCCGTCGACGTGGCCAACGGTGTTGCCGTCCGCCTCGTCCAGGGCGAAGCCGGCTCCGAGACCGACTACGGCGACCCGCTCGACGCCGCGTTGCAGTGGCAGCGCGACGGCGCGGAGTGGGTGCACCTGGTCGACCTCGACGCCGCGTTCGGCCGCGGCTCCAACCGTGAGCTGCTCGCGCGGGTCGTCGGCGAGCTCGACGTCAAGGTCGAGCTGTCCGGCGGCATCCGCGACGACGAGTCGCTGGCCGCCGCGCTCGCCACCGGCTGCGCCCGGGTGAACCTGGGCACCGCCGCGCTGGAGGACCCGGCGTGGTGCGCGAAGGTCGTCGCCGAGCACGGCGAGCAGGTCGCCGTGGGCCTCGACGTCCGGATCACCGCCGAGGGCCACCGGCTGGCCGCGCGCGGCTGGACCCAGGACGGCGGCGACCTGTGGGAGGTGCTCGACCGGCTCGACCGCGACGGGTGCACCCGCTACGTGGTGACCGACGTGTCCAAGGACGGCACCCTCCAGGGCCCGAACATCCAGCTGCTGCGCGACGTGTGCGCGCGCACCGACGCGCCGGTGATCGCCTCCGGCGGGGTGTCCAGTGTGGACGACCTGGTCGCGCTGGCCGCGTTGGCGCGCGACGGGGTCGAGGGCTCGATCGTCGGCAAGGCGCTCTACGCGGGCGCGTTCACGCTCCCCGAGGCCTTGGCCGCGGTACGTCGCTGATCGCCCGCTCGAACTCCGCCCGGATGTGCTTCTCGGCGGCGTGCGCGGTGACGCCCGTCTGCGCCAGGGCCCTGGCCGCGGTGCAGTCGGGCTCCGCGAGCAGCCCCAGCAGCACGTGCTCGGTGCCGACGAACGGCTGACCGAGCCGCAGCGACGCGCGCACCGCGAGTTCCGAGGCCTTCTTGGCGTGCGCGGTGAACTGCTGGTCGTCGGGCCGCTCCTCGGGCGCGCCGGCCAGCTCGTGCAGCAGGACGAGCCTGGTCGTGCCCTCGGAGGCCTCCAGCGCGGCGACGGTTTTGGCCGCCTGACCGCCGGACTCGTCCAGCAGACCGAGCAGCAGGTGCCCGGTGCCGACGTGCGTGCTGTACCGGGCGTGGTGGCGGGCCAGCACCACGACCCGCCGGGCGCGGTCGGTGTACCGGCCGAAGTCCGGCCTGGTCGACTCCTTGGGCACGAACCGCTTCTGCGCGGCCTGCTTGGTGACCCCGATGCTCTCGCCGATGTCGGTCCAGCTCGCGCCCGACCGCCGCGCCTCGTCCACGAAGTGGCCGATGAGGTGGTCGCCCAGCTCGCCGAGCCGCGCGCTCAGCTCGACGGCCGCGGCCAACCTGGTCAACGGCTCGCGGGCCTCCTGGGCGACGGTGACGATGAGGTCGGTCAGCTGGACCGGCGGCTGCATCCGTCAACTTTAGGTTGACGCAGAGTAGAGCGTCAACTCGCGGTTGACGGCATCTCGGGGCAGCTTCGGCACCGCGCGTGCCTGGGCTGAAAGCGACGGCCGGCCGCGTCAACCCGGGGTTGTCGGCACCACCGAGTGCCCTGCGGCGCATGGTTCGCCTCGGCCCGATCGCCCTGCGGCGCCCACGTCCGCCGGACGACGCCGAGCCGTTGTCGACGCGATCGCCGGCACCGCGTGGTCGCTGGAGGACGCCGGGCCGTAGTCGCTGACCCGACCGCCGGCCCGCGTGGTCGGGTCGGAGGACGCCGAGCCGCTGTCGCCGACTCGATCGCCGGTGTCTCGCGGCCGCCAGGGGACGCCGAGCCGCTGTCGCCCGCCCGACCCCACCGGCGGCGGCGTGTCCGAGCGATGGCCGGGCAGCGTCAAGCCGAGGTCGTCGGCACCACCCGGATGCCCACAGTGCCCTGCTCGCCCCGCCGGATCCGGCTGCCGAACAGGGTCAGCCGGCCGACCAGGCCGTACTTGCGGGCGATCAACCTCTTGGCGTGCGCGCTCTCCTCGGCGCCCAGCACCTCGGCCGTGGCGTCGACCGCGGGCCCCGTCGGGTTGCCGCGGAAGTCGCACGGACCGACGGTGACCGCGCCGCCGTTGCGGATCCGCTTCACCTTGCCCGCGTCGCGCGCCGACCACACGTACAGCGCGCCGCCCTCCTCGGCCGCCCACACCGGCGTCGGCACCCCCTGACCGCTGCGCCGGAAGGTCGTCAGCACCACGTACTTCTCCTGCCCCAACGTCATCCCCGCACCGTAGGCCCTCGCACCGCGCCACGTAGGCTGGACGCCATGTCGGTCGCGGTGCGGGTCATCCCCTGTCTGGACGTGGACCAGGGACGGGTGGTCAAAGGGGTCAACTTCACCAACCTGGTGGACGCGGGCGACCCCGTCGAACTGGCCAGGGCCTACGACGCCGAGGGCGCGGACGAGCTGACCTTCCTGGACGTGACCGCGTCGTCGGGCAACCGCGAGACCACGTTCGACGTCGTGCGGCGCACGGCCGAGCAGGTGTTCATCCCGCTCACCGTCGGCGGCGGCGTGCGCGCACCGTCCGACGTGGACACGTTGCTGCGCGCCGGCGCGGACAAGGTCGGCGTGAACACCGCCGCCATCACCCGGCCCGAGCTGCTCGGCGAGCTGTCCCGCCGGTTCGGCGCCCAGTGCATCGTGCTGTCGGTCGACGCGCGCCGGGTGCCCGAGGGCGGGAAGCCCACCCCGTCCGGGTTCGAGGTCACCACGCACGGCGGCCGCAAGGGCACCGGCATCGACGCCGTCGAGTGGGCGGCGCGCGGCCAGGAGTTGGGCGTCGGCGAGATCCTGCTCAACTCGATGGACGCCGACGGCACCAAGAGCGGGTTCGACCTGGAGCTGATCAGGTTGGTGCGCAAGGTGGTCGACGTGCCGCTGATCGCCAGCGGCGGCGCGGGCACGACCGCGGACTTCCCGCCGGCGGTCGAGGCGGGCGCGAACGCGGTGCTCGCGGCGAGCGTCTTCCACTTCGGCGCGCTGCGCATCGGCGAGGTCAAGGACGAGCTGCGGCGCTCCGGCGTGGAGGTCCGCTGATGTTCCACCCCCGCAACGTCCCGGTCGAGGTGTTCGCGGCGATCGTCGTGGGCGCGGCGAGCGCGCTCGCGTTCGTCCTCGAAGGACTCGTCCGCTGGCAGGCCGACGGCGACCCGGGGTGGATCAGGTTCCCGGTGATCGTCGCGGTGCTCGAGCTGCTCGCCGTCGCCGCGCTGCTGACCCGGGCCCGGGCCGCGCGACTGGGCGCCACGGTCGTGTTCGTGCTCGTCGGCCTGATCCACCTGCTCGCCACGCTGAACGACGGCCCCGTGTGGGTGCGGGTGCTGTCCGGCGTGCTGTCCGCGGCGCACGTCTTCGGGCTCGTGCTGCTCAACACCCGACCGTCGCTGGAGCACTTCGGAGGATCCCGGTGAGTCTCGACCCGTCCGTCGCCGACCGGCTCAAGCGCACCGCCGACGGGCTGGTGTGCGCCGTCGTGCAGGACCGGACCAGCGGCAAGGTGCTGATGGTCGCGTGGATGGACGACGAGGCCCTGCACCGCACGCTGACCACCCGGCGCGCCACGTACTACTCGCGCAGCCGGCAGCAGCTGTGGGTCAAGGGCGAAACCAGCGGCCACACCCAGTACGTGCACGAGGTCCGGCTGGACTGCGACGGCGACGCGCTGCTGCTCCGGGTCGACCAGGTGGGCGGCGCGTGCCACACCGGCGACGAGACGTGCTTCGACGCGACCACGCTGCTGGCCGCCCAGGACCACGCCGGCGGTCAGCCGATGTCGCCGGTCAGGTAGCGCTGGAGGTTCGGCGCGATCGCCTTGACCAGCACCTCCACGTCGGCCGAGGCGATCGGCTCGAACCGCACCATGTAGCGCACGATGCCCATGCCGAAGATCTGCGTGGCGCACAACGTGGCCCGCAGCTCGCCCCGGTCCACCGCCAGCTCCACCAGCACCCGCCGGAGCAGTTGCTTGACGAAGAACTCCTTCAGCACCTCGGCCACCTGGTCGTGTGCCGTCACGCTGCGCACCAGCGCGGTGAACTGACCGCCGCCGGTCGCGTCCCACACGGCGACGAAGTTGCGCACGATCCGTTCGCCGACCTCCTCGACCGGCCCGTCGAGCAGGCGTTCCACCAGCACGTTCGGGTCGACCGGCAGTTGCAGCACGGCCTTGGCGAACAGGTTCTCCTTGCCGCCGAACCAGTGGTTCACCATCGCCGCGTCCACCCCGGCCCTGGCCGCGATCGCCCGGACGGTGGCGCCCTCGTACCCTCGTTCCACGAACACCTCGCGCGCCGCGGCGAGCAGGGCGGCCTTGGTGTCCTCGCCGCCCGCCCGTCGTCCGCGCCGCCTCGGCGTCGCCTGTTCCCCGGTCACCGCACCATCTTCACCGCACCGGGCCAGTATTTCAACACGAGGTGAAATAGCCCGCGGCGAAACCCGTTGGGCGGCGCACGGCAGAATGGCCGTCATGGTGAGCGTCATCGGTGCAGGCACCGGTCTGGGCGAGATCAGCCCGACCCGCGAGGAGTTCCGCGAACTCGCCGCACACCGCCGGGTGATCCCGGTGGTGCGCAGGCTGCTCGCGGACGCGGAGACCCCTGTCGGCCTCTACCGCAAGCTGGCCGCGGACCGCCCGGGCACGTTCCTGTTCGAGTCCGCCGAGAACGGCCGCTCCTGGTCGCGCTGGTCGTTCGTCGGCGCGCGCAGCGCCGGCTGGCTGACCGCGACCGGGGGCGAGGCGCACTGGCGGGGCACGCACCCGGTCGGTCTCCCCGAGGGCGGCGACCCGCTCGTGGCGCTGCGCGAGACCATCGAGGTGCTGCGCACCGACCCGCTGCCCGGCCTGCCACCGCTGACCGGAGGCATGGTCGGCTACATCGGCTACGACGCCGTGCGGCGGCTCGAGCGGCTGCCCGAGCTGGCCGAGGACGACCTCGGGGTGCCCGAGCTGGTCATGCTGCTGGCCACCGACCTGGCCGCGCTGGACCACCACGAGGGCACCGTCACGCTGATCGCCAACGCGATCAACTGGGACGACTCGGCGCAGCGCGTGGACGCCGCGTACGACGACGCGGTCGCGCGGCTGGACCGGATGACCGCCGACCTCCAGCACCCCGCGCCCGCCACGGCCGCCGTGTTCTCCCGGCCCAAGCCGGAGTTCACCCGGCGGCGGACCCGCGAGGAGCACTGCGCGGCGGTGGAGAAGGCCAAGGCCGCGATCCGGGCCGGCGAGGCGTTCCAGGTCGTGCTGTCGCAGCGGTTCGAGATGCGCACCGACGCCGACCCGCTGGACATCTACCGGGTGCTGCGCACGTCCAACCCCAGCCCGTACATGTACCTGCTGCGGCTCGAGGGGTTCGACATCGTCGGGTGCAGCCCCGAGTCCCTGGTCACCGTCCGCGACGGCAAGGCGACCACGCACCCCATCGCGGGCACCCGGTGGCGCGGCGTGGACGCCGAGGAGGACTCGCTGCTCGAGAAGGACCTCCTGCACGACGAGAAGGAGCGCGCCGAGCACCTGATGCTCGTCGACCTGGGCCGCAACGACCTGGGCCGGGTGTGCAAGCCGGGCTCGGTGACCGTGGTCGACTTCTTCAAGGTCGAGCGGTACAGCCACGTGATGCACATCGTGTCCACGGTCACCGGGGAGCTGGCCGAGGGGCGCACGGCGTTCGACGCGGTGGCCGCGTGCTTCCCGGCGGGCACCCTGTCCGGCGCGCCCAAGCCGCGCGCGATGGAGATCATCGAGGAGCTGGAGCCCACCCGGCGCGGCCTGTACGGCGGCGTCGTGGGCTACCTGGACTTCGCGGGCGACGCGGACACCGCGATCGCCATCCGGACCGCCCTGGTCCGCGACGGCGTGGCCTACGTGCAGGCGGGCGGCGGCATCGTGGCCGACTCCGACCCGATCGCCGAGGACAACGAGACGCTGAACAAGGCCGGCGCGGTCCTGTCGGCGATCGCCACCGCCCAGACGATGGCGGCGGCGGTGGACCCGGCCGGTGTCTAGCCCGTCCCGGCGTCCACTGTGGACCGTCGTGCTGCTGTTGCTGCTCGGCGCGGTGGCGCTGTGGTCGTCGGCCGCGCTCGAGTGGGACGCTTCGGCGCACCGAAGCGGCGGCGCGGTCGAGCCGGCCCTGGTGCCGGTGGCCTGGCTGGCCGTGGCGGCCGTCGCGGCGACGGTCGCGCTCGGCGGGTGGGTCCGCCGGGTGCTGGGCGTCGTCGTGGCGCTCGCGGGCGGCACGACGGTGTATCTGGCCGTCGCGGACGCGGGCGGGCTCCTGGGGCGAGGCGTCGGCGGGCTCGGCGGCGTGCTGGTGCTCGCGGCGGGCCTCGCGCTGGTGGTCCGGGGGTCGGCGCTGCCCAGGCTGGGCGGCGGCTACCAGACGCCGGGCGCGGCGAAGCGCGTCGTGGACCCCGAGCGCGAGCTGTGGAACGCGCTGGAGCGCGGCGACGACCCCACCGCCCGGGACCGACCTCACGCCGACGGGTGACTCGGCGTCCGGGTGGCGCACGTTTGCGCACGTGGAGTGCGAAGAACCCCGACCAACTGCGCGAACAGGGCGACCCCGGTCGCGGGAGCGGGTCCACCACGGGGTTAGCATCCTTGTGGCGGGAAGGGGAGCATGACGTGCGGGAGCTTGCGACCGAACTGTTGACGGACACGAGCGAGGTGCTCGGATGACCGTTCTCGAATCGATCATCGAAGGTGTTCGGGAGGACCTCGCCGCGCGCGAGGCGGAGTTGCCCTTCGACGCGCTTCGGGAACAGGCGGCGAAGGTGCCGCCGCCCCAGGACGTGATGTCGATCCTGAGGTCGCCCGGAGTGGGTGTCATCGCGGAGGTGAAGCGGCGCAGCCCGTCCAAGGGCGCGCTCGCGGAGATCCCGGAGCCGGCGGACCTGGCGACGCAGTACGAGTTGGGCGGCGCGCGGGCGATCAGCGTGCTGACCGAGCAGCGGCGCTTCGGCGGCTCGCTGGCGGACTTCGACGCGGTGCGGGCCGCGGTCGGGGTCCCGTTGCTGCGCAAGGACTTCATCGTCAGCCCGTACCAGGTGCACGAGGCCCGGCTGCACGGCGCGGACCTGGTGCTGCTGATCGTGGCGGCGCTGGAGCAGAACGCGCTGGTGTCGCTGCTCGACCGGGTCGAGTCGCTGGGCATGACGGCGCTGGTCGAGGTGCACACGGCCGAGGAGGCCGACCGGGCGTTGGAGGCGGGTGCGTCGGTGATCGGCGTGAACGCGCGCAACCTGCACACGCTCGAGGTGGACAAGGACGTGTTCGGGCGGATCGCGCCCGGGTTGCCCTTCGAGACGATCAAGATCGCCGAGTCCGGGGTGTCCGGGCCGGGCGACCTGATGGCCTACGCCGGCGCGGGTGCCGACGCGGTGCTGGTCGGCGAGAGCCTGGTGACGAGCGGCGACCCCAAGGTCGCGGTGAACAAGCTGGTGACGGCGGGGTCGCACCCCGCGTGTCCCCGGCCGAGCAGGTAGAGGAGAGCGCATGTCGAGCGGCCAGTTGCCCCCGACGCCCCACGACCCGGACGAACGCGGTCACTTCGGGCGATGGGGCGGCCGGTTCATGCCGGAGGCGCTCATCGCCGCGGTGGACGAATTGGCCGAGTTCTACGAGAAGGCCCGCGTCGACCCGGAGTTCCTGGACGAGTTCTTCCGGCTGCTGCGCGAGTACGCCGGACGTCCTTCGCTGCTCACCGAGGCGAAGAAGTTCTCCGAGCACGCCGGCGCGCGGGTCTTCCTCAAGCGCGAGGACCTCAACCACACCGGGTCGCACAAGATCAACAACGTGCTCGGGCAGGCGTTGCTGACCAAGCGGATGGGCAAGAAGCGGGTCATCGCGGAAACCGGCGCCGGGCAGCACGGCGTCGCCACCGCGACCGCGTGCGCGCTGATGGGCCTGGACTGCGTCGTCTACATGGGCGAGGTGGACACCGAGCGGCAGGCGCTGAACGTGGCGCGGATGAAGCTGCTCGGCGCGCAGGTCATCCCGGTCAAGACCGGGTCGCGGACGTTGAAGGACGCGATCAACGAGGCGTTGCGCGACTGGGTCGCCAACGTGGACGACACGCACTACCTGCTGGGCACGGCCGCCGGGCCGCACCCGTTCCCGATGCTGGTCCGGGACTTCCACCGGGTGATCGGCATCGAGGCCCGGGCGCAGATCCTCGACCAGGCCGGGCGGCTGCCGGACGTGGTGGCGGCGTGCGTCGGCGGCGGGTCGAACGCGATCGGCATCTTCCACGGGTTCATCGACGACCCGTCGGTGCGGCTGGTCGGGTTGGAACCCGGCGGCGACGGCGTGGACACCGGTCGGCACGGCGCGACGTTGACCGCCGGCACGCCCGGGTCGCTGCACGGCGCGATGTCGTACGTGCTCCAGGACGAGGACGGGCAGATCGCCGAGGCGCACTCGATCTCGGCCGGTCTGGACTACCCGGGCGTCGGTCCGGAGCACTCGCACCTCAAGGACATCGGGCGGGCCGAGTACCGGCCGGTGACCGACGCCGAGGCGATGGACGCGTTCGCGCTGCTGTCCCGGTCCGAGGGCATCATCCCGGCGGTCGAGTCGGCGCACGCGCTGGCCGGCGCGCTGGTGCTCGGTCGGGAGCTCGGCCCGGAGGGGTTGATCGTGGTGAACCTGTCCGGTCGCGGCGACAAGGACATGGACACCGCGATCAAGTGGTTCGGGCTGGGCGTGGAGGAGTCGTCATGAGCAGGCTGGAAGCGGTGTTCTCGGCGTGCCGCGCGGAGTCGCGGGCGGCGTTGATCGGCTACCTGCCCGCGGGCTACCCCACCGTGTCCGGTTCGGTGGACGTGCTGCGCGCGATGGTCGAGTCCGGGTGCGACGTGGTCGAGGTCGGCCTGCCGTTCTCCGACCCCGTCATGGACGGGCCGACCATCCAGCGCGCCGCCGAGCAGGCGTTGGGCGGCGGTTTCCGGGTGCGCGACCTGTTCGGCGTGGTGGAGCAGGTGTCGGCGGCCGGTGGGCGGGCCGTGGTCATGACGTACTGGAACCCCGTGCTGGCGTACGGGGTGGACCGGTTCGCGCGCGACCTGGCGGCGGCCGGCGGCCTGGGGCTGATCACGCCGGACCTGGTGCCCGACGAGGCGACCGAGTGGATCGCGGCGTCCGAGGAGCACGACCTGGACCGGATCTTCCTGGTGGCGCCGTCGTCCACCGAGGAGCGCATCGCGCTGACCGCGTCGTCGTCCCGGGGCTTCCTGTACGCGACGTCGGTGATGGGCGTGACGGGCGCCCGCGACGCGGTCTCGTCGGCCGCGCCGGAGTTGGTGGCGCGGGTGCGCGAGCACGCCACCCTGCCGATCGGGGTGGGGCTGGGAGTGCGCAACGGCGACCAGGCGGCCGAACTGGCGGCCTTCGCGGACGGCGTCATCGTGGGCTCGGCGTTCGTGTCGGCGGTGGAGACGGGCACGGTCGCCGACCTGACCCGCGACCTGGCCGAAGGCGTCCGCCGCGTGCCGTCGCGGGCGTAACTGCGGAATAGCCGCACTTTGGAGTGAACGACAAACCGGGGGCCTTCCGAGGCCCCCGGTTTTGTCGGTGGTGGTCGGGACACTTGCCGCATGACGAACACCGCACCCCACGCCCCGTCCTCCGACCACCGCCCCGCGCTGTTGGGCGGCCTACCGCCGACCGACCCGGGCCGTTCTCGCGGCCATCGGCACCCCGAGTCCGCTGCCGGGCCGCCGTGGGCGGAACAGGCGTGTTCTCTCGGTGATCGCCCGAGGTGGCGGAGCGCAGCCTCGCTCCCGCCTGGGCCGCCGCCCTCGTCCGCGCCGCCGTGTTCTCGCGGCGATCGGCACGCCAAGTCCGCTGTCGGGCCGCCGCAGGGGGAACATCCACGTCCTGCGGGTGATCGTCCGAGGTGGCGGAGCGCGACCTCGCCACCGCCTGGGCCGCCGCCCTGGTCCGCGCCGCCGTGTTCTCGCGGCCATCGGCACGCCGAGTCCGCTGCCGGGCCGCCGTGGGCGGAACAGGCGTGTTCTCTCGGTGATCGTCCGAGGTGGCGGAGCGCAGCCTCGCCACCGCTTGCGCCGCCGCCCTCATCCGTACGGCCTGGGCCGCCACCCTCGCCCGCACCGCCGAGCCCGCACAGCCGAGCCCCGCACAGCCGAGCCCCGCACCGCTGGGTCCTGCACCGCTGGGTCCTCGCCGGCGGCGGCACCCCGGGCCGCCGCCGGCCGCCGTGGGCGGCTGGCCCTTCCGGCTGGCACGCCCGTCCGGTGACCGGTCCCTCGGCACCCGGCCCTTCCGCGCCGCGCCCAGCCGAGCCCAATTCCGCCGCCGCCCGTCCCTCTCCGCCAGCCATCCCTTCCGCCGCACAGACCCGGTGCGCATCAAGCCGCCCGCGCTCGCCCTGCCCGCCGCACAGACCTACCCGCACATCCCCCCCGCCCGTGTTTCGCCCTGCCGCGTTCCGCTCGGCCCGCGTTCCGCTCGGCCCAGCGAGAAGTCAGGTCGACGAATGCGGCTTCGCCCTGGCCGCGTTCCGCCCTGCCCGCGCCGGCGATCTTCGCGGTGGTCACGGCGCTCTCCACCCTCGCCCCGAAGGGCCAGGTCCGGAGGGCGGTCGGCGGGCGCGGTCCGCCCGGCGGCGACTCGTGGTTCCCGGTAACAATCGACCTACCGCCATAGGGGTGTTGCGGGCACCCACTACGGTGGTGGCCGTGGTGACGACTTACCTCGCGACGATTCCCAGCCCCAGCCAGGGTGTGTGGCAGCTCGGACCCATCCCCATCAGGGCCTACGCGCTGTTCATCATCGTCGGCATCATCGTGGCCATCTACTGGGGTGAGCGCCGGTGGGTGGCTCGCGGCGGGGTGAAGGGCGAGGTCACCGACATCGCCGTGTTCGCCGTGCCGTTCGGGCTGGTCGGCGGGCGGCTCTACCACGTCGCGACCGACTACCAGAAGTACTTCGGCGAGGGCAAGAACCCGTGGGCCGCGTTCGCGATCTGGAACGGCGGGCTCGGGATCTGGGGTGCCATCGCGCTCGGTGGGCTCGGGGCGTGGATCGCGTGCCGGCGGCGGGGGATCCCGCTGCCCGCGATGGCGGACGCGCTCGCGCCCGGCATCGTCACCGCGCAGGCGATCGGCCGGCTCGGCAACTACTTCAACCAGGAGCTGTACGGCGGTCCCACCACGCTGCCGTGGGGTCTGGAGATCTACGAGCGGGTCGTCCCGGAGACCGGGTTCAAGGACGACCTGAACGGCGTGGCGCTCGACCACACGCCGATCGAGATCGTGCACCCGACGTTCCTCTACGAACTGCTGTGGAACCTGGGCGTCGCGCTGCTGATCGTGCTGGCGGACCGCCGGTTCCGGCTCGGTCACGGCCGGGTGTTCGCGCTGTACGTGGCGGGCTACACGGCCGGCCGGTTCTGGATCGAGCTGATGCGGACCGACCCGGCGACCCAGGTGTTCGGGCTGCGGATCAACGTGATCACCTCGATCGTGGTGTTCCTCGGCGCGGTGATCGGGTTCCTGCTCGCCGGCCGCAAGGGCGGGCGCGAGGTCATCGTCCGGGGTGAGCCCGGGCCGGACGACGGCGGCTCGGCCGCGGATCCGGACGACGCGCCGACCAAGGCCGACGTCGCGGCCGACGGGGGTGGGTCCGACCACCCGGAGCCGGGCGGCGACGGGGTCAAGGCCGAGGCCACGGCCGGCGCGCCGGACGGCAAGCCGGGCGAGGGCAAGGACGAGTAGGCGCGGGCCATGCGCATCCTCGTCGTCGAGGACGACGACCGGGTGGCGCGCGGCCTGCTGACGGCCCTCAAGCACGCGGGCTACGAGGTGCACCGGGTCGGTACGGCCGCGGCGGCGTTGAGCGCGCCGGCCGCCGACGTGGTGCTGCTCGACCTCGGGCTGCCCGACGCCGACGGCCTGGAGGTGCTGCGCGAGCTGCGGCACCGCGAGGGCACGGCGATCATCACCGTGACCGCGCGGGGCGAGGAGCGCGAGCGCGTGCTGGGCCTGCGGGCGGGCGCGGACGACTACGTCGTGAAGCCGTTCGGCACGGCCGAACTGCTGGCCAGGATCGAAGCCGTGCTGCGCCGCACGCGTTCCGCGCGGGCACACGACGACACCGACCCGACCCTGACCCTGGGCACCCTGACGCTGACCCCGTCCACCCGACAGGCCCGCATCGCCACCGAGCCGATCGCCCTGACCCGCAAGGAGTTCGACCTCCTCGCCCTCCTGGTCCGCCGCGCGGGCACGGTCGTCAGCCGCGACCTCATCGTGGACCAGGTGTGGCAGGCCCACTGGGAAGCACCCTCGCGCACCCTCGACACCCACATCGCCGCCCTGCGCGGCAAGGTCGGCCACGCGGTCCGCATCGACACCGTCCGCGGCGTCGGCTACCGAGTCGACCGCCCGGACCCGCCTGACCTGCCCGGACTCCGCTGATCAGGCCGCAGTCCGTCGCTCACCCAATCGGGTGGCCGCCCGCCTGCTCGACCGCGCGATTGCCCGCCTGACCGACTGCCTGCCTGCCTGCCTGACCGACCGCATGCCCACCCCATCGGGTGACCCCGACCGAGTCGGAGTCACCCGGTCGGGGGTCACCAGGTGTGGGCGACGTCCACCACGACTCGGCCGGGCAGGGTGAACACCCGGAAGGGGAGGCGGGCCCGGGTGCCCAGGCCCACGGTCGTCTGGCCCTCGAACGAGCCCGCGAAGGCGACCTGGCGGAACGTCGAGTAGGTCGACACGTCCACCAGTTCGCGCCGGTTGGCGAACACGTAGGTCGGGTGCCCGGAGGCGTCGTAGGCGGGCGAGTACACGACCACCTGGAGCTTCGCCCCGCCGCGCAGCGGCACGACCTTGCCCGAGCCCTCCTCGTAGACCTCGTCCACGTACTGCACCGAGTAACCGTCGTCGGTGCCCCGGAAGTCGAACACCAGGCGGTCGTAGCAGTCCTGCCGGCCGCCGCGGATGTCGGTCAGCTCGCCCGCCGTCGTCGCCGGCGCGAACCGGGGCAGGGAGCCCCAGCCCGTTTCACAGGCCGCGGCCGAGGCGGTGAACGCCGTGGTCAGCGCCAGGCCGGTCACCGCCGCGACCACCAGCGCGAGTTTTCGTAGCATCTCGTCATTCCCCCTGGTCCTGGACCGCGAGTGGGTCCACCGACCAGGATGACGCAGGTCACACCCGCGAGGTTGCGTTTTGCTCAGACGGTTGCTCGTCCTGATCGTGCCGCTGCTGGTGGCACTGGTCGGCGCGCTCGGCGTGCCACTGGCGGTCGCCGTGGTGCAACGGGAAAGTCGGGAGACCTACCTCGACCGGCTCGGTGACGCCGGCCGGTTCGCCTCGCTCGCGGAGAACGCGCTGGCGTCGAACCGGCGGACCGCCCTGCGCGAGGAACTGGTCCGCTACGACCACCTGTACGGCATCGCGGCGGCGATCGTGGGCACCGACGGGTCGGTCATCGAGAGTTCCCGGCAGCCGTTCCCGCTGACCGGCGCGAAGGTTGAGGCCGGGCTGACCGCCGCGTTCGGCGGCTACCGGGGCGACACCGACCAGTCCGTGTGGCCGTGGCGGGACGAGGACGTCGTGGTGGTCGAACCGGTCGGCCGGGACAGCGAGGTGGTCGCCGCCGTCGTCACGATCTCGCCGACCGACGAGCTGAAGGCCGCGATCCTGCGCCAGTGGGCCCTGCTGGCCCTGATCGGCCTGGTGCCCACGCTCGGCGTGGTGGCGGTGGCGTGGCCGATGTCGCGGTGGGTGCTGCGCCCGGTCCGCCGGCTGGACGAGGCCGCCGCGGCCGTCGCGCAGGGCGAGTGGGACGTGCGCGCGGTCGAGGGCGGGCCACCCGAGCTGCGCCGGCTCACGGCGGGGTTCAACACCATGGTCGAGGTGGTCGGCCGGGCACTGCGCCGGCAGCGCGCGTTCGTCTCCGACGCCTCCCACCAGCTGCGCAACCCGCTGGCGGGCCTCCGGCTCGCGGTCGACAACCTGGCACCGCACGTCGTCGGCGAACCGGGTCGGGAGGCGCACCGGATCGCGGTGGACGAGGCCGAGGAGATGGGCCGGGTGCTCGACGCCCTGCTGGCCGCGACCCGGCTGGACAGCGCGTCGGCCGCCGAGCCGGTCGACCTGGACGCCCTGCTCGCCGCGCACGTGCCGGGCTGGCGGGCGCTGGCCGGCGACATCGCCCTGGAGGTGGACGTGCCGCCCGGCCTGCGCGCCCTGGAACCACCCGGCGGCCTGGGCAGCGTGCTGGACGAACTGGTCGCCAACGCGATCCGGCTCTCCGGCGCCACCCGCGTCACGGTCTCCGCGACGGCCACCCCGGACACCCTGGAACTGCGCGTCGCCGACGACGGCGAGGGCTTGACCGAGGACGAACGCGCCCGCGCCCTGTCCCGCTTCTGGCGCGCGCCGAAGCACCAGAACACCCCGGGCACCGGCCTGGGCCTCGCGATCTGCGCCGAACTGGTCGCGAGCGCCGGCGGCACCCTGAGCCTGAGCCCGACCGACCCGCACGGCCTGACCGCCGTCCTGCGCCTCGCGACCCCGTCACCACAGACCCAGCCGCACCCGATCCCGCCACACCCGATCCCACCGGACCGGTGACCCGCCGAACCCGGCTACCGGGCGGCGTCGGGCGCGGCCTCCCGCTCCGGCGGCACCGCGGACTCGCGCGGCGCGGGCAGGTCCACGTCGACCGAGCCGGGGTTGGCCAGGACGTGGGCCAGCCGGGTGCGGTCCAGCTGGTTCTGCCAGCGGGCGATCACCAGGGTGCCCACGCCGTTGCCGATCACGTTGGTGATGGCGCGCGCCTCGGACATGAAGCGGTCGATGCCGACGATCAGGGCGATGCCGACGGCCGGGATGGCGCTGTTCGCCTCGAACGCGGTCAGCGACGCGGCCAGCGTGACCAGACCCGCGCCCGTCACGCCCGCCGCGCCCTTCGACGCCAGGAGCATGAACAGCAGCAACCCGATCTGGGTGCCCAGCGACACGTCGTGACCGGTGGCCTGGGCGATGAAGATCGCGCCCATGGTCAGGTAGATGCACGTCCCGTCGAGGTTGAACGAGTACCCGGTCGGGATCGTCAACCCCACCACCGACCGGTCCGCGCCCGCCGCCTCCATCTTCGCGATCATCCGCGGCAGCACGGACTCCGACGACGACGTGCCCAGCACGATCAGCAGCTCGTCCTTGATGTAGCGCAGGAACCGCAGGATCGAGAACCCGGAGTACCACGCGACCGCGCCCAGCACGACGAACACGAACAGCAGGCACGTCGCGTAGAACGACCCCATGAGCCACGCCAGCTTGCCCAGCACCGTGCCGCCGAACTTGCCGATGGTGTAGGCGATCCCGCCGAACGCGCCGATCGGCGCCGCGTACATGACGATCCGGATGACCCCGAACATCACCTTGGACACGGTGTCCAGCGCCGCCACCACCGACGCGCCGCGCGCGCCCATCGAGCCGACCGCGATCGCCACCAGCACCGCGACCACCAGCACCTGGATCAGCTGCCCGTCGGTGAACGCCGACACGAAGGACTTGGGCACCAGGGAGAGGATGAACCCGGTCACCCCGGTCTCCGCGGTTTTGGCCTCCGTCAACGTCTTCTGCGCCACCGAGTCGTCCAGCGGGATCGGCGGGCCGTGGTGGCCGGGCGCCACGACGTTCACCACGACGAGCCCGATGACCAGCGCCACCGTGGTCATCGCGGTGAAGTACAGGATGGTCCGCAGCGCGAGCCCGCCCGCCTTCGCGAGGTTGCCGAGCCCGGCGATGCCGACGACCACCGTGCAGAAGATCGTCGGCGCGATGACCACCTTGACCAGGTTCACGAACAGGTCGGCGAGCCACTTCATCCCGGACGCCTGCGCCGGGAAGGCGTACCCGACGACCACACCCAGCACGATCGACACCAGAACCCAGAAGTACAGGTGCTTGTAGAGCGGTTTGCGGCGTTGTTCGACCACGTCGTCCTCCCGGCACTCGCGTTGGCCAGTGATCCTCGGGACGCCCGCGCGCCCCGACAAGGCGCGGCGCGGAAACTTCAGGTCCCTCTGACGTAACACGGCGTTCACCCGCCTGGGCGGGCTAGTCTCCCGGACTGTGCCGACCCGACGCGCGTTCCTGCTGGCCGCCCTCGCGGCCGGTGCGTGCACGCCCGGCGACCCGGCGCCGCCCGTCGAGCTGGTGCTCGCCACCGGTCTGGACGGCGCGGTGTTCAAGGAGCTCGGCGCGGCGCTCGCGGCGGCGTTGGGCGACGCGCTGCCGGGCACCGCGGTCCGGGCCAGGCCGACCGCGGCGTCGGTGGCGAACGGCCGGCTGCTCCAGAGCGGCGAGGTCCACCTGGGACTGTCCTCTTTGGATCCACTGGACGGGCTGCTGCTCAGCGCCGAGGACCCGGGCGGGGTGAGCGCGGTCGGCCGGCTCTACGACAGCTTCTTCCAGCTCGTGGTGCCCGCCGACTCGCCGATCCGGACCGTCGCGGACCTGACCGGCCGCCGGGTGTCCCTCGGGCCGGTCGAGTCGGGCACCGAGTTCACCGCGACCCGCCTGCTCACCCTGCTCGGCGTCACCCCCGACAGTCGCCGGATGGCGCACGCCGAGGCCGCGCGGCAGCTCGTGTCCGGCGACCTCGACGCGTTCCTGGTGTTCACCGGCATCCCCACGCCCGCCGTCACCGACATCGCGGGCCGGGTGCCGCTGCGCCTGGTCGACCTGCCGGCCGAGGCCGTGCTGCTGGCCGACGCCTACCCGGGCCCGTACGTGCCGGTCACGGTGCCGGCGACCACGTACCGCGACCTCGGGCCGTGCCGGACGTTCGCGGTGCCGAACCTGCTGCTGGCGCGCACCGCGCTGGACGCGTCGGTGGTCGAGGTGGTGACGCGGACGGTGTTCACGGAGTCCGGGAGGATCGCCGCGGGCCACCCCGAGGCGGCCCGGATCAACGTGCGCACCGGCATCGCCACCGGTCAGGTGCCCCTGCACCGCGGCGCCGAGCGCTGGTTCCGGTCGGTGAAGCGCTGAGCGGCTGTCGGAAAGCTCTCACCAGCGCGCCGACCAGCGGCTAGGCCGTTATGCTTAACAAGGCGTAACAACGTCGGTGACCCCTGTCGTTCGGGCGGCCTGAATCGTTACGCGTCCACGGCCGGGATCACCCGTTGGATGGTGTGCCCCGGTTTCGCGGCTGTTAAAGTCGCGTCAACACGCGGGCCACCGTCGTCCCGTGCCCAGAAGCCGGATTCCAGGAACTGGACACGAGACTCGTTCTCCTCGAAGGACGACGAAGGAGGTCTGCGCAGTGATCTTCTCCGCCATCCCGTCCCCGCAGGGGCTCTACGACCCGACCGCGGAACGCGACGCGTGCGGTGTGGCCATGGTGGCCGACGTCAAGGGCCGGCGGTCCCACTCGATCGTGGTGGACGCGCTGACCGCGCTCGCCAACCTCGAACACCGCGGCGCGGCCGGCGCCGAACCGACCAGCGGCGACGGCGCGGGCATCCTGCTCCAGCTGCCCGACGCGTTCCTGCGCGAGGTCGTGCCGTTCGAGCTGCCCGGAGCGGGCGGTTACGCGGCGGGCATCGCGTTCCTGCCCGCGGACGAGGCCGAGCGGGACAAAGCCGTCGCGCTCGTGGAGCGCATCGCGGACGAGGAGGGCCTGACGGTCCTCGGGTGGCGCGCGGTGCCGGTCGACCCGGAGCACGCCGACGTCGGTCCCACGGCCCGGTCGGTGATGCCGCACTTCGCGATGCTGTTCGTGACCGACCCGGGCGGCGCGACCGGCGTCGAGCTGGACCGGCTGACGTTCGGGCTGCGCAAGCGCGCCGAGCACGAGACGGTGACCGCGGGCGTCGGCGCGTACTTCCCGAGCCTGAGCGCGCGCACCGTGGTCTACAAGGGAATGCTGACCACCGGCCAGCTGCCCGCGTTCTTCACCGACCTGCGCGACGAGCGGCTGGCCAGCGCGATCGCGCTGGTGCACTCGCGCTTCTCCACCAACACCTTCCCGTCGTGGCCGCTCGCGCACCCGTTCCGGTTCGTCGCGCACAACGGCGAGATCAACACGGTGCGTGGCAACCGGAACCGGATGCGCGCCCGCGAGGCGCTGCTCGCCAGTGACCTGATCCCGGGTGACCTGACCAGGTTGTTCCCGATCTGCCACCCCGAGGGCTCGGACTCGGCGAGCTTCGACGAGGTGCTGGAACTGCTGCACCTGGGCGGCCGGAGCCTGCCGCACGCGGTGATGATGATGATCCCGGAGGCTTGGGAGAACCACGTCTCGATGGACCCCGGCCGGCGCGCGTTCTACGAGTTCCACGCGAGCCTCATGGAGCCGTGGGACGGCCCGGCGTGCGTCACGTTCACCGACGGCTCGCTGGTCGGCGCGGTGCTGGACCGCAACGGGCTGCGGCCCGCGCGCTGGTGGCGCACCGACGACGACCGCGTCGTGCTGGCCTCGGAGACCGGCGTGCTCGACCTGCCCGCCGAGCGCGTGGTGGCCAAGGGCCGGTTGCAGCCCGGGAAGATGTTCCTGATCGACACGGTCGAGGGTCGGCTGGTCGAGGACGACGAGGTGAAGGCCGCGCTCGCCGACGACCACCCGTACGACGAGTGGCTGCACGCGGGCCTGCTCGACCTGCGGGACCTGGCCGACCGCGAGCACGTGGTGCAGAGCCACGCGAGCGTCGTGCGCCGGCAGCTGACCTTCGGCTACACCGAGGAGGAGCTGCGGATCCTGCTGTCGCCGATGGCGACGTTCGGCGCGGAGCCGCTGGGCTCGATGGGCACCGACACCCCGGTCGCCGCGCTGTCGCAGCGGTCCCGGCTGCTCTACGACTACTTCGTGCAGTCGTTCGCGCAGGTGACGAACCCGCCGCTGGACGCGATCCGCGAGGAGATCGTCACCTCGGTGAGCCGGGTCATGGGCCCGGAGCAGAACCTGCTGGAGCCCAACCCGGCGAGCTGCCGGCACATCAAGCTCGGCTACCCGGTGATCGACAACGACGAGCTGGCCAAGCTCATCCACATCAACGACGACGGCGACCTGCCCGGGTTCTCCTGCACCGTCCTCAGTGGACTGTACGAGGTGGACGGTGGCGGGGACGCGCTGGCGGCGGCCGTCGAGCGGGTGCGCCGGGAGGCGTCCGAGGCGATCGCGGCCGGCGCGCGGATCCTGGTGCTGTCCGACCGCGACTCGGACCACCGGATGGCCCCGATCCCGTCGTTGCTGATGGTCGGCGCGGTGCACCACCACCTGGTGCGCACCAAGGAACGGCTGCGCGTCGCGCTGGTGGTGGAAACCGGCGACGCCCGCGAGGTGCACCACATCGCGGCGCTGCTGGGCTACGGCGCGGCGGCGGTGAACCCGTACCTGGCGTTCGAGACGATCGAGGACCTGATCAGCCAGGGCGCGATCACCGGCATCGAGCCGCGCAAGGCGATCCGCAACTACGTGACGGCCCTGGTCAAGGGCACGTTGAAGATCATGTCGAAGATGGGCATCTCGACCGTCGGCGCGTACACGGCGGCGCAGGTGTTCGAGGCCGTCGGGTTGTCGAAGGCGTTGCTGGACGAGTACTTCACCGGCACCGTGTCCAAGCTCGGCGGCGCGGGGCTCGAGGTGCTGGCCGAGGAGGTCGCGCTGCGGCACCGGCGCGCGCATCCGGAGAACCCGACCGACCGCGTGCACCGGCGGCTGGAGGTCGGCGGCGAGTACTCCTACCGGCGCGAGGGCGAACTGCACCTGTTCTCGCCGGAAACCGTGTTCCTGCTCCAGCACGCGACGAAGACCGGCCGCGAGGACGTGTACCGCAAGTACACCGAAGAGGTGGAGAGCCTCGCCCGGCAGGGCGGGACGCTGCGCGGGCTGTTCACGCTGCGCACCGCGGACCGGGCGCCGGTGCCGATCGACGAGGTCGAACCCGTGGCGTCGATCGTCAAGCGGTTCAACACGGGCGCGATGTCCTACGGCTCGATCTCGGCCGAGGCGCACGAAACCCTGGCCATCGCGATGAACCGGCTCGGCGGCCGGTCCAACAGCGGCGAGGGCGGCGAGGACCCGGAGCGGCTCTACGACCCGGAGCGGCGCAGCGCGGTCAAGCAGGTCGCGTCCGGCCGGTTCGGCGTGACGAGCGAGTACCTGGTCAACGCCAGCGACATCCAGATCAAGATGGCGCAGGGCGCGAAACCCGGTGAGGGCGGGCAGTTGCCCGGCTACAAGGTGTACCCGTGGATCGCGCGCACCCGGCACTCGACGCCCGGCGTCGGGCTCATCTCGCCGCCGCCGCACCACGACATCTACTCGATCGAGGACCTGGCGCAGCTGATCCACGACCTGAAGAACGCCAACGAGCAGGCCCGCGTGCACGTGAAGCTGGTCAGCGAGGTCGGCGTCGGCACGGTCGCGGCGGGTGTGGCCAAGGCGCACGCGGATGTCGTGCTGGTGTCCGGGCACGACGGAGGCACCGGCGCGTCGCCGCTCAACTCGCTCAAGCACGCCGGCACGCCGTGGGAGATCGGGCTCGCCGAGACGCAGCAGACGTTGCTGCTCAACGGTTTGCGCGATCGGATCACGGTACAGGTCGACGGCGCGCTGCGGACCGGGCGGGACGTCGTGGTCGCCGCGCTGCTGGGCGCCGAGGAGTTCGGCTTCGCCACCGCGCCGCTGATCGTGGCCGGTTGCGTGATGATGCGGGTGTGCCACCTGGACACCTGCCCGGTGGGCGTGGCGACGCAGAACCCCGAGCTGCGCAAGCGGTACACCGGACAGGCCGACCACGTGGTGAACTTCTTCCACTTCGTCGCGCAGGAGGTCCGGGAACACCTGGCGGCACTGGGTTTCCGCACGATCGACGAGGCCGTCGGGCACGCCGAGCTGCTGGAGACCAACCGCGCCATCGAGCACTGGAAGGCCGCCGGGCTCGACCTCTCGCCGGTGTTCGAGGTGCCGGAAACCCCGTACCGGACGGCGAAGAGGCGGGTACGCGACCAGGACCACGGTTTGGCGCGGGCACTGGACCGCACGCTCATCCAGCTCGCCGAGGCCGCGTTGGAGGACGCGCACCCGGTGCGGCTGGAACTGCCGCTGCGCAACGTGAACCGGACCGTCGGCACGCTGCTCGGCGCGGAGGTGACGCGGCGGTTCGGCGGTGACGGACTGCCCGACGACACGATCCACGTGACGTTCACCGGGTCGGCCGGCCAGTCGCTCGGCGCGTTCCTGCCGCGCGGCATCACGCTGGACATGGTCGGCGACGCCAACGACTACGTGGGCAAGGGCTTGTCCGGCGGGCGGATCGTGGTGCGACCGCACCCCGACGCGCCGTTCGCCGCCGAGCGGCAGGTCATCGCGGGCAACGTGATCGGCTACGGCGCCACCGGCGGTGAGATCTTCCTGCGCGGACGGGTCGGCGAGCGCTTCTGCGTGCGCAACTCGGGCGCGCTGGCGGTGTCGGAGGGCGTGGGTGACCACGCCTTCGAGTACATGACGGGCGGGCGCGCGGTCGTGCTCGGCCCGACCGGCCGCAACCTCGCGGCCGGCATGTCGGGCGGCATCGCGTACGTGCTGGACCTCGACCCCGCCTCGGTGAACCGGGCGCAGGTCGAGTTGCAGCGCCCCGGTGCCGAGGACCTCCGCTGGCTGCGCGAGGTCGTCGAGCACCACCACCGGCACACCGGATCGGCCGTGGCGGCGTCGCTGCTCGGCGACTGGCCGCGCCGGTCCGCGTCGTTCACCAAGGTCATGCCCGGTGACTACCAGCGCGTGCTCGAGGCGATGAGGCTCGCACGCGCGGAAGGCAGGGACGTCGACCAGGCGATCATGGAGGCCTCCCGTGGCTGACCCGTCGGGTTTTCTCAAGCACTCGCGTGCGGACGGCAGGAAGCGTCCGGCGACCGAGCGGTTGGCGGACTGGGACGAGGTGTACGCCGACCTCCCCGCCGAGGAGCGGTCGAACCAGGTCCGCGAGCAGGCGACCCGGTGCATGGACTGCGGCATCCCGTTCTGCCACTCGGGTTCCGCCGGGTGCCCGCTCGGCAACCTGATCCCGGAGTGGAACGACCTGGTGCGCCGGGGCGACTGGGAGCAGGCGTCGGACCGCCTGCACGCCACCAACAACTTCCCCGAGTTCACCGGCCGGCTGTGCCCCGCGCCCTGCGAGGCGGCCTGCGTGCTGGCGATCTCGCCGCTGAGCGGTGGCGCGGTGGCGATCAAGCGGGTCGAGCAGGCGATCGCCGACACGTCGTGGGAACAGGGCTACGTGCGGCCGACCCAGGCCCAGGTGTCGTCGGGTCGGCGGGTGGCCGTGGTCGGGTCCGGTCCGGCCGGGTTGGCGGCGGCGCAGCAGTTGACGCGGGCCGGGCACGCGGTGACGGTGTTCGAGCGGGACGACCGGCTCGGCGGGTTGCTGCGGTACGGGATCCCCGAGTTCAAGATGGAGAAGAAGGTCCTCGACCGGCGGCTCGCGCAGCTGCGCAAGGAGGGCACGCGGTTCGTGACCGGGTGCGAGGTCGGGGTCGACCTGACGGTCGAGGAGCTGCGGTCGTCGTTCGACGCGGTGGTGCTGGCGGTCGGGGCGTTGCGCGGTCGTGACGACACCACGACGCCGGGGCGGTCGCTGGACGGGATCCACCTGGCGATGGAGCACCTCGTGCCGGCGAACCGGGCGTGCGAGGGCGACGGCGCTCCCGCGGTGGACGCGGCGGGCAAGCACGTGGTGATCATCGGCGGCGGTGACACGGGCGCCGACTGCTTCGGCACGGCGTCCCGCCAGGGCGCGGCCTCGGTGCTGCAACTGGACCAGTACCCGCAGCCGCCGTCGGCGCGGGACGACTCGCGGTCGCCCTGGCCGGTGTGGCCGTGGATCCTGCGCACCTACCCCGCGCACGAGGAGGCGGGGGAGCGGAAGTTCGCGGTGGCGGTGGAGAAGTTCGTCGGCGACTCGGCCGGGCACGTGCGGCACATCCAGCTGCGCAAGGTGCGGGTGGAGCGGGACGCCTCGGGCCGGCGGGCGGTGGTGCCGACCTCGGAGGAGGTCGAGGTGCTGCCGGCGGACCTGGTGCTGCTGGCGATCGGCTTCGAGGGCGTGGAGCGGATGCGCCTGCTGGACGACCTGGGCATCGAGTTGACGGCGCGCGGGACCATCGGCTGCGGTTCGGACTGGCAAACCCGCTCGCCCGGCGTCTTCGTGTGCGGTGACGCCCACCGGGGCGCCTCGCTGGTGGTGTGGGCCATCGCCGAGGGCCGTTCGGTCGCGAACGCGGTCGACCGCTACCTGACCGGCAGCTCCGACCTCCCGTCCCCGGTGATCCCGAACCAGCTCCCGCTGGCCGTGGTCTGACCACTCGATCCACCCGACAGCCGCCCCGCGGGCGCTCCGCGAGGGCGGCTGCGGTGTTCCCTTGCTCCCTCGTCCGGTTGTTCGATCGTCGTGTTGTCCAACAATCCCTCGACCCGACACCCGTGGCGGCGGGGGTCAGCGGGAGCAGAGAGGCGCGGCGTCCTTGTCCCGGCAGGGGATGTACTGGAAGACGCGCATCGAGTTGGCGGCCTCCTCGCTGGTCAGGTAGGCGATGAAGGCGGACGCGGGCGAGTTCGGCGGTGGGGTGCCCTTCGTGTAGACCTGTTCCACCGCCCAGAACTTGTAGCCCGAGGTGATCCGGCGCAGGGGGATCTCCTCGGTGGGGGTGGGGCCGGCGTTGTCGACCGGGATCGCCTGGACCCGGTCCTCCTCCTTCGCCGCCGAGATGTCGGTGTAGCCGATGGCGTTCGGGTCGGCGGCCACCGCGGCGATCACCGCCGCGGTCGAGGCCAGTTCGCAGACCACCGGGCCGTCGGTGGAGTGGTCGTCGCGGGTTCGGCAGTCGGTGGAGGTCCTGGTGGTCTGCTTGACCAGCAGGCGGCTCTCCAACGCCTTCCTGGTGCCGGAGCCCGGCGCCCTGGTGACCACGTGGATCTGGCTGTCTCCGCCCGCGTGGAGCTGTTGCCAGTTGGTCATGTCGCCCTCGAAGATCTGCCGGACCTCGCCGGTCCTCAAGGTCCCCACCGGTCCGTCCTTGTTCACCACGATCGCGAACGGGATCACGGCCAGGGCGGTCGGGTGGAGGTTCGGGTCGGTGGTCAGGCGGCCGTCGGAGACGACCAGCAGGGAGCCCGAGGTGTCGGCCTTCAGGTGCTCCAGGCCGGTGACGCTCCCCTGTCCGGTCAAGGTGATCGACGCGCGGGGGCAGTACGCCTCGTAGGCGCCGGCCAGGCGGGTGGCCACCGGGCGGAACGCGGTCGAGCCGTCCAGGGTCAGCGGGCCGTTCGCGCACTCCAACTCCGCCGGGCGCGTCGAGGCCAGCAGGAGGGACGCGCCGAGCACGCCCGCCAGCAGGATCGCCGTGCCCGACCACGCCAGGGTCGCCGGTCGCAGCCGGCGGTCGGTCTCGCCGGTCACGATGCGGCCGTCGCGCAGCCGACCCTCCGACCGCGCCGGCCCGGTTCCCTTGCCCGACAGGTAGAGGACGAGCTTGAACGCCGCGTTCCGGCGCAGTCGCACCCGGGGCAGCGTCACGCGTTCCCGGTCGAGCGCGTACCCGGGCTGCTTCGGCACCAGCGAGGCCAGTTCCTGCGGCTCGGAGTCGGTCACCTCGATGTGCAGGATCCGCCGACCGGGGAACACCAGCGACAACGGGTTCACGTAGTCGTCCGGCTCGATCTCCTGCCCGCCGGTGTTCTTCACCCGCACGACGACCAGGCTCGGATCCACCACCGCCTGCCCGCCGGTGTGCAGCAGCACGGGCGTCCCGGCCCGGGCCGACCCCGTCTCGACCGCGCTGTCCAACCGCACCCGGAACGACAGCACCCGCTCGCCACTGGCCCGGACCCGGGTGACGACCGCGATCACCAACGCCGCCACCGCCCCGCCACCCATCGCCAACTGCCCGTAGCCGTCGACCACGGACTCCGCGATCCACTCCCGGAACCACAGCACGGCCACGACCAGCAGCACCGCGGCGGCCACCACGAGCACACCGGCCAGCGGTGTCCACAGTGGACGGCGGGGTGGCGCCGCCGCGTCCACGAACGACGGTGGCGGGTGGTCCTCCACCAGACCGCCGAACCGGGCCCGCTCCTCGGCGAGGTGGACCTGCTGCTCCAGCCAGCGGGCATCGGCGTTCGGGTACACCTTGCGCAGCAACGCCCGACTGACGTCGGTGAGGTCGCGCGGCCGCTCAGCCATCGGGGACACACCTCGGGCAGACGTCCGGGAGTCCGTCCAGCAGGTACGCGGCGGTGGTGACGGCGGTGCGGATCACGCCGTCCGGGCCCTGGCGGCGGTCGAAGGCGTTGGTCTCCAGGTACTCCTCGACCATCTGCTCCCAGTGGTTCTGGGCGGCGGGCCAGTTCATGCCGTGCCAGTCGGCGAACTTGAACGCGAAGTACGGCGGCACCTCGTGGCCGTGGCGGTGGTATTGCAGGGACTCCAGCAGCGGGATGCCCCTGGTCGCCAGCCGACCCGCCTTGCCCTCGCGCCGGGCCCGCCGGTTCGTCGTGGCCTCGACCACCACGTAACCGGCGACGGCGCCGGCGAAGCCCGTCACGATCAGCCAGCCGGACACCGACAGCAGGAGGGCGGGCAGTTCCTTCCACCAGCGGTCCGCCCGGTCCACCGCGAACGGGCTGCTGATCTGCGACACGACGTCGTACGCCGTCGCGAAGCCGGTCAGCAGGCCGTTCACCACGAACAGCAGCACCATGCCCGCGATCAGCTTCCAGCCCTGCGTCACCAGCCAGTACGGAATCCCGTCCAGCCGGTTGCGCCCGCGCCACCAGCGGCGCGCTCGTCTTCGCGTGGATTCGCCCCACACCGGTCTCGCGCCCGGGTTCGCACCCGGACCCGACCCGGAAGGGGTCCCGACCCCCGTCACGCCGGCACCGTAACGGCGCCGCCGAGTGCCCGACAAGCGCGCCGAACGCCGGGCACTCGAACGGATCAGCCGCTCGACCCGGGTGGACCCCTCCGCCCTGGTCCGCCGAACCCGAGCGAGCCGCCCGGCCGGGGGTCAGCGGAACCGGACCGTCCTGAGCCACAGGTCGAGGAGGTCGCCGTCGCCGTGGACCTCGACCCGGGAGCCGTCGGGTGCGGACCGGCCGTAGAGGGCCATCACCAGGTCCTCGACGGGACCGCGGACGGCGACGGCGGCCTTCTCGTGGCCCCGACGGGTGTGGACGCGGTCGCCCCGGGTGAGGTCCACGGTCCACTCGGCGTCCGGCCCGTCGACGTCGGTGGCGTGGAAGTGCAGCGTGCGACCGGGTGCCAGCAGGGCCTTCTTGGCCGGGTCGGTGGTCATGTGCACGGGCAGCGCGATCAGGTCCATCCACTCGGCGAGCGTGTCGACCAGCACCTCCCGCTCCGCCTCGAACTCCGCGCCGACGGCGAGGGTGGCGTCCGCGCGGTGCACCACGGTCTCGTGGCAGAACCGGCGCGCCCAGAAGGGGGTGCCGCCGCTGCCGTCCACGATCCACACCCGCGCGTCGGGACCGGCTGCCAGCAGCGTGTCGCGGAACGACCAGGCGCCCTCGCGCAACCGTTCGGCGTAGTCCGGGCCCACGGACGCGCCCTCGCGCAGGTCGCTGTCGGGCAGCGGCGCGGAGGCGCGGGACCGGACGATCCGCGCGGCCCAGCGGTGCCCCGCGCCGATGTGGTGCAACAACCGACCGAGTGTCCACTCCGGACAGGAGGGCACCGGGAGGTCGAGGTCGGCTCCGTCCACAGTGGACAGCAGGAGCTCGGTCTGGGTGACGATCTCGGCGACGTGGCGTTCGAACACGAGTTCGGTCATGGCGTCGACCCTAGCGAATCTCGCGCACCGACCGGATGTGGCTGACGAGGAACTCCCGGCGGTCGCCGCGCGGCTCCAGGTTGGCCAGCAGGTTCCCGGCCGCGTGCTCCACGGGGGTGACGACGTGCTTGCTGCTGGTCCGCGGCCCGTTGGCGACGTCGATCTCCACCGTCGTCCTGGTCACCAGCGCCTCGGCCAGCAGCACGACCTCGGCGTCGCGCAGCACCAGGGACTGGTCGCGCAGCAACCGCACCGCGCTCATCCGCCGCGACTCGGCCACCGGCGGCACGAACCGGGGCCGCGGCCGCTCGCGCTCGACCAGCGACACCGCCAGCCGGTTGAGCTCCTGGTCGGTCAGCGGCAGCCGCCAGCCGCGCCACGGCGCGCTCCGGCGCACGGGCGGCTCGAGCCGGCGGCGGGTGACCCGGTCGAGCAGCGGCACGCCGTCGGCGGTGGCCGCGGTCGGCGCGTACCCCGCGTCGCGCAGCAGCGCCAACGTCTCCGCCGCCGGTTTCGCCGACGCCAGCACGGTCGGCGCGAGCGTCCGCAGGCCGAGCGCGGCGAGGCTCGGCCGGGTGGCGATCTCGGCGAGCAGCGCGGGGTCCTCGGCGCGCACGCAGCAGGCGACCGCGGTGACGGTGACCTGCCCGTGCCGCTTGGCCACGTCCCGCACCAGCTGCTCGACCGCCCGCGGCACGCCGTGCTCGGCCACCGCGGCCAACTCGACGAGCAGCGCGTCCGGACCGCGCCCGGTGTCCAGCGCCCGGCGCACGCTCTGCGGGGTGAACTGCCAACCGCCCTCGGCGCCGTCCGCGCACAGGTCCAGCACGGCGCTCAGCTCGCGGGTGGGCAGTCCGCGCACGGTGGCGGTGAGGTCGGGGCGCAGGTGCGCGGTCGTCGCGGCCCGCGGCACGAACCGCGCGGCCACCTCGGCCTCCTCGCCCGCCAGCACGGCCGCGCCCAACGACGTCAGCGCGCCCAGCGCGACCAGGCCCAGCGCCTCCGCCTCCTCGACCACGGCCTCCGTCGACAGCGCGCAGTGCGCCGCCGGCCGCGTCCAGACCAGCTCGTTGACCACCTCGTCGCGGTGCTCGAACGCCTCGCCGGGCGCCAACTCGGCGTACCGCTCGAGCACGTCGCGGCGGCAGCGCTCGCCGACCTCCTCCACCCGCCCGGTGACCCGGGTGATCCGGGGCCAGGCGCGCACCAGCGCGGCCAGTCGCACGGCGGGCTGGGCGGCGCGCCACGCGTCCGAGGCGGTGGTGGGCAGCACCCGGCGCTCGTGCTCCTCCACGGCGAGCAGCCCGGTCTGGTAGGCCAGCCGCAGGTACAGGCAGGCGCGGATCTCGTCCACCCGCAGCGCCTTCGCGACCCGCTTGAGGCCGCGGGTGCCGGCGCCGACCTCGTGCGCGTCGCAGAAGTCGACCAACCGGGTGACGCCGTCGACCACCGCGGTGGCCGGTCGCACGGCGGCGTGCTCCACGAGGTCCGGTTCGACCGGGACCCGGCGGGGCGCGCGCGGCGCGGGCGTGACGCGGCGCGGGTCGCCGGTCGGCCGTTGTCCCGGCACGGTTTTGAGCGCGTCGCCCGCCGACCACACCAGCGCGCGCTCGCGCAGCACGGCCAACGCCCGCTTCAGATCGCCGCGCGAGGCCTTTCCCGTGCAGCGCAAGCGTTCCGCCAGCGTGTCGGGTGTCGCGTCGTCGCCGAGGTGGATCACCGCGTCGAGCACGTCGCGGCAACCCCTGTCCAGTTCTTCGCAAGCCAGCTTGAGGGACGCGGACGTGGCCAGCTCGTCGGCCAGGCCCCGCAACGACCTCGGGTGCGAGTCCGCGGCGTCCCGGCGCCGGGTGAGGACGTCGCGCACCTGCGAGGCGTCGAGTTCGCCCAGCCACGTCGCCAACGCCGATTTCCTCGCCACTCACCCGATTATCCACAACCTGGCGAATGACTTGCGTGAGGCCGAACGTAAGCTGTCCGCCGTGGAATTCACCGGCTTCGGCGAGTACGCCATCGACTTCTTCGACGGCCTGGCGGTGGACAACTCGAAGGCCTACTGGGACGACCAGAAGCACGTGTACCTGTCGGACGTGCGCGCGCCGATGGAAGCGCTGCTCGGCGCGCTGGAGGCGGAGTTCGGCAAGGGAAAGGTCTTCCGGCCCTACCGCGATGTGCGGTTCAGCAAGGACAAGACCCCCTATAAGGACCATTGCGGCGGCGTGGTCGAACTCGGCCGCGGCGGTGGCGCGCACTACGTGCAGATCGGCTCCGAGGGCCTGTTCGTCGGCGGCGGGTCGTTCGCGATGGCGCCGGACCAGCTCGCCCGGTACCGCGAGTCGGTCGCGGACCCGGTGCGCGGCGAGGCGCTGGCCGGGTTGCTCGGGAAGTTGGGCGAGCAGGGCTGGGAGGTGCGCGGCGACCGGCTCAAGCGCGCACCCAAGGGGTACGCGCCCGACCACGAGCGCATCGAGCTGCTCAAGCACCGGCGGTTGTTCGTGGTCAAGGTGTGGCCGCCGGACGACGTGCTGCACGAACCCGCCTGCCTGGACCGGGTGCGCGCGGCGTGGAGCCAGGTGACGCCGTTCGTGGACTGGTGCGCCGACCACATCGGACTCAGCGAGACCGGATTCCGCCGCTGATCGCCCGGAACACCACGAGTCCGACGACGACGCCGACCACGTCGGTCAGCCCGTCCAGGACGTCGCCGCTGCGCCCGAGTGCGGTCAGCAGCGCTTGCAGCACTTCGGACACCGCGGCGTAGCCGACCAGGGCCGCGGCCAGCCGCCACCGGTCGAACCCGGCGTACAGCCCGGTGGCCGCGAGCAGGGCGAACAGGGTCAGGTGCACGACCTTGTCGGTGCCCGGCCACGAGCTCGGCACACCTGACTGAGGCATGAACAGCACGATGACGCTCAGCAACCCGGCGGCCACGAACGGGAGGATTTTCACGCTCACGACCTCGATTCTCCCTGGTTCGGGGAGATTACTTCCGGGTACATCCTGATCGGTCCAGTGAGACGTACTACGCTCTCGTCACGTGAGTCGACGCGCGAAGATCGTCTGTACGATGGGCCCCGCCACCGCGACCGAGGACAAGGTCCGCGAGCTGGTGGCAGCGGGTATGGACGTGGCCCGGATGAACTTCAGCCACGGCAGCCATGCCGACCACAAGCAGGTCTACGACCTCGTCCGCGCGGCGGCCGACGCGTCGGGCCGGGCGGTGGGCATCCTCGCCGACCTCCAGGGCCCCAAGATCCGGCTCGGCCGGTTCGCGCACGGTCCCGTCGAGTGGCGCACCGGCGACACCGTCCGGGTGACCGTCGAAGACGTGGAGGGCACCCACGACCGCGTGTCCACGACGTACAAGCAGCTCGCCCACGACGCCAAGGCGGGCGACCGCCTGCTGGTGGACGACGGCAAGGTCGGCCTGATCGTCACCGAGGTCGACGGCCCGGACGTGGTCTGCGAGGTCACCGAGGGTGGCCCCGTGTCGAACAACAAGGGCCTCTCCCTGCCGGGCATGGACGTCTCCGTGCCGGCGCTGTCCGAGAAGGACATCGAGGACCTGGAGTTCGCGCTCAACCTGGGCGTGGACTTCATCGCCCTGTCGTTCGTGCGCTCGCCCGCCGACATCGACCTGGTGCACCAGGTGATGGACCGGGTCGGCCACGGCCGCAAGCCGGTCATCGCCAAGATCGAGAAGCCCGAGGCGGTGGACAACCTCGAGGCCATCGTGCTGGCGTTCGACGGCGTGATGGTCGCGCGCGGCGACCTCGGCGTCGAGCTGCCGCTCGAGCACGTCCCGCTGGTGCAGAAGCGCGCGGTGCAGATCGCCCGCGAGAACGCCAAGCCGGTCATCGTGGCGACCCAGATGCTCGACTCGATGATCACCAACTCGCGTCCGACCCGCGCGGAGACCTCCGACGTGGCGAACGCGGTGCTGGACGGCGCGGACGCGCTGATGCTGTCGGGCGAGACGTCCGTCGGCCGGTACGCGATCGAGTCGGTCAAGGTGATGGGCCGGATCATCCAGGCCGTCGAGACCGAGTCCGTGGTGGCGCCGCCGCTGACGCACGTGCCGCGCACCAAGCGCGGCGTGATCTCGTACGCGGCGCGGGACATCGGCGAGCGGCTCAACGCCAAGGCGCTGGTCGCGTTCACCCAGTCCGGTGACACGGTGCGCCGGTTGGCCCGGCTGCACACGCACCTGCCGCTGCTGGCGTTCACGCCCGAGCCGTCGGTGCGCAGTCAGCTTGCTCTCACGTGGGGCACCGAGACGTTCCTCGTGCCTAAGGTGGACTCGACGGACGAGATGGTCCGCCAGGTGGACCTGTCGATGCTGTCGATCGGCCGGTACCAGCCGGGTGACCTGATGGTCGTCGTGGCAGGCTCTCCGCCTGGCACCATCGGTTCGACCAACCTCATCCGGGTGCACCGGCTCGGAGAGGAAGACCACGCGTAGGAGCTGACGTGACAGAGGCTGCCCGTGCCGCCGCGGCCGAGAGCTTCTCGGACGTCCCCTTGGACACCGACGGCGTACCGCACGGGCAGCCCGTGCTCGACCGGCTCGTAGGACTGCTCGACCTCGAGCGCATCGAGGAGAACATCTTCCGCGGCGTGTCACCGGCCGAGTCGCCGGTGCGGGTGTTCGGCGGCCAGGTCGCCGGGCAGGCGCTGGTGGCCGCCGGGCGGACCGTTCCGCCGGAGCGGCACGTGCACTCGCTGCACTCGTACTTCATCCGCGGCGGTGATCCGTCGGTCCCGATCGTGTACGAAGTCGACCGGATTCGCGACGGGCGGTCGTTCACCACCCGACGGGTGGTCGCGATCCAGCACGGCAAGGCGATCTTCGCGCTGTCCGCGTCGTTCCAGCTGGACGAGCCCGGGATGGACCACGCCGAGCCGATGCCGGACGTGCCGGCGCCCACGTCGCTGCCCACCTACGCCGAGTCCGCCGCCGGGTACCTGGAGAAGGTCGGCATGGCGCGGCTGCCGCGGCCCATCGACATCCGGTACGTGACCGAGCCGCCGTGGCGGGCGCGCGAGGACGGCCCGGGCGAGGCGCGCAGCCAGGTGTGGATGCGGGCCGACGGGAAGCTGCCGGACGACGACCTGCTGCACGTGTGCGTGCTGGCGTACGCGTCCGACCTGACGCTGCTGGACTCCGTGTTGGTGCGCCACGGCGTGTACTGGGGCACGGACAAGGTGCTCGGCGCGTCGCTGGACCACGCGATGTGGTTCCACCGGCGGTTCCGGGCCGACGAGTGGTTCCTCTACGACTGCGCCTCGCCCTCCGCGTCGGGTGCCCGTGGCCTGGCCACGGGCCGCTTCTTCGCGTCCGACGGGTCGCTGGTGGCGACGGTGGTGCAGGAAGGGCTCCTGCGGGTGCTGCGCTAGGCCTCCAACCGGTTCCACAGGGCGTCGACGTGGCGCGCCTCGGTGGTTTCCGAGCCGATCGCGACCCGGATCGCGAAGTGGCCGTTGACGACCGTGTGGGTCACGTAGGCCTCGCCGCTCGCGTTGATCCGGAGCAGCGCGTCGCGGGTGGCCTGGTCGCCGTCGCGGTGCCGGATCGTGAGCAGGGCCAGTGACCTCGGCGCGGCCGTCAGCCAGTCCCGGCTGTGCTCGACCTTCGCCTCCAGCGCCTCGGCCAGGGCGATGTGGCCGCGCAGGTGCTGACGCAGGCCCTCCAGGCCGTACCAGCGGACCACCGCCCACAGCTTGAGCGCGCGGAAGCGGCGGCCCAGCGGCACCTGCCAGTCCCGGAAGTCGACCACCGCGCCGGACTCGGTGGCGTCGTTGCGCAGGTACTCGGGCAGGATCGTCAGCGCCTGGACCAGGGTGTCCGGGTGGGCGGTCCAGTACAGGGACAGGTCGAAGGCGGTCAGCAGCCACTTGTGGGCGTTGGCGCCGAAGGAGTCCGCGCGCTCGACGCCCGCGAACAGGTGGCGGTGCTCGGGGAGCAGGGCCGCGGGTCCGGCCCAGGCGGCGTCGACGTGCAGCCAGAGGTCCTCGGCCGCGCACAGGTCGGCGATGGCCTCGACCGGGTCGACCGCGCCGGTGCTCGTGGTGCCGATGGAGGCGCACACCAGGATCGGGCGCAGGCCGTCCGCCCGGTCCCGCGCGACCTGGGCCGCGAGCGCGTCGGCGTTCATCGCGAGGGTGTCCGGGTCGACCTCGATCGAGCGCAGGTTGTCCTCGCCCAGGCCGACGATCCGGGTCGCCTTGGCCAGCGACGAGTGGGTCTGACCGGAGACGTAGACGACCTCGTCGCCCCGCACGCCCTTGTTGCGCCAGTCGTCGCCGTGGCGGTGCAGGGCGGTGAGGACGGCGACGAGGGCGGCCGAGGAGGCGGTGTCCTGGATGACGCCCTCGAAGTGGTCGGGCAGGGCCATCGCCTTGGCCAACTCGGCCATCAGGTGCTGCTCGAGTTCGGTCGCGGCGGGCGAGGTGGCCCAGAGCATGCCCTGGACGCCCAGGCCCGTCGAGAGCAGGTCGCCGAGGACCGACGGCAGGGACGCGTTCGACGGGAAGTAGGCGAAGAACGACGGGTGCTGCCAGTGCGTCGTGCCGGGGAGGACGACGGTGTCCAGGTCGTGCAGCAGGCCGTCGAAGCCGTGCTCCGGCTGTTCGGGCAGCGGCGCGAGGTGGTCGCGGACCCAGCCGGGCGCGACCGGGGAGAGCACCGGGAAGGTCTCGATGCGCTCGCGGTAGTCGGCGATCCAGTCGATCACCTCGTGGCCGACTCGGCGGAACTCGTCAGGCTTCATGGCTGCACGGTAGGCCGTCGTCGGCGGTGCGTCGGGCGGCGGTCCTGGGGCGGGGTCAGCGCGCGCGTCTCCACCCGTTCGAGGACGACCGAGCTGGTCAGGTTCCGGACCTCGGTGCGGGAGGCGATCTTGTCCACCAGGAACGCCTGGAGGTGGGTGCTGTCCTCGACGGCGATGTGCACGAGGAAGTCCGCCTGGCCGCTGACGTGGAAGATGCTGCGGGTTTCGGGTTGGGCCATGACGAACGCGCGGAACGAGGCGACCACCGGGCGGGTGTGCGGGCGGACGTTCACCGCGACGACGGCCTCGAGCGGCAGACCCGCGGTCCTCGGGTCGACCACGGCGTGGAACCCCGTGATCACCCTCAGGTCGCGGAGGCGCTTGACGCGTTGCAGGCAGGTGCTCGGGGCGATGTCGAGCTTGTCCGCGAGGGCCTTGTTCTGGAGGGTGGCGTCGTTCTGCAACTCCTCCAGGATGCGCCAGTCGATCGAATCCAGTTCGGCTGTTCGCTGCATAGCCGAACAGCGTAGGTGGGAGGTGGCGTCGGGCCGAACCGCGGTGATGTCGTCTCGCCGTGCACATCGCTTGGTCTTCCTTCCTGATCGCGCTCGTGGTGATCACCGTGGTGCCCGGTCCGGATTTCGTGCTGGTGACGTCGTGCGCGGTGCGCGGGGTGCGGGTCGGGTACCTGGCCGCGGCCGGGGTGGTGACCGGGTTGCTGGTGCACGCGTGCCTGGCGTCGGTGGGGGTGTCGGCGCTGGTGACGGCGTTCCCGGCGGCCTTGCTGGGGGTCAAGGTCGTGGGGGCGCTGTACCTGGGGTGGCTGGGGGTGCAGGCGTTCCGGGCTTCGCGGGGTGGTCCGGTGGTGGTCCGGGGGTCGGTGTACTGGCGCGGGGTGCTGTGCGACCTGTTGAACCCCAAGGTGATGCTGACGTTCCTGTCGCTCATCCCCCAGGCGATGGACCCGGCCGCGCCGCCGTTCGGCCAGGCGGTGCTGCTGTCGGGGGTGGCGGTGGGCGTCTTCGTGCTCTTCTGGTCCCTGGTCGTCCCGCTGGCCGGCACCCTGGGCCGAGTCCTGTCCCGCCCCCCGATCCGCAAGGTCTTCGAACGGGTCTGCGGCACCGCCCTCCTGGGCATGGCCGCCTCCGTCCTGGCGATCTGACCTCGGATTGTCGAGTTGTGGGATCGCCGGATTGTCCGATTGTCGTGTCGTTCAACAATCCAGCGATGCGCTGATCCGGGAGCGCGGCGGGACGCTCGGGCGGGTGGTCGGCTCGGCCCGCGGTGCCGCGGGTGCGAGCGGCGTGGACTTCCGGTGTTCGCCGGCGCGGGGCCGTGCCTTCCGGCGGGCTGCTCGAACGGCGGGTCGCGGGTGGGTCGTGGCCGGCTCGTCGGCGCGCGGGTGCCCTTCGTCCGGCTGCCTCGTCCGGCTGCCGGGTGTCGATCTCCGAGCGCGGGTCGGCGTGCCCGGTGCCCGCCTCGTCCGGGCGGTGCGGGTGGGGTGGGTCACGTCCGTCGGCGCGGCGACGCGGAGTACCTCGGAGGCCGTCGAAATGAGGGGCAGGTGACACGTGCGTGGCCGTCGATTCCGAGGCAGGCTGTGCAGATGACCACCTCCGAGGCCCCCGCGCGGATCGCCGTCACCGGGCTCGCCGTCATGGGCAGCAACCTGGCGCGCAACCTCGCCCGGCACGGTTTCCGCGTAGCCGTGCACAACCGCAGTTCCGCCCGCACCAAGGCGTTGATCGAGGAGCACGGCCACGAGGGCGAGTTCGTCCCGGCCGACACCCTCGACCAACTCGTCGCGAGCCTCCAGACGCCGCGGCAGATCATCATCATGGTCAAGGCCGGCGCGCCCACCGACGCCGTCATCGACGAACTCGTGCCGTTGCTGGACGAGGGGGACATGGTCATCGACGGCGGCAACGCGCACTACGCCGACACCCGACGTCGCGAGGCGGCGTTGCGGGAGCGGGGTTTGCACTTCGTCGGCACCGGGATCTCCGGCGGCGAGGAGGGCGCGCTCAACGGGCCGTCGATCATGCCCGGCGGGTCGAAGGAGTCCTACGAGCACCTCGGCCCGGTGCTGGAGGCGATCGCGGCGAAGGTCGACGGGGTGCCGTGCGCGGTGCACGTCGGGCCGGACGGCGCCGGGCACTTCGTGAAGATGGTGCACAACGGCATCGAGTACGCCGACATGCAGCTCATCGCCGAGGCCTACGACCTGCTGCACCGGATCGGCGGGCAGTCGCCGGCCGAGATCGCCGACGTGTTCCGCGGCTGGAACTCCGGCGACCTGGAGTCCTACCTGGTGGAGATCACCGCCGAGGTGCTGGGCCACGTCGACGCGACGACCGGCTCCGCGCTGGTCGACGTGATCGCCGACGCGGCCGAGCAGAAGGGCACCGGGCGCTGGACGGTGCAGGAGGCGCTGGAGCTGGGCGTGCCGGTGACCGGCATCGCGGAGGCGGTGTTCGCGCGGTCGCTGTCCGGGCGGGTCGAGCAGCGGGCGGCGGTGCGGGAGGCGTTCGGGCCCGGGGACGTGCAGGCCTCGCCGGACGCGGACCTGGTGGACGAGGTGCGGCAGGCGCTCTACGCGTCCAAGGTCGTCGCGTACGCGCAGGGCTTCGACCAGATGCGGGCGGCGTCGGCCGAGTACGGGTGGGACCTCGACCTCGGCGCGATGGCCACGATCTGGCGCGGCGGGTGCATCATCCGGGCCCGGTTCCTCGACCGGATCCGCGAGGCGTACGACAAGCACCCGGACCTGGCGTCGCTGCTGGTGGACGACTACTTCCGGGACGCCGTGGCGCAGGCCGAGCAGGCGTGGCGGCGGGTCGTGGTGAAGGCCGTGTCGGCCGGTGTGCCCGCGCCCGGCTTCGTGTCCGCGCTCGCGTACTACGACGGCCTGCGGTCCGAGCGGCTGCCGGCGTCGCTGATCCAGGGTCTGCGCGACTTCTTCGGCGCGCACACCTACCGGCGCACCGATCGGGACGGCAGCTTCCACACTTTGTGGTCGGGTGACCGCTCCCAGGTGGACGCCTGAGCCCACCCCGCCCGATCCTGTCCGGGTGCGCGAGTTGCTTCGGCGGTACCCCGTCACGGCCGGCTACCTGCTGGTCGTGACGGGGCTCGCCGTCCTGATGGGTTTCGTGTTCGCGGACGGGATGTCCGCGCAGGTGCGGGAATCGCTGAGCACCAACCTCCACAACCTGGGCGACCACCCGGTGAACGCGCTGCTGGGCAGCGCCTTCGTGCTCGCCACCGACGACGGCGTGGTCTTCACGCTGGTCGCGGCGGCCGGGTTGGCGGTGTGCCTGGGCGCGCTCGAACGGGCCGTCGGCGCGTGGCGGGCGGCGGCGGTGGTGCTGGTGGGTCACGTGGGCGCCACGGTGGTGGCGGCGTCGGTGATCGCCTCGGGCGTGTACGGGGTCGACCTCAGCCGGGTGGAGGACGTCGGGATCAGCTACGTGGCGTTCTCGGCGGCGGGCGCGGTGACCGTGCTGGTGCCCGGGGTGCTGCGCGGGCCGTGGTTGGCGCTCCTGGCGGGGTATCCGCTGGTCGACGCCGAGTGGTTCGGCTGGGTTCCCGATTTCGGGTCGATCGGGCACCTGTGCGCGGTGGTTCTCGGTGTGGCGGGTGGCGTGGTGGCGTATCGCCGGGTGTACTCGTCGGTATGAGGTGCCGGATCGGTGATTTCCGGGTGACCCGCCGGACAACTCCCGGTGTCCGGTCGGAGAACTGACCGGAGGTCCCGGATTATTCACCTGAAAGGGTTACCCAGCCCTTTTCAGGTGTTTGTGGTCCGCCCTGGTTTTGGTGGTCGAGACCACTGTCAAGCAGAGTTGCGCGCCGAGGTAGGCGCGGCACGGTGAAGGGCGCCTGCGCGTCCACCACCGGGTGCGGCAGGTCGGACAGCGGCCGTGGTCGTCGGGTTGGTGTTCGTCCAGGAGCGCTTTCACCACCGCCACCACTCTCGGCAGTTCCGAGCGGGCCAGTTCGAGCGCCGTCTCGTCGTCCGCCGTCGATGCCAGGCGTACCAGCGAGGACAGGTGCTCGTGCAGCGACTTGTCGAGCTGGTTGAAGACCGTGATCGACACCGGAGTCCCTTCGCAACGTCGTCTCATATGACCCGAAGAGAGTGATCCCGCCGCCCAGCCGTCTGCAAGTTGCACTACACGAATGGATGACGTCTCTTTGCTCCACACGCAGCCGGCAACAGACTGTGAGAACCGGGATTCCAGGAGGTGTGTGCCCATGCCACGGGGCAGCAGCCCGACCCTGCGCAAGCGTCGTCTCGTGAGCGAACTCCGCAGGCTGCGCGAAGAAGCCGACCTCACCATCGAGGAGGTCGGCGAACGGCTCGAGTGCTCCGCGTCCAAGATCAGCCGCATCGAGACCGGGCGCGTCGGGGTGACGCCCCGGGACGTCCGCGACATGCTCGCGACGTACGGCGCGGACCGCGACACGCTGGACGAGCTGGTCCAACTCGCCCGTGAGGCCCGCCGCAAGGCCTGGTGGGACGAGTTCGGCGACATCGCGCCCGGCCGGTACGTCGGCTTCGAGGCCGACGCCGAGTCGGTGCGCACCTACCAGGGGTTGATGATCCCCGGGCTGATCCAGGAGGAGGGCTACACCCGCGCGCTGATCGGGGACGTCATCCCCGAGGCGTCCGCGTCCGAGGTCGACCGCCGCGTGAAACTCCGCAAGGCGCGGCAGGCGTTGCTCCGCGAGGACGACCCCCTCCGCCTCCACGTGGTCATCGACGAGGCGGCGCTGCACCGGCTCGTCGGCGGGCCCGCAACGATGCGGAATCAGCTCGATAGGCTGGTCGAGGTCGCCGCTCTGCCGAATGTCACCCTCCAGGTGACGCCATTCGCGATCGGCGGTCACGCAGCGTTGGACGGGCGGTTCGTGATCCTCGGCTTTCCGGAGAAGCTCGATCCCGACGTGGTATACATCGAAAGCACGCGAAGCGACGTGTATTTGGAACAGCCATCCGATGTCGCCCGGTATTCCGACATGTTCGCGCGGTTGTCCGCGGCGTCCCTCGGCCCGGTGGAATCGGTGGCGTTGATCGAGCAGGTGGAGCGCGCGCTCCCCTGAACCAGGAGACGACGCAATGCAGCAGGAATGGCGCAAGAGCACGTACTCGTCCGCCGGCGGGCCGGAGTGCGTGGAAATCGCGCTGAACGGGTCCGGAGCCGGTGTGCGGGACACCAAGAACCGCACCGCGGGCCGGTTGGGATTCGGTGCCGTGGAATGGTCGCGATTCGTCGGCACCGCGAAGAACGGCGTATTCGACGTGAAGTGACCCGGTAGTCCGCGGGTTAGCTACAGGGGGTGTGCCCTAGGGCATGCCCCCTGTACTTCTGTCCGGGGTGAGTAGTACCAAAGGTCGACCCGACGATCAGCCCGCGGACCGATGTGCGGGCACCCCCGCCCCCCGAGACTTCTCGGCGGAAGGGGGTGAGGGCGTGATCGGACGCGCTCCGGTGGCGTTGTTCCTCGGTTCGGCCTGCGTGCTGGCGCTCGCGCTGCCCGCGTCCCTGACCCGCTATCGCGGCACCGACCTGCTCGACGGGCACTGGTGGCGGTTGGCGACCAGCCTGTTCGGCTCGTACCACCTGCTGCACGCGGTGTGGTCCGTGGCGCTGACGGCCGTGGTGGTCGTCGCGCTGGAACGGCACGCGGGTTCGGCCACGGCGGCCGGCTCGCTGCTCCTCGGCCACGTCGTGCCGACGCTCGCGGTGTTCGGCTACGCCGTCGTGGGCGACCAAGAACTGTTGCACCGCAACGATTACGGCACCTCGGCCGCGCTCGCCTGCGCCGCCGGCGCGCTCGCCGCCACCACCCGGTCCCGGGTGGTCCTCGCGGTGCTGCTCGCGGTGCTCGTCGGAGACCTCTGGTACAGCGACCCGCTCGGCGCCGCCGTGCACTGGGGCGCGGCCGGGCTCGGCGTGCTGCTCGTGGGTGTCCGCGTCCTCGCCGCCCGAAAACCCTGGGGGAACAGCCATGGCCCTGTTGACCGACGCGTTGGAAGGACTCGCTGGCCTGCCGCAACCCGCCGTGCTGGCGGTGACGGGCGCGCTGACGCTGGCGGAGTGCACGATCGGCGTGGGGTTCATCGCGCCGGGGGAGAGCGCGCTGCTGCTGGCCGCGACGACGGTGACGAATCCCGCGCGGTTCCTGGTCATGTGGCTGGTGGTGTCGGTGTGCGCGGTGGCGGGCGACAGCGTCGGCTACCTCCTGGGCCGCCGCTACGGCGCCCGGCTTCGGGACAGCAAGGTCGTGCGCAAGCTCGGGCAGCAGCACTGGGACAAGGCCGGTGACCTGTTGCGCCGCCGCGGCGCGTGGGCGGTCTTCGTGGCCCGCTTCATGCCCGTGGTCCGCACCCTGGTGCCCGCGTCGGCCGGCGCGTCGGGCCTGTCCTACCGGAGATTCCTGCCCGCCTCGATCGCCGGCGCGGTGGCGTGGTCCGCCCTGCACATCGGCATCGGCTCGGCGGCGGGCGCGTCCGCGAAGTACATCGAGTCCGTGTTCAACGGCGTGATGTGGGTGGTGCTGGGTCTGGCCGTCGTGATCGCCGCCGTCCTCTTCCTCCGCCGCCGTCGTGCCGCCGCGACGGTCGCCGTGCCGGAGAAGGAACTGGAGGAGGTCTGACCCCAACCCTTCGGGCAACCACCCGCACACCAGCCATCCCGAGCCCGCCGAGCATGGGCGAGCACGTGCCGTCGGACCGGCCAGGCCACGCCCGTCCGAGTCGGTGCCCGCCACGCCAGGTGTCGGGAGGCGTTCGTCCGGCCTCGCGGTCGCAGAAGAACGATGGTCGGCCGTGCGAGCCGAGTCATCCCGGCACTGTGCTCGCGGGACCACGCTCGCGGGATCGTGCTTGCCGGACAAGGCTTTTCGAACCGCGCCGTCGGTCCGTGCGCCGTGTGCGTCTCATTTGGATGGTGCGCCGGCCGGCCCCGGACGTGCCGCGGCGGGGAGAACGGTCGAGTTCCGGACTCGCGGACTGTGCACCCACGGACTGCGGCCCCACGGACTGCGGCCCACGGACTGGGTACTCGCGGCTGCGTACGTCCGGCTGCGTGCTCGCGGCTGCGTGTTCCCGGCTATGTGTTCCCAGCTGCGTGTTCCCGGCCGCGGGCAGGCGAACGGGGCCGCGCCGGGGGTTCGGTCCCGGGCACGGCCCCGATCACTGGGGGAGGGCAACGAGGGTGGGCCACCCCCTACCGGGTGGCCGCCCTCTGGAGAGGTCCTGGGACGGGGGCGGGCCGGCGTTCCGCCGCCGCGGGCTGGATGCCCCTTGCACGCCGGCCTGCCCCCGTCGATCAGGGAGAGCAGCGGGAATCCCGCTGTCTGGTCCGGCCACCCCCACCGGGGTTCGCCCTGTGTGGTTGGCCGGACACGCTAAGCATAAGAACCCGGCTACAGGACGACTGGAGTCGGACTGAAGTGATCTCCTACCCTGGGTCCACAGGCACTTCCCCTCGGTGAAGGAAACAGTCGGTGGAGTACGACGGCGGAGAGCCCCTGCGCTTCGAGGTGCTGGGGCTGCTCAGGGTGGTTCGCGGTGATCGGGACGTCGATCTCGGTGCCGCGAAGCAGCGTGCCGTCCTGGCGGTGTTGTTGCTCGCGCGCAACACCCCGGTCAGCCGCGACCAGATCATCGAGGCGGTGTGGGGCGACGCGGTGCCCAGCAGCGCGATCAACCTCGTGCAGACCTACGTCGCGGGGCTGCGACGTGCGCTGGAACCCAGCCGGGCGCGGCGGGCGCCCGCCGAGTTGTTGACCTCGGTGGGTGACGGGTACCTGCTCCGGGTGGATCCCGCCCGAGTGGATCTCGACCTGGTCGAACGCGGGGTGGCGGCGTCGGCCCGGTTACGCGCGGCCGGTGACCTGGTCGGCGCGGCCGGGTTGCTGGACGAGGCGTTGGAGCTGTGGCGCGGCGAGCCGCTGGGCGGGGTGACCGGGCTGTTCGCCGAGGTCGAACGCGGGCGGTTGGCCGAGCGGCGGCTCGCGGTGCTGGAGGAGCGGGCCGAGCTGTGGCTGCTGATCGGGCGCGGCGCGGAGCTGGTGCCGTCGTTGACGTCGCTGGTCGCCGAACACCCGTTGCGCGAACGCGGGCACGGGTTGCTGATGCGCGCGCTGTGCCAGGCCGGACGGCAGGCCGAGGCGCTGTCGGTGTACCGGGACGCACGGCGCGTGCTGATCGACGAGCTGGGCGTCGAGCCCGGTCCCGAGCTGCGGAAGTTGCAACAGGCCGTGCTGGAGGGGGAGAACCCCGAGCCGCCGACGCGTCCGCTGGCCCTGCCGACCCCCGCGCCCGAGGCGGCGCTGCCGGTCGCGCCCACGACGCCCGCCCAGCTGCCGCGCGCGCCGGTGTCGCTGATCGGGCGGGACCACCACCTCGCCCGGCTGGACGGGCTGCTCGGCGAGTACCCCGACGGCGGCCTGGTGCTGGTGGTGACGGGGCCTGCGGGCGTGGGCAAGACCGCGCTGGCGCTGCACTGGGGGCACCGGGTGCGCGAGGAGTTCCCCGACGGGCAGCTCTACATCGACCTGCACGGGTACGACCCGAACCAGGAGCCGCTGGGCGCGGGCGAGGTGCTGAACCGGTTCCTGCGGACGTTGGGCGTGCCGTCGGCGGACATCCCGGTGACGGTGGAGGAGCGGTCGGCGCTGTTCCGGACGCTGGTCGCGGACCGGCGGATGTTCGTGATGCTGGACAACGCGCGCGGGTCGACCGAGCTGCTGCCGCTGCTGCCCGGTTCGCCGTCGTGCGTCGTGGTGACGTCGCGGCGGCGCCTGGTGGGGCTCGTCGCGCACGCCGAGGCGCGACTGGTCGAGCTGGACATGCTGGACGTCGACACGGCCGTGGTGGTGCTGGAGCGGGTCGCCGGGCGGGACCGGACGGAGATCTCGGCGTTGCGCCGGTTGGCCGTGCTGTGCGACGGGTTGCCGTTGGCGCTGCGGATCGCGGCGGCCCGACTGGCGGTGTCGCCGTCGTTGCGGGTGGCCGAACTGGTCGCGGAACTGGACGACGAGCACGGTCGGCTGGCGGCGCTCGGCCTGGAGGACGAGGACTCGACCGTGCGGGCGGCGCTGGACGCGTCGCGGCGGGCGCTGTCGCCGTTGCCCGCGAGGTTGTTGGCGCTGCTGGGGTTGCACCCGGGCCCGGACGTGACGGCGTTCGTGGTGGCGGCGATGGCGCGGGTGCGGGTGTCGGAGGCGCAACGCGCGCTGGACGCGCTGATCGCGGCGAACCTGCTGTCGGTGAGCGAGTCCGGTCGGTTCGGGGCGCACGACCTGGTGCGGGTGTACACCCGGACGCTGGCCGCCGAGCTGTCGCCGGAGCAGCGGCACGAGGCCACCCAGTTGATGCTGGACTACTACCTGCACTGCGCGGACCTGGCCGACGGGCTGCTGCCCGTGTCGCGCGGATCGGTGCGGGTCGCGCCCACGCACGTGCCGCCGGAGGTGCCGAGGCTGTCGGGCTCGGTGGACGCGTTGGCGTGGCTCGACGCGGAGCAGGCGAACCTGATCGCGGCGGCGGAAATGGCCGGCGAGGGCGAGGACCGGGCGTGGCTGGTGCACGCGTGGCAATTGCCCTACACGTTGTCCCGGTTCTTCTTCCTGCGCACGGACCGGTCGCGGTGGTTGCGGACGACCGAGGCGGCACTGCGCGCGGCGACGAGCCTCGGCGACCCGGCGGCGAAATTCGTGATGCTGTTCAACCTCGGGGTGGCGCTGAACCAGTTCCACCGGACCGAGGAGTCGTTGGTCCGCCACCAGGAGGCGCTGGAGGTGGCGCGCCTTTCGGGAGACGTGACGGCGCAGGCGCGCGCGTTGACCTCGGTGGGCGACATGCTCCAGACCCTGGGTCGACTCGGCGAGTCCGAGACCTATTACCGCGAGGCCCTGGTGGTGGCCCAGGCGGCGGGTTCCCGCTTCGCGGAGGCCAACGCGCACCACAATCTCGGTCTGCTGTACCTGGAGAACCACTGCTACGCCGACGCGAAGGCGTTCGTGCTGACGGCGGTGGACATGTACCACGAGGTCGGCGACCAGTGCGGGGAGTCGATCTGCCGAACCGACCTGGCGGCAGTCCTCCTGGAATCGGGTGAGCTCTCGGAGGCGGTGAAGTCGGCGAGAACGGCACTCTCGGTAGCCTCGGCAGCCGCTTCCCCGTACCACCAGGCCCTGGCCCACGACCGCCTGGCCACGGTCTTCGACAGGCAGGGCGTGGCAGGGGCAACAGCACACTGGCAACGAGCACTGGTCCTGTTCACGGAGCTGAACGCCCCGGAGGCAGACCAGGTAAGAGCACGCCTGGCAAGAACAAGAACCACCACCGCCGCCCACCTATAGCGAAACAGGCCACACCCCCCCCGCAGCCGCCCGACCGCCCCACCCAGGCGCGCAGCGCAAACCCCTAGCGCTGTGTTTCCCTCCCGTATGGCCCGGGCGAAGCCCAACCGCATTTGGCACGGGGGCGCCGCAACTCTCAGGACGCGACACTAATTTCCCAAGCCGGCGCCCCCGTGCCAAATGTGGTTGCCTCTGGCGGGCCATACGGGAGGGAAACACAGCCACCCAACCCAAGTACCTGCCCAACGCACGACGAAGACGTCAATCCGGCACCGCCCAAGTCCCCTCCCCGGAGGCTCCGCCCGTCCGGCGAGGACGCTTTTATGCTTTTAGTTTTTCCGCATTCATCTCTCACGCATTCATCTCTCACGCATTCGGCCTCTCAGGCCAAGAGGTAGGCGCCAGGGGGCGTAAAAGCGGAAAGCAAGAGCGTAAAAGCTGAAAAGCTGAAAGACAAAAGCGTCCTCGCCGGACGGGCAGCGCCTCCGGGGAGGAAGGGCGTCGTGTTCTCCCCGTATGGCCTGCCAGAGGCAACCACATTTGG
>NZ_JBFAEO010000014.1:0-154168 GCF_040642015.1 Actinosynnema sp. NPDC020468
CGCATGTGGTTGCCTCAGGCAGGCCATACGGGGAGAACACGACGCCCTTCACCCCCGGAGGCGCTGCCCGTCCGGCGAGGACGCTTTTACGCCCTAAACGCAGGCCAACACCCCACCAGACACACCCCAAACGCAAGCCACGCCCACAGCACCCCAACCACGGGCCAAAGATCAAACAGCATCCAACCCGATGGAGAACGCAGCCTCGGAGTCGTGCTTGGAGTAGGACCGGAACGAGATGTGGGTGTCCGTGTTCAACACCCCGGGAACCTTGCTGATGTGCCCGGGCACCAGGTCGGCCAGATCCTCGTGCCGGGCGACCTTCACCAAAGCGATGAGGTCCACGTCCCCCGCACAGGAGTAAACCTCCGTGACGCCTTCGATGTCGGCGATCGCCTGCGCCGCGTCCGGAATGCTCTCGGCGGCGGCCTGGATCAACACGATCGCGGTGATCACAGCGTCCTCCTCAACGTAGGAATGCCCAGATCCTAGTGAACCGCCACCCGGAACTGGTCGCGACCGGCCTCGGCCCGCTCCACCCACCCGCGCCAGGCACCTGCACCCCCGGCCGGCGACACCCAGGGCTCCGAGCAGTACACCAACCGCGACCCGGGTCGATCGATCCAGCGCAGGATCACCGCGACCTCCTCGGCCGGTGCCCCGCGCAACGGCCCGGCCCCGGGAATGACCACCGACGCCGAAGCGACCAACGCGTCCACCACCGGCATCGGCCGAACCCCGCGCCCGGCCACCCCGGCCGAAGCCAACCGCCCGTACCGCACCACGACGAACTCCCACCCCCCGCTCCCGTCCGGCCGGGCCACCACGACCTCGGCCAGGGAAGCCAACGAGGCCAACCGCTGCCCGCGGTCCAACGCCCGCACCACCCCCACCACCCGATCCCGCCGCACCGCGGCCTCCTCGAACCGCTGCTCACCGGCGAGCCCCTCCACCGCTTCGACCACGGCCCCCAGCGCCCGAGACGACCCCCCGCTCACCAACGCCCGCACCGCCTCCACCCCGGGCGCGTACTCCGCAACGGACTGCAACCCCGCGCACGGCGCCTTGCACCGCCCCATCTCGTACAACGCGCACGGCGCCCCCGACCCGCCGCGCGCCGGGATCCGCATCGAGCAGGCCCGCAACGGCACGGCCTCCAACACCCCCTCCACCGCCGCCTCGGCCGCCCGTCGGGACCGGAACGGCCCCCACGCCCCGTCCCGGGGCACCCGGACCACCGACAACCGCGGGAACGCCTCGTCGGTCAGCGCGACCCACCACGCCCCGTCCGCGTTCTTGGACCGCCGGTTGTACGCGGGCTTGTGCGCCGTCAACAGCCGCAACTCGCGCACCGACGCCTCCAGCGCGTGCGCGCACACCACGTGGTCCACCCGCACCGCCAGCGCGACCATCTCGCGCAACCGCCGCCGCCCCTCCGAGGCGGTGAAGTACTGCCGGACCCGCCTGCGGAGGTCCGAAGCCGTCCCGACGTACAGCACCTCCTCCGAGGGGCCGCGGAACAGGTACACCCCCGGCGCCGAGGGCAGGTCGGCCGCCAGCGTCCGCTTCCGCCGCTGCTCGGGCGTCACCTCGGGCAGGTAGGCGAGCAACTCCTCCAGCGAGTGCACGCCGAGGTTCCCGACCCGCTCCAGCAGGTGGTGCAGCACCTCGACGGTCGCCTGGGCGTCGTGCAGCGCCCGGTGGTCCGGCACGACCGACACCCGGAACAGCGCGGCCAGCGCGGCGAGCCGGCACGAGGGCGCCTCGTCCCGGGTCAGGACCCGGCGCGCCAACTTGACCGTGCAGACCACGGTCGGCTTCGGCCACCGGTACCCGTGCCGCTCGCACGCCGCTTTGAGGAACCCCACGTCGAAGCCGGAGTTGTGCGCCACCAGCACCGCGCCGGCGGCGAACTCGAGGAACGCGGGCAGCACGGTCCGCAGCGTCGGCGCGCCGGTGACCATGAGCTGGGTGATCCCGGTCAGCGCGACGATCTGCGGCGGGATGCCCCGCTCGGGGTCGACCAGCGTGCCGAACTCGCCGACCACCCGACCGCCGCGGACCTTCACCGCGCCGATCTCGGTGATCGCGTCCTGGTCCGCCGATCCGCCGGTGGTCTCCAGGTCGAATACGACGAACGTCGTCTCCCGCAACGGGGTCCCGAGCTCGTCGAACGACAGTTGAGTGGTCATCGGGCCGGAAGGCTAGCGGCGACCACCGACAAAGAGTCGGTCACGAGCCGCGCGACCTCGTGTCACCGGATCGGTGTCTGCTCCGGCCTGGCCGTAGCCTGTACGGGTGCAGGACCCGATCACGCCGGCGGACGAGGCCGACGACCTGCCGGCCGAGGAGCCGGAGCAGGCCGTCGAGTCCACTGTGGACTGGGGTGGGCTGCCCGAGCCGCTGCGGGTCCGGCTCGCGGAGCTGAGCGCGGACGCGCTGGGCGAGCTGGCGAAGGTCGACGTGCCGCAGTCGCTGCGCGCCGTCGCCCGGTTCGCGCCGACCAAGCGGGCCAGGCTGGGCGCGCCGGCGCTGATCGGCGCGCTGCGGTCCTCGTCCAACTTCCGCACGGCCGTCGTGGAGTGGCTGCGCAAGAACCGCCCGGCGGCGCTGGAGACCACCGCGCCGGACCCGGTCGCGGCGGGCGCGGCGGCGGTGTTGCAGGGTGAGGAGGTCGCGGCGCACTTCGTGGAGCTCGTGACCCGGCGCGGCGCGGACGCGGCGCTGCGGACCGAGCGGGACGGCGCCGTGGCGCGGGCCGAGCGGCTCGACGCCGAGCTGGAGCGGTTGCGCGCGGAGCGGGCGGAGGCGGGCGGCGCGGCGGACAAGATCCGCGAGGTGGCCGAGGTCGAGCTGGAACGGCTGCGCAAGCGCCTGCGCGAGCAGGGCGTGCGGCTGCGCGAGGCCAAGGACCGGGCCGAGGCGGCGGCGGTCGAGGTGGGCCGGGTGCGCGCGCAGGCCGACGCCGAGTTGCGCCGGCTGACCGCCGAGCGGGACCGCGAGCGGGAGCGCGCGGAGAACGAGCGGGCCAAGGCGCAGCGGGCCGAGGCGGACGCCGAGGTGGCCCGCCAGTCGGCCAAGGAGGCCCGCCAGGCCGACGAGGTGCGGCTGGCACTGCTGGTGGACACGTTGGACGGCGCGGTGAACGGCCTGCGGCGTGAACTGGCGCTCGGCGGAGCGGGTCCGCGACCGGCCGACCTGGTGCGCGGCGCGAGCGCGGCACAGGGCGCCGTGGGCCGCGTGGAGGACCCCGCGGCACTGGACAGGCTGCTCGCCCTCCCGGCCGTTCACCTGATCGTGGACGGTTACAACGTCACCAAGACGGGTTACCCCGAGCTGTCCCTTTCGGATCAACGCGATCGATTGGTGCACCAGCTCGCGGTGCTGGCCGCGCGGACCGGCGCCGAGGTGACGCTGGTGTTCGACGGCGCCGGCGTGGTGGCCGTGCCGACGTCCGCGCCGCGCGGGGTGCGCGTGTTGTTCAGCGATCCCGGAGTGCTGGCAGACGACGTGATCCGGGCGCTGGTGACGGCCGAGCCCGAGGGCCGGCCGGTGGTCGTGGTGACCTCGGACCGTGCCGTCGCGGACTCGGTGCGTCGCCGCGGCGCGCACCCGGTGCCCTCCGCGGTGCTGCTGGCGCGGCTTGGCCGGGTGTGACCCGCGTCCTGTTTTTCACACCCCGATCGGGTGTCGCCGCTGGACCGTTCGGGGATCGTGATGTATCTGAAGCCTTTTCACGGTCAGGCCGGTGGACGCCGGCGCTCACTTTTCGTAACCTGGCCGAGATCCTGTGGGGTTGGCCGTCCACCCTGGGCGGCGACACGGGTTCACCGCCGCGCTCGGCCTGTCGGGGAGTCGACGCGCACCACCGCACGCGAGTCCGCCTTGAAGTGGGGGACGGCCGTGCCGGCAGGCGGTCCACATGTGAGGAGAGACGCGCGAACGTGGCGTCGCAACGACTCAGGCTCGGTGTGCGCGGTGCGATCGCGGCCACGGCGGTGGCCGCCGCAGCGGTAGGCGTGGTTCCGCTCCCCGCCTCGGCCCAGCCGACCACCGAATCGGATGCGCTCAAGAAGTACAACGAGCTCAACGAGGAAGCGGGCAAGCTCAACGAGGAACTGCTCCGCGCCCAGGAGCAGCAGGACAAGAACCAGCAGGAGCTGGACAAGGCCAACACCGACCTCGCGCAGGCCCAGCAGGCGGCCGACGTGGCGAAGGCCGACGTCGAGACCTTCCGCGGCCAGGTCGACAAGCTCACCGAGGCGTCGTTCGAGGGCGCCCGGTTCAACCAGCTCTCCGCACTGCTGGTCAGCGACTCGCAGCAGGACTTCCTCAACCGGATGTCCGCGCTCGGCATCCTCGCCGCCGACAACACCGAGGCGCTGGGCAAGCTGTCCGGCGCGGTGGACGCGGCCGAGGACGCCAAGAACAAGGCGGCCGACGCGCAGAAGCGCGCCCAGAAGGCCTCCGACGACGCGGTGAAGATCACCGAGGACGTCAAGAAGCGCAAGGGCGACCTGGACAACCAGATCAGCGAGGTCAAGACCGCGCTGAACAAGCTCAGCACGACCGACAAGGCCGTGCTGAAGGACCCGGGCAACACCGCGTCGGTGCCGGTGCCCGGTGGCGCGGCCGGCATCGCGCTCCAGTTCGCGCTGGACCAGCGCGGCGACATGTACGCGTGGGGCGGCAACGGTCCGGACACCTGGGACTGCTCCGGCCTGACCTCGAAGGCGTACGCGGCGGCGGGCATCAGCATCCCCCGCACGAGCCAGGGCCAGGCGGGCGTCGGCGTGTCGGTGCCCCGCTCCCAGATCGCCGCGGGCGACCTGGTCATCTACAACGGTGGCACGCACGTCGCGATCGCCGTGGACGGCTCGACGATCGTGCACGCGGCCACCGACGGTGTGCCGGTGAAGATCGCGGCCCTGGACGCACCGGGCTCGATCGACACGATCCGGCGCGTGGGCTGACGGGAACGACCGTGGCACAGGGCCGTCCTCCGGTGGGGGGCGGCCCTGTGCGCGTCGTGCTGGGCCTCGTCGTCGTCCTGCTGGTCCTGCTCGGCTTCCTGGCCGTGCTCCCGCCGTCCGGCGCGGTGCTCGAACCCGCCCGGATCGGCGCGGTGAAGGCGCTGCTCGACCGGCGCGCGCACGCCGTGGAAACCCGCGACGAGCAGGCGTTCCTGGCCGACCTCGACCCGTCGGCGTCGGCGGACTTCCGGACGCGGCAGAAGCAGCTGTTCGACAACCTCGCGGACGTGCCGGTCGGCGACTGGGCGTACCGGGTGGCCGGCGCGACCCCGTTGGACGGCGTGCGGCTGCCGGCCGCGGACGAGGCGTTCGCGCCCGGCGTGCGGCTCGCGTACCGGTTGCGCGGGGTGGACGCCGAACCGGCGGTCCGGGACCTGGCGTACCTGTTCACCCGGCGCGGCGACCGGTGGTACCTCAACTCCGACACCGCGCTCGAGCCCGTCGGCAGGAAGACCTGGCGCGGCCCGTGGGACTTCGGGCCGTGCGTCGTGCGGTCCGGCGCGGGTGGCTTCGTGATCGCGCACCCCGGCGGCGAGGCGTTCGCGGCGAAGGTGCTGGGCGAGGTGGACGACGCGGTCGCGGCGGTGACCGCGGTGTGGGGCGAGGACTGGTCGCGCCAGGTGGCCGTGGTGGTGCCGGGCGGCGCGGAGGAGATGCGGTCGCTCGTCGGGCCCGGGTTCGCCGACGGGTCGATCGCGGGCGTCGCGGTGGCCGACCGGGTCGACCCGACCACGCACGTCGCGCTCGGCCAGCGGGTGGTGCTGAACCCGGACACCGCCTCCGCGCTGCCGCCGTTGCCGCTGCGGGTGTTGCTGCGGCACGAGATCACCCACGTCGCGGCGCGCGGGCGGACCGCCGACGGCGCGCCGATGTGGCTCCTGGAGGGTTTCGCGGACTACGTGGGCTACCGGGGGAGCGAGGTGTCGCCGAGGTCGGCCGCGCCCGCGCTGGCGGCGGTGCTGCGCTCGGGCGTGCCCGCGGACCTCCCGGCGGACGCGGACTTCCGCGGCGCGTCGATGGAACTGGCCTACCAGGAGGCGTGGACGTTCAACGAGTACCTCGTCTCGGTGGTCGGCGAACCCGGGCTGGTGGCGCTGTACCGGCGGATCGCGGCGGCCGGGAGGTCGGACGTCGACGCGCTGCTGTGGGAGACCACCGGCCGGGACCGGGCGTCGCTGGTGCGCGGCTGGCAGGACTTCCTCCGGGAGCGGTTCACGTAACGTGGTGCCGGTGCGTCGGACCCTCCTGGTGACCAATGACTTCCCGCCCCGGCCCGGTGGCATCCAGTCCTACCTGCACGCGCTGGCGCTGCGGCTGCCGTCGCTCGCGGTGTACGCGCCGTCGTGGCCCGGCGCGGCGGAATTCGACGCGGCGCAACCGTTTCCGGTGGTGCGGCACCCCGGGACGCTGATGCTGCCGACACCGGACGTGCTGCGGCGGGCGCGCGAGGTCGCGCGGGCGGAGGACTGCTCCGCGGTGTGGTTCGGCGCGGCCGCGCCGCTGGCGCTGATGGCACCGCGACTGGACGTCGAGCGGGTCGTGGCGTCGACGCACGGGCACGAGGTCGGCTGGTCGATGGTGCCGGGAGCCCGACAGGCGTTGCGCCGCATCGGTTCCACTGTGGACGTCGTGACCTTCGTGAGCCGCTACACCAGGTCCCGCTTCGCCGCCGCCTTCGGCGCCCGCGCGGCCCTGGAGCACCTGCCGTCCGGTGTGGACACGGCGGTGTTCGCCCCCGACCCGGCGGCCCGCGCGGAGGTGCGCGCCCGGTACGGCCTCGGGTCGCGCCCGGTGGTGGTGTGCGTGTCCCGACTGGTGTCGCGCAAGGGGCAGGACGTGCTGGTGCGGGCGCTGCCGTCGATCCGGCGGCGGGTGCCGGACGCGGCGCTGCTGGTCGTGGGCGGCGGGCCGTACCGGTCGACGGTGGAGCGGCTGGCGCGCGAGCACGGGGTGGCGGACGACGTGGTGCTGACCGGGTCCGTGCCGTGGGAGGAGCTGCCGGCGCACTACAACGCGGGCGACGTCTTCGCGATGCCGTGCCGCACCCGAGGCCGCGGCCTGGACGTGGAGGGCCTGGGCATCGTCTACCTGGAGGCCTCGGCCACCGGTCTGCCGGTGGTGGCGGGCCGATCGGGCGGCGCGCCGGAGACGGTCCGCGACGGCGTGACGGGCACCGTGGTCGACGGCCGCGCGGTCGAGTCGGTCGCGGAGGCGGTCGCCGACCTCCTCGCCGACCCCCGTCGCGCGGCCCGCCTCGGCGAAGCCGGCCGCGAGTGGGTGTCCCGGGAGTGGCGCTGGGACGCACTGGCCTCCCGCCTGGCGGGCCTGATCGACGGCTGAGTGCCGCGTGGCGCCCAGGGGCGAGCGGCTGCCCCCGCCGCCGGGGATCGCCGACCGGCGGGCGCGGGACGAGGCGGTGCGTTGCCGCCCCGGGGTGCGGGCACAACCTGCGAGGCCAGGGTGGGTGCGCGGGGTCGGCGGCGTGCGGCCGGAGCCGGCGATTCCCGGACGCCGGGTGCCCGGGTGGCCGACTCGAGGGTACCGACGCGGGCCGCTCGCGGGCCGTCGGCGGGCACGGCACTCGGCGGGGACGTGCGCGATGTCGGGTCGAACCGCGCGCGGGTCCGGCGCTCGGACAACGGCTTTGCTCGTGCCCGAATCGCGCGGACCGGTGCTCGGACCGGCCGCCCTGCTCGTGCTCGGACCGGCCGCCCTGCGGGCCGGATCGCGGAACCGGCGGCAGCGTCGGCACCGCACGCCCGGCCGCGCCGAGCACGCCGGACTCCGCCGGTCGCGCGGCATTGTCGGTGGCGGGGAATTGTCGGTGGTGCGTGGGACGATCGTGACCGGGGCCGGAGGCCTACAGGTGGCGGGGCAGGCCGAGGGTGTCCGCGAGCGTCGTCGCCTCGGTGGCCAGGGTGGTGGCCTCGCCCGGGTTGCCGGTCGCGCGGCGCACTTCGGCCAGACCGGCCAGGGCCTTGGCCTCCGCGGCGCGGTAGGAGATCCGTCGGGCCTTGGTCAGCGCCTGCTGGTACTGCGCGTCGGCCTTGGCGTGTGCGGTCAGGGCGTGGTTCGCGGCCGCCATCACGATCAGGACGTCGGTGGTGACGCGCTGGTCGGCGTCCTCCCGGAGTTCGGCCAGGGCCCGGGTGGCGAGGTCCAGCGCGGCGAGCGGGTCGCCCAGGTCCAGGCGCACCCGGGCGGTGGTCTCCAGGACCTTGGCGGTGGCTTCCGGGAAGCCCTCGGCGCGGCTGCGGCGCAGGGTTTCGGCCAGGTGGTCCAGGACGTGGTCACCGGACAGGTGGCGGGCCAGTGCCAGCAGGGTGCGCGGGGTGACGGCGCCGCCGCGCGGGTCGTGGCCGACGCTCGTCGTCACGGCCTCGGAGAGCAGTTCCACCGCCTCGGGCAGGGCACCGGTCTCCAGGGCCAGCGCGCCCAGCGCGGTCAGCACCGGCACGTCGCCCAGCCGGGGCGCGCCCGCCTCCCGGCGCAACGCCAGGCACGCCTCCAGCTCGTCCCGCGCCGCGCCCGGCTCGCCCGACTCCAGCAGCACGGCGCCCAGGTGCCCGCGCACGTCCGCCTCCGCCACCGCGTCGCCCGCACCCCGGTGCAGCTCCACGGCCGCCCTGTAGTGCGCCACCGACGCGCGGTGGTCGCCCAACCGCCAGTGCAATGCCCCCAGGCTGTGCCGCATCGCCGCCTCGCCCTCGAGGTCCTGCTGCTCGTGCGCCGCGTCCAGGCCGTACCGGGCGGCCGACCGCCACTCGACCACGTGCTTGCCGATCCACAGGTACCCGCGCAGCCCGTCCACCAGCCGCCACGCCACGTCCGCCGGCCCCCGCTCGGCCGCCGACCGCACCGCCGCCACCAGGTTCGTCCGCTCCGCGTCCAACCACGCCCGCGCCTCGGCCCGGGTCTGCACCCGCGGCAACCGCACCCCGTCCGCCGGCGGCCGGGTCGAGTCCGGGTGCAGCAGGGCGCCGCACCGCTCGACCGCCGCCACGTAGAAGTCGAGCAACCGGGTCCGCGCGGGCCCGGGGTCGACCACCACCGACGCCGCCAGCCGGGCCACCTCGTCGTGGAACCGGTACCGGCCGCCGCCGGGCACCACCAGCCGGGCCGCGACCAGCGCGTCGAGCAGCAGCCCGGCCTCGACCACCGCCAGGTCGCCCGTGTTCGCCGCCGCCTCGACCGTGAAGTCCACCCCCGGCACCACGCTGAGCAGCCCGAACAACCGGCGGGCCGGCGGCGGCAGCACGGCGTGCGCGAACGCCAGGACCGGCGTGTCGCCCAGCCGTTCGAGGAACCGCTCGACCGATCCGTCACCCAGCGCCGCCGCCGCCACGCCCAGCACCAGCGGCAGTCCGCCGCACCGCCGGGCCAGCTCGCGCGCCGCCTCGCCGGTGCGACCCAGCAGGGCGCACGACTCGTCGGGCGACAGCACGCCCAGCGCGACCCGCCGCGCGCCGTCGACCGCGATCAGCCCGCGCAGGTCGTCCCGGCTCGTCACCAGCACCGGGCACCCGGCGACACCGGGCAGCAGCGGCCGCACCTGGTCCGGCGCGGCGACGTCGTCGAGCACCAGCAGCATCCGCCGGCCCGCGAGCAGCGACCGGAACAGCGAGCTCTGCTCGTCCACGTCCTCCGGCACCTGCTCCGGCGGCACGCCCAGCGCGCGCAGGAACCCGGTCAGCACCGCCACCACCGGCGTCGGCCCGGACGAGCACCCGCGCAGGTCCGCGTACAGCTGCCCGTCGGGGAACCGGTCCCGCAGCCGGTGCGCCACCCGGACCGCCAGCGCCGTCTTGCCCACGCCCGAGGGTCCGGTCAGCGCCACGATCGGCACCGCCGTGCGCGGTCCGTCCGGCGCGACCAGCGCGACGATCCGCTCCGCCTCGGCCTCCCGCCCGACGAACGCCGGCACGTCGGCGGGCAACTGCCGCGGCACGTCCGGCGCGTCCCGGCCGGGCGCGGCCAACCCCGGGTCGCCCGCGAGGATCCGCTGGTGCAGCAGCCGCAACTCCGGGCCGGGTTCGATGCCCAGCTGCTCGGCGAGCACCCGGTCCACCCGGCGGAACGCCTCCAGCGCCTCGGCCTGCCTGCTGCACCGGTAGAGCGCGAGCATCAGCTGCGCCCAGAACCGCTCGCGCAGCGGGTGGTCCGCGGTCAGCCCGCGCAGCACCGGCACCAGCCGGTCGTGGTTGCCCAGCGCCAACTCGACGTCCGTGCGCTCCTCGTGCACCAGCATCAGCCGCTCGGTCAGCCGCGGCACCTCCTCCTCGCGCAACGCGTCCGACGGCACGTCCGCGAGCGCCGGCCCGCGCCACAACCCGACCGCCTCCGCGTACAGGTCGGCGGCTTCGGCGAGGTTGCCCTCGCGGGCCGCGCGGGAGGCGGTGCGGGCCACCGCGGTGAACCGGTGCGCGTCCACCCGCTCGCGCGGCACGACCATCCGGTAGCCGTCGGAGGTGGTGCGGATCAACGAGGGGTCGCCCAGGAGCTGCCGCAGCCGCATCACGTAGGTCTGGAGGGTGCCCCTGGTCCGGGCCGGCGGCGCGCCGCCCCACAGGAACGACACCAGCTCGCCGATCGGCACGACGCGGCCCGCGCGCAACAGCAACGCCGCGAGCAGCGCGCGGTGCTTGCCCGCCCGAACGGGCACCGGACGGCCGTCCAACCGCACGTCCAGCGGCCCGAGCAGACCGAACCACGGTCCCGCCGCCACTGCCGACCCCCTCGTCCACCCCGCGCTGACGGCGCGAGTCATCACCGCGTCAGCGATACGACAGCGCACTCCGGCACTCTTTGTGAAGTCCCGGTCGGGGGCCGGGACGACAAAGACACATCGGGTCCGCTTCCGGGCGGATGCGCGATCACTGGGGGTCGAGTGGCCCGCACCTCACCAGGTGCGGGCCACTCGTCTGTGCCCGTTCGCCGCCCGGTTCACACCGGAGTGTGGCGCTGATCACGTCGGGTCACGTGTAGATCGCGTCGATGTCCGACTTGTAGGTGCTCGCGACGACCGACCGGCGCAGCTTCAGGCTCGGCGTCATCTCGCCGCCCGCCTCGGTGAAGTCCACCGGCAGGATGCGGAACTTCCGGATCGCCTCGGCCTTGGACACCGCCTTGTTCGCCTCGTCCACCGCGGCCTGGATCTCGGCGCGCAGCGTCTCGTCGTCCACCAGGTCGGCGATCGTCGTGGAGGCGGGCTTGCCGTGCTGGTCGCGCCACGCCGGGAAGAACTCCGGGTCGATGGTGACCAGCGCGCCGATGAACGGCTGCGCGTCGCCCACGACCATGCACTGGCTGATCAGCGGGTGCGACCGCAGGCGGTCCTCCAGCACGGCGGGGGAGACGTTCTTGCCACCGGCCGTGACGATGATCTCCTTCTTCCGGCCGGTGATCCGCAGGAAGCCGTCCGGGTCCAGCTCGCCGATGTCGCCGGTGTGGAACCAGCCGTCCTCGAGCGACTCGCGGGTCGCGTCCGCGTTGTTCCAGTAGCTCTGGAACACCACGTCGCCCTTGATCAGGATCTCGCCGTCCTCGGCGATCCGGATCGAGGTGCCCGACACCGGGCGGCCGACCGTGCCGACCCGGAACGCGGACTCGGTGTTCACGCACGCCGCCGCGCTGGTCTCGGTCAGCCCGTAGCCCTCCAGCACCGGCACGCCCACGCCGCGGAAGAAGTGCGCCAGCCGCTCGCCCAGCGGCGCGCCGCCGGACACCGCCGCGATGCACCGACCGCCGAGCGCGGCCTGGAGCTTCGAGTACACGAGCTTGCCGAACAGCGCGTGCTTGACCTTGAGCCCGATGCCCGCGCCGCCGGTGTCCAGCGCCCGGCTGTACTCGACGGCGACCGCCTCGGCCGCGTCGAAGATCTTGCCCTTGCCGCCCGCGTGCGCCTTCTGCTTGGCGCCGTTGTAGACCTTCTCGAACACCCGGGGCACCGCGACCACGAACGTGGGCCGGAACGAGCCGAGGTCCTCGACCAGGTTCTTCACGTCCGGGCTGTGGCCCAGCGTGACCCGGGCGTAGAAGCCGCACAGCGCGATCGCGCGGGCCAGGATGTGCGCCAGCGGCAGGAACACCAGCAGCGAGTTGCCCGCCTGCATGAGCTGCGGGAACGCGGTGATGTCCGCCCGGATCTCGGCCAGCAGGTTGCGGTGGGTGAGCTCGCAGCCCTTGGGTCGCCCGGTCGTGCCGGAGGTGTACACGATCGTGGCGGTGTCGTCCGCCCCGACCTCCTTGCGGCGCGCCCGCGCGTCGTCGTCGGTCACCGTCGCGCCCAGCGCGGTCAACTCGTCGATCGCGCCCGCCGCGTCCGCGCCGGACGGGCCGTCCACCTGCCACACGCTGCGCACCTCGGGCAGGCCCGCGACGACCGAGTCCACCGTGGCCCGGTGCGCGTCGGTCTCCACGAACACCGCCTTGGCGCCCGAGTCGCCCAGGATCCACTCGACCTGCTCGGCCGAGGACGTCTCGTAGATCGGCACCACGACACCGCCCGCGTGCCAGATCGCGAAGTCCAGCAGGGTCCACTCGTAGCGGGTCTTGGACATCAGACCCACCCGGTCGCCGTGTCGCAGGCCGGACGCGACGAGGCCCTTGGCCACCGCGAGCACCTGGGCGGCGAAGTCGCGGGCGGTGACGTCCACCCAGGTCCCGTCCACCCGGCGGCGGAAGCTCACGGCGTTGCCGAAGCGCTCCGCGTTCGCCCACACCATGTCGGTGAGGTTCTCCTCGGCAGCCACAGTGGCGGTGGCGGGGACGCTGAACTCGCGCACGTCGACCTCCGGACGAGTTGTTTGTTACCGGTGGGGAAACTTAGCCTGTGATTCCGGCGATACACCAGGCCGGGGCCTTCTTCCGTAATCGTGTCGTGGCACTCTTCCCCGTCATGCCCAGTGTGGACGTCGTGGACGAGACCTTCATCGCGGTGCCGCCCGCCGTGGTCGCGGCCGCGTTCGCCGACCCCGCCTCGTGGTCGCGGCACTGGCCGGACCTGGTGCTCGACGTCTACGCCGACCGGGGGCTCCAGGGGTTGCGCTGGACGGTGGGCGGCGCGCTGGTCGGAACGATGGAGGTGTGGCTCGAACCCGTCCTCGACGGGACGCTGCTGCACTACTTCCTGCGCGCGGAGCTCGGCGGCGACCCGAAGCCGAAGCTCGTCCGCCGCGAGGTCCGCACCAGGCAGCTCGCCGCGAAGGCCGTCTCGCTCGGTCTCAAGATCGCACTGGAAGCCGGTCGACCACCCGGGGTGGCGCCCGCGCTGCCGTAGATTCGGCGACTGTGCGGGTACACGTCGTCTCCGATGTCCACGGCAACGCCGAGGCCCTGGCCAGGGCGGGCGAGGGCGCGGACGCGCTGGTCGTGCTCGGCGACCTGGTCGACTTCGTCGACTACTACGACCACGGCAAGGGCATCCTCGGGCGGATCTTCGGCGCGGAGAAGGTCGCGGTGTTCGCCCGGCTGCGCCGGGAGCGGCTCGGCGCGGAGACCGTCCGCTACATGCGGTCGCTGTGGGAGGGCCTGGACGACGCGGCGGCCGTGGTGCGCGAGGCGATCTTCGAGCAGTACACCGAGCTGTTCGCGGCCATGACCGCGCCGACCTACGCGACACCGGGCAACGTGGACAGCCCCGAGCTGTGGCCGCGCTTCGCCCGCGACGGCGTGCGCGTGCTGGACGGCGAGACCGCCGAGATCGGCGGGCTGCGGTTCGGGTTCGCGGGCGGCGCGCTGCTCTACCCCGGCTTCGTGCCGGGCAACCGCGGGCCGTGGCGGCCCTACCTGCGCACCGAGGACGAGTTCGGCGCGGGGCTGGCGGGTCTGGGCGAGGTGGACGTGCTGTGCACCCACGTGCCGCCGGCCGTCGCGGAGCTGACCTACGACGTGGTGGCGCAGCGACCGGAGCTGGGCTCGACGTCGTTGCTCAAGACCATCGAGCGCGACCGGCCGCGGTGGTCGGTGTTCGGGCACGTGCACCAGCCGCTGGCCCGGCGGGTGCGGGTCGGCTGGACCGAGTGCGTGAACGTCGGCCACTTCCAGCGCAGTGGCACGCCGTACGTGTTGCGCTGGTGAGACGGGCCACCGGGTAGCCTCCCCCGCATGGCCGACGAGTCCACCCAGTCCATCGTGATCGACGCGGCGCCGGAGCGGATCCTGGCCGTCATCGCCGACTTCGACGCCTACCCGGAGTGGGCCAACGGGGTGAAGCGCGCCGAGGTGCTGGACACCGGCGCGGACGGACTGGCGGCGCAGGTCAGGTTCAACATCGACCAGGGCCCGATCAAGGACGAGTACGTGCTCGCCTACGACGAGTGGTCGCCCTCGCGGGTGTCGTGGCACCTCGTCAAGGGCCAGATGCAGAAGTCGCAGGAGGGCAGCTACGTGCTGACCGCGAGCGGCTCGACCACCGAGGTCACCTACACGCTGTCGGTGCAGCTGGTCGTCCCGATGATCGGGCTGTTCCGCCGCAAGGCCGAGAAGATGATCATGGATACCGCGTTGAAGGAGCTCAAGCGCCGGGTGGAAAGCACGGGATGACCGCCCGACTGCTGCTGTTCACCGGCAAGGGCGGCGTCGGCAAGACGACCCTCGCCGCGGCCACCGCCGCCGCGCTCGCCGCGGCCGGCCGCAAAACCCTGGTCGTCTCCACCGATCCCGCGCACTCGCTGGGCGACGCGCTCGACGTGCCGCTGACCGCCGCCGTCACCGAGGTCGACGCGGGCCTGGCCGCCGCCCAGGTCGACCCGCGCGCGCTGGTCGACTCGACGTGGCGCGACCTGCGCGGCCACCTGCGGACCCTGCTGGCGGGTGCCGGCGTGGACGAGGTGGACGCCGAGGAGCTGACCGTGCTGCCCGGCGTCGAGGAGCTGCTGGCGCTGTCCGAGGTGCGCCGGCTCGCCTCGACCGGCCCGTGGGACGTGGTGGTCGTGGACTGCGGTCCGACCGCCGAGACGCTGCGCCTGCTCGCCCTGCCCGAGGCGTTCGCCGGGTACGTGGAACGGCTGTTCCCGACCCACCGCCGGGTGGTGCGCGGCCTGCTCGCGGGCGTCGCGGGCAGCGCCAACGTGGACCGCTGGGACGCCACCGCCGACGCGCTCGGCAGGCTCGCGGAGCACCTCGACGGCCTGCGCGCCCTGCTGACCTCGACCGACACCGCGGTGCGCCTGGTCATGACGCCGGAACGGGTGGTCGCGGCGGAAACCCGGCGCACCGTCACCGCGCTGGCGCTCCAGGGCGTCCGCGTCGACGGCGTGATCGCGAACCGCCTCGTGCCCGACCCCGGCGACGACGTCGGACCGGCGGCCGAGTGGCTGCGCGCCCGCCACCGCGAACAGCGGGCCGTGCTGGCGGAGTGGGACGACGCTCGCACGGTGGAGCACCACGCGGCCGAACCCGTCGGCCTGCCCGCCCTGCTGACCGTCGCGACCGGCCTGTACGGCCGCGACGACCCGCTGGAGCCCTTCACCGCGCCCACCGGCATCCCGCCGGTCGAGGTGGTGCGGGAGGAGGGGCACTGCTACGCCCTGCGGATCCCGCTGTCCGTCGGCGACTCGCCACTGGACCTGGCCCGGGTGGGCGACGACCTCGCGGTGACGGTGGACGGCCGGCGGAAGCTGGTCGCCCTGCCGTCGCTGCTGCGCCGGTGCGTGGTGACCGGCGCCGAACTGGACGACGCGGCCCTCGTGGTCCGCTTCGAACCCGACCCCGACCTCTGGATGCGGTGAGCGCGGTGGACCCCAGGCTGACCGAGGAACTCCGCGGCCTGCTCGACGCCGCGGCCGAGCGCGCCGAACCCTGGCTGCACCGACTCGCCTCCGCCGACGCCGGCCACGACCCGTCGACCTGCGGCTGGTGCCCGGTGTGCAACGCGGCGGCCCTGATCCGCGGCGACCGCTCGGAACTGGCCGCGAAGGCCGCCGAACACGTGGTCGGCCTGATCGCCGTGCTGCGCGCCGCCCTGGCCGACCCGACGCCGCCGGAGGACCCGGAACACCCGCCCGCGAAACCCCGCGTCCAGCACATCCCGGTGGTGCGCCGAGACCGTCCGTGCTGACGGTGGGCGTCGACGTCGGCGGCACGAGCGTGCGAGCCGGCGTCGTGGACTCCCGGGGCGCGGTCCTGGACACGGCCCGAGCCGCGACCCCGTCCGGCGAGGAAGCCCTGGAAGAGGTCATCGCCGCCACCGTGACCGAACTGGCGTCCCGCCACGACGTCTCGGCGGTGGGCCTGGCGGTGGCGGGCTTCGTGGCCTCCGACCGCCGCACCGTCCACTTCGCCCCCCACCTGGCCTGGCGTCAAGCCCCGGTGGCGGACCGAATCGCGAAGCGGACGGGACTCCCGGTGGTCCTGGAACACGACGCCAACGCCGCGGCCCTGGCCGAACACCGCTTCGGCGCCGCGAGAGGCGCCCGGGTGGCCGTCCTGGTCGCCATCGGCACGGGCATCGGCGGCGCCCTCCTGATCGACGGCGAGATCTTCCGAGGAGCCCACGGCGTGGCCCCGGAACTGGGCCACCTGCGCCTGGTCCCCGACGGCCGCCCGTGCCCGTGCGGCAAGAGCGGCTGCTGGGAGCGCTATTGCAGCGGCACGGCCCTGAGCACGACGGCAGTGGAACTCCTGGCCAGGAACCCGGGCACCTCGACCCTCCTGACCAGGGAGGCAACCCGAGACCCCCGCTCCATCACCGGCCGCCGAGTGGCAGCGGCGGCGAGGGAGGGAGACCGAATAGCCTGCCGAGCCCTCTCCGACCTGGCCCGCTGGCTGGGAGACGGCCTGGCCCTGGTGGCGGACGTCTACGACCCGGAGGTCATCGTCGTGGGAGGCGGAGTCTCAGGCTCGGCGCCACTGTTCCTGGACGAGGCAAGGGAACGCTACGCAACAGTCGTCACCGGAGCAGGCCACCGCCCGCTGGCCAGAATCCGAACAGCCCACCTCGCAGACGACGCAGGCCTGGTAGGCGCAGCCACGCTGGCCCGAACCCCTTAGCCAAGCGCCACAGGGCGCGCAAGCCCAAGCCAGTGGCCTCGTGTTCTCCCCGTATGGCCTGGGCGAAGCCCAACCGCATGTGTCAAGGGGGCACCGAACCGCCCACCGCCGCCCAAACTCACAAACGGCCCCCTTGACGCATGTGGTTGCCTCTGGCAGGCCATACGGGGAGAACACGACGCCCTTCACCCCCGGAGGCGCTGCCCGTCCGGCGAGGACGCTTTTAACGCCCTAAACAGCACCCACACCCACAGACACCCGGCCACACCCCGACAAACGCACCCCGACAAACACACCCCCCGGACCCCACTCCCCAACCCCCACCCGCCCGCGTAACCTGCCCCCATGCGCACGTCCGGCGTACTAGACGCCGTCCAAGGTCTAGGACTGCACGACCACGTGTGCTGGCCGTTCGACACCCAAGCCGACTTCATCGCCAGAGCAAGGGAATTCCTGACCGACGGCCTGGCGGCAGGCCAAGAGGCCTGGTACATCGCCGAAGGCCCGGTGGAGGAACTCACCACCCACCTGTCCGGCCTGGAGGACGCCCTCACCTCGGGCGCCCTGAAAGTCGTCTCCCTGAACGACGCCTACCAGGAACGCGCCGTGGAGCCGCACGTCCAGGCCGCCGCCTACGCCGTCGCCACCGAGGACGCCCTGGCCGCCGGCTACACCGGCCTCCGCGTGGCCGCCGAGGCCACCCCGCTGGTCCGCGGCGACGCCGCGCTGGACGCGTTCTGCCGCTACGAACACCTGGTCGACCGCTACATGACCGCCAAACCGTTCGCCGCGATGTGCGCCTACGACCGCCGCGTCCTCACCGACGACGAGATCGGCCACCTGGCGTGCCTGCACCCGGCGAGCGGCGCGGGCGGCGCGCAGTTCCGGTTGTTCGCGACCGAGGACGGCGTGGGACTGGAGGGCGAGATCGACCTCGACAGCCGCGAGCGCTTCCCGCTGGCCCTGCACCGCGCGGGCCTCGGCCGCAACGGCCAGGTCCTCGTCGAGGCGCCCGACCTGGACTTCATCGACCACCACGGCCTGTACGCGCTGTCCGACCTGGGCGACGTGGTGCTGCGCACCCCGCTCTCGACCGCGCGCCGCCTGGTGGACCTGCTCGACATGCCCGGCGTCCGGGTGGTGCGATGACCCCGACGCACAGCGGTTTCCGCCACGAAACCGCCTTCTACGCCACCGACGACGACTTCCTGGAGGTCGTGGTCCCGTTCGTGGACGAGGCCACCGCGGGCGGCGAGCCCGCGATCGCCGCGTTCGGCGCGGTCAACGAGAACCTGCTGCGCGACGCGGTGCGCCACCCGGAGCGGATCACCTTCCTGCCCGGCGCGACCCACTACGCCCGCCCGACCGACGCGATCCTGAACTACCGCCGCCTGCTGTCCGAGCACGTGGCGGGCGGCGCGGCGCGGATCAGGGTGGTCGGCGAGATCCCGCACCCCGGCGTCGGCGCGCCGTGGGACTGGTGGGCGCGCTACGAGGTCGCGGTGGACTCCGTCTACGGCGAGTTCCCGATGTGGGCGATGTGCGCCTACGACCTGCGCACCACCCCGGCGGCCGTCGTGGACGACGTGCTGCGCACCCACCCCGAGGTGGTGGAACGGGCGGGCCGCCGTCCGAACCCCGACTTCGGCACCCGCGTCGCCCACCCCGACCCGCACCCGGCCGAGTCGACGCCGCCGCTGATCGACCTGGTGGACCCGACCCCGGCGGTGGCCCGCCACGCCGTCGGCGCGATCGCCGCCGACCTGGACGGCACGCGCCGGGACGACATCGTGTACGCCGTCAGCGAGGCCGTGACCAACGGCATGTGCCACGGCGTGCCCCCGGTGGTGGTCCGCGCGTGGCGCTGGGCGGGCGGCGTGGTGGCGACCGTGTCCGACCGGGGCGAGGGCCCGACCAGCCCGACCGCCGGGCTGGTGCCCGAGGCGCACACGAGCACGGCGGGCCTCGGCCTGTGGCTGACGCACCGGACCTGCGCGGAGGTCACGCTCCGGCGGGCGGCGCACGGGTACACGATCATGTTCGCGGTTTAGGGGAAACCGGACCCACCGCACAGATCCGCGCACCCCGACTCACCGCGACGAACACCGCCCGGCCACGCCCGACCCACCCACAGCCCCACCGCGAGGTCCCACGACACCGGACCCACCGCACAAACTCGAAGAACAGCGGCCAAGAAAGGCGCTCAGAGCACCGCGCCGTCGTCCCACCCGGAGTCCGGCGGAGGCCCGCTCTTGATCCGCAGCACCAGCCACCCCACCCCGCAGCACAGGACCACCAGCGCCAACGTCGTCCCCAACGCGCCGCTCAACCCGAAGATCCCGGGGAACAGCAGCACCACCAACCCCAGCACGATCACCGCCAACGCCGCGATCGTCCCCTTGCGCAACGCGGGCAGCGGCGGGGGCTCGGGCGGCACGAAGTGGTCGTCCGGGTCGTCGGGCTCGTCGCCGTCGTCCACCTCGACGGTGGCCGCGGCCGAGGGGGACGACGGCGGCGCCGCGGCGGGTGTCGGATCGGGCTCGACGTCGACGTGGTCGCCCGGCCACGACCTCCCCACGCCTTCGCGTTCCAGGCCGGCCACGATCTCGGCGAAGGTCGCGTCGACGTCGTCCGGCCCGTCGGTCGGGTCGCGTCGGGAGTTCATCGGCGTGCTCCAGCCCTCCGGTCGTGAAGGCGCTTCCTGCCCGGGTCATCGTCCCACGACGGTGTTGTGTTGCGGACCACGACAGCCGTAGGGACTTGCGACCGTACCCCCTGCCCGCGGGTCTTCGTTGTGGTGTGCGCGGTCCGCTCCGTAGGCTGGTGGCGGGGATCAAGCACGTCGAGGAGGCGCTCCCAGCGGTGCTCTACTGGTTGATGAAACACATCTTTCTCGGGCCGATCCTGAAGTTGTTCTTCCGCCCCCGCATCATCGAGGGCGCGGAGAACATCCCCAAGGAGGGCGGCGCGATCCTGGCGAGCAACCACCTCGCGGTCTCCGACTCGTTCTTCCTGCCGTTGAAGCTGTCGCGGAGGGTCACCTTCCCGGCCAAGATCGAGTACTTCACCGGCAAGGGCTTGAAGGGGGCGTTCCAGCGTTGGTTCTTCTCCGGCGTCGGCCAGGTGCCGATCGACCGGTCGTCCGCGTCCGCCGCGCAGGGCGCGCTGGACACGGGCGTGCGCATCGTGCGGGAGGGCAAGCTCCTCGGCATCTACCCCGAGGGCACCCGCTCGCCCGACGGCCGGCTGTACAAGGGCAAGGTCGGCGTCGCGTGGATCGCGCTGGAGTCCGGCGCGCCGGTCATCCCGGTCGCGATGTTCGGCACCGACAAGGCCAACCCCATCGGCTCGAGGATGTGGCGGCCGTACCCGATCCGGATCAAGATCGGCAAGCCGTTGGACTTCTCCCGCTACGAGGGCCTGTCCGGCGACCGGTTCGTGCTGCGGTCGATCACCGACGAGATCATGTACGCGCTCATGGAGCTGTCCGGCCAGGAGTACGTCGACGTCTACGCGACGAAGGCCAAGGAGGACCAGGGCTCGGCGAAGCCCGTCGACCGGCTACCCGACACGAAGGCGGGCTGACCGGCCCCTAGGGTGTGCGGGTGCGGTTCTTCTACGACTGTGAGTTCATCGAGGACGGGGTGACGATCGACCTCGTCTCCATCGGGGTGGTCGACGAGGAGGGCCGCGAGTACTACGCCGTCTCCACGGAGTTCGACCCCGCGAAGGCCGGGCCGTGGGTGCGCGCCAACGTGCTCAACCAGCTCCCGTCGCCCGCCGACCAGGCGTGGCGCAGCCGGGAGCGGATCAAGGCGGACCTGCTGGAGTTCTTCGGCGGTGCCAAGGCCAACCGGGACGACGTGGAGCTGTGGGCGTGGTTCGCCGCCTACGACCACGTCGCCCTGGCCCAGTTGTGGGGCGCGATGCCCGCGCTGCCGCGCTGCCTGCCGAGGTTCACCCGCGACCTGCGGCAGCGCTGGGAGGACGTGGGCAAACCCCGGCTCCCGCTGCCGCCCGCGGACGCGCACGACGCGCTCGCCGACGCCCGGCACAACCTCGCCCGCTGGAAGGTGATCGAGACCGAGCGGCTGCGCCGGGGGTTCGCGCTCCGGTAGGCACTCCGACGGCCGTCCGGCAGGTGGGACCCTGCCTTGCTGCACCGATCCAGCTCGTGTCACGCTTGGGTGACAAGCGCCACGAAGAGATTGGCTAAGCAAATGCGCATTGGTGTGCTCACCGGCGGTGGCGACTGCCCCGGCCTCAACGCCGTGATCCGCGGTGTCGTCCGCAAGGGCGTCGAGGTCCACGGCTGGGAGGTCGTCGGCTTCCGCAACGGGTGGCAGGGTCCGATCGAGGGTCTCACCAAGCCGATCGGCCTGGCCGACGTCGAGGACATCCTGACCCGCGGCGGCACGATCCTCGGCTCCTCGCGCACCAACCCCTACAAGGTCGAGGGCGGTGTCGACCGCATCCGCGAGGTGCTGGCCGAGCACCGGATCGACGCGCTGATCGCGATCGGCGGCGAGGACACCCTCGGCGTCGCCAAGCGGCTGACCGACGACGGCATCGGCGTCGTCGGCGTGCCGAAGACGATCGACAACGACCTGGGCGCGACCGACTACACGTTCGGCTTCGACACGGCCGTGCACATCGCGACCGAGGCGATCGACCGGTTGCGCACCACCGCCGAGTCCCACCACCGCGCCCTCGTGGTCGAGGTCATGGGCCGGCACGCGGGCTGGATCGCGCTGCACTCCGGCCTGGCGGGCGGCGCGAACGGCATCCTGGTGCCCGAGCGGCCGTTCAGCGTGGAGAAGGTCGTGGAGTGGGTCGAGCGCCGCTTCGAGGCCGAGTTCGCGCCGATCATCGTGGTCGCCGAGGGCGCGGTGCCCGAGGGCGGCGCCGAGGTGCTGCACTCCGGTGAGAAGGACGCGTTCGGCCACGTCCGCCTGGGCGGCGTCGGCCAGTGGCTGTCCGAGGAGATCGCCGAGCGCACCGGCAAGGAGTCCCGCGCGGTCGTGCTGGGCCACGTCCAGCGCGGCGGCATCCCGACCGCCTACGACCGGGTCCTCGCGACCCGGTTCGGCCTGCACGCGGTCGACGCGGTGGCCGAGGGCGACTTCGGCGTCATGGTCGCGTTGCGCGGCACCGACATCGTCCGGGTCAAGCTGTCCGAGGCGACCGCCGAGCTGAAGACCGTCCCGCACGAGCGCTACGCCGAGGCCGAGGTCTTCTTCGGCTGAGTTCGAGCCCACCCGGAAGGGGGACGCGGGGTGTTCCGCGTCCCCCTTCCGCGTGTCCGGTACGTCCGGTAGTCGCCCGACCGGGTGACGGACATGACGCTCGTCATGTCCAGCCCGACCCGACCCCGTCCCGCAGCGTGGACCGCGTACGGTTGGCGACGTGAACTGGACCGTGGACGTGCCTGTGGACACGCTTCCGGAGCTCCCGCCCCTTCCGCCGGACCTCCGGTCCCGACTCGACGAAGCGCTGGCCCGGCCCGCCGCGCAGCAGCCCGAGTGGCCCGACGCCGATTTCGTGCGCCGGGTGCGGGCCGTGCTGGAGAGCGTGCCGCCGATCACCGTGCCCGCCGAGATCGACCGCCTTCGCGACAACCTCGCCCAGGTCGCCCGCGGCGAGGCCTTCCTGCTACAGGGCGGCGACTGCGCGGAGACGTTCGCGGACAACACCGAGCCGCACATCCGCGCCAACGTGCGCACCCTGCTCCAGATGGCGGTCGTGCTGACCTACGGCGCGAGCCTGCCCGTGGTCAAGATCGGCCGCATCGCGGGCCAGTACGCCAAGCCCCGCTCCTCGAACATCGACGCGCTCGGCCTCCAGTCCTACCGGGGCGACATCGTCAACTCGCTGGTGGCCACGCCCGAGGCCCGCGTCCCGGACCCGGGCCGGATGATCCGCGCCTACGCGAACGCGGGCGCGGCGATGAACCTGCTGCGCGCGATGACCACCGCCGGCATGGCCGACCTGCACCGCCTGCACGACTGGAACAAGGACTTCGTCCGCACCTCGCCCGCCGGTGAGCGCTACGAGGCCCTGGCCGCCGAGATCGACCGCGGCCTGCGGTTCATGTCCGCCTGCGGCGTGGACGACTCGTCGTTGCACACCACGGAGATCTTCGCCTCGCACGAGGCGCTGCTGCTGGACTACGAGCGGGCGCTGCTGCGGTTGGACACCAACGGCGAGCAGCCGCGGCTCTACGACCTGTCCTCGCACTTCCTGTGGATCGGCGAGCGGACCCGGCAGCTGGACGGCGCGCACATCGCGTTCGCCGAGCTGCTGTCCAACCCGATCGGCCTCAAGATCGGCCCGACGACCACGCCCGAGATGGCCGTGGAGTACGTGCAGCGGCTCGACCCGCACAACCAGCCCGGCCGGCTGACCCTGATCAGCCGCATGGGCAACGGCAAGGTGCGCGACGTGCTGCCGCCCATCGTGGAGAAGGTCACCGCGTCGGGTCACCAGGTCATCTGGCAGTGCGACCCGATGCACGGCAACACCCACGAGTCGTCCACCGGCTACAAGACCCGCCACTTCGACCGCATCGTGGACGAGGTCCAGGGCTTCTTCGAGGTGCACCGCAGGCTCGGCACCCACCCGGGCGGCATCCACATCGAGCTGACCGGCGAGGACGTCACGGAGTGCCTGGGCGGCGCCCAGGAGATCTCCGACACCGACCTCGCGGGCCGCTACGAGACGGCGTGCGACCCCCGGCTGAACACGCAGCAGTCCCTGGAACTGGCGTTCCTGGTGGCCGAGATGCTGCGCAGCTGACCACGGCGTTCCCGACGCCCCCGGATCCTCACCGATCCGGGGGCGTCGTGCTTTTCCGGGCCTTCCCGGAACCACCACGAAGCGCGCACCCCCGGACCCGCTCGGTCCCCCCGCGCGAGTCGGCCGGCGGTGGCACCGACCCGCGCCGGACGGGGCCTACAGGGCGATCAGGACGACCTTGGTGCCCTTGGCGACCTTGGTGCCCGGCCGCACGGACTGGTTCACGACGGTCGCGCGGTCGCGGTTGTTGAACTGGACCTCGACTTGGAGGCCCGCGTCCTCGAGGGTCTTCTTGGCGTCCTTGATGCGCTTGCCCTCGACGTTCGGCACCGTCACCGAGGTGGACAGGGTCACCGTCACCTTGCGGTCGCCGCCGTTGGCGACGTTCGTGCCGGCCGGCGGGTTGGTGCGCACGACCTTGCCGTTCTCCACGCCGTCGGCGAACTCCGCGGGACCCTCCACCGGGTCGAAGCCCGCCGCGCTCAGCGCCGCGAACGCCTCGTCCTTGGACTTGCCCGCGACGTTGGGCACCGGCTTGGGCTGGGAGCCCTTGCTGATGACGATCCGCACCGTCGAGCCGATCGCGACCTCGGTGCCCGGTGCCGGGTTCAGCGTCACGACCTTGCCCTTGGCCACCCGGTCGCTGAACGCCGCCTCGCCCTCGTTCAGCTCGGCCTTCAACCCGACCGACTCGATCTCCCTCTGCGCCGCCGCGACGTCGACGCCCGCCTGCACGGTCGGCACCACCGGCTTGCCGCGCGACACGACCAGCCGCACCAGGTCGCCGTGCAGCGCCTCGGTGCCCGCCTTCGGCTCGGAGCCGATCACCACCCCGTTCGGGATGGTGTCGCTGTTCTGGCTGGTGATCGCGGACTTCAGCGACACGTCGTCGAGCAGCGCGGTGGCGACCTTCTCCTCCTTGCCGACCAGGTCGGGCACGGTCGACACCCGGCCGACGGCCATCCACCACGAGCCGAGGCCGACCAGCACGCCGACCACGACCACCACCGACATCCAGGTGACGAACTGCCGCTTGCTCTTGCGGCGCATCTCCTCGTGCAGCTGCTCGGGGGTCTTCTTCGGCCGCTTCTTGCGCGGCCGGGGCGGCGCGGGGGGAGCGGGCGGCGCGGCGACCGGCGCGGCCAGTTCGGCGCGCGAGATCGCCCGCGTGCCCTGCGGACCCACCGGCGCGGGCGTGGGCGTCCGCAGCACCGGCATGGTCAGCTCGGCGGGTGACGGCGCGCCGGGAGCGGCCTGCTGGAGCACCCGCACGGTGCCCGCCTCGACCGCGACGGGCCGCTGCACGCCCGGCACCGGCACGTCCACCGTCGCGATGCCCAGTTCGGCCCGCGCGGCCTCCACCTCGCCCAGGAACGCCTCGGCGTCCTTGGGGCGCAGGAACGGCTCGCGGCGGGTCGCCCGGCGGACCAGTTCGGCCACCGGCGGCGGCACGTCCAGCAGGGGCGGCACGTCGTCGTTCACGTGCCGGTAGGCGACCGAGATCGCGTTGTCGCCCACGTACGGCGGCGTGCCGGTCAGCATCTCGTAGAGCACGATCCCGGCCGCGTACACGTCGCTGCGCGCGTCCGCCGAACCCGTGGAGACCTGCTCGGGCGAGAGGTAGGCGACGGTGCCGAGGATCGTCGTGTCGCTGGTGACGCCCACCCCGGACACCGCGCGGACCAGGCCGAAGTCGGCGACCTTCACCACACCGCCGCGACCGATGAGCACGTTCTCCGGCTTGATGTCCCGGTGCACGAGGTCGGCGCGGTGCGCGGCGGCCAGCGGGGAGAGGATCTTCTCCAGCACGGTCAGCGCCAGCGGCACGTCGAGCGTCCCGCGCGCGGTGAGCAGGTCGCGCAGCGTGCCGCCCTCGACCAGTTCCATCACGAGGTACACGCGGTCCTCGTCGACGCCCTGGTCGTGCACGGCGACCACACCGGGGTGGTGCAGGCCGGCCGCGGCGCGCGCCTCCCGCTCGAACCGGGCGACGAACGCCGGGTCCGCGGAGAACTGCGGTTCCATGACCTTGATCGCGACCGGGCGTTCCAACCGCGTGTCCACGCCGCGGTAGACGGTGGACATCCCGCCGCGCGCCACGAGGTCGCCGACCCGGTAGCGTTGTTCGAGCAACCCGCCGATCACGTTCGTCGCCGACCTTTCCACAGCCGTGGATCGTACGGTGGGGTGGGCTGACCGGTGCCCCGTGATCGAGGATCGTGGGCGACGTGTGGGGTCGGTGTCAAAAGCCCTGGGAAACAGGGGGTGTACCCGGGTCGACCCGCGGGTGTACCGCTTCCACCCGGTTGGCGCAGGGCGTTGCTCCCGTCGTTGTGGCATCGTGACGCTCGTGAGTGCGATTCCTGCCGCTGCGGATGTGCTGGCTCCCGACCTCGAGGTCCTGGACCTGCCCGAGGTCGCCGAGCGCCTGGCCCTCCCGGTCAACCGTGTCCACCAACTGCTGCGCGACGGCCAACTGCTCGCGGAACGCCGTGCGGGCACGCTCGTGGTCCCCGCCGACTTCCTCGCCGCCGGAGGCGTGGTCAAGGGACTGCCCGGCACCATCACGGTGCTGCGCGACTCCGGCTACTCGACCGACGAGATCCTCCGGTGGCTGTTCACCGAGGACGAGACCCTTCCCGGCACGCCGATCGAGGCGTTGCGCGGCGACCGGGGCCGCGAGGTGAAGCGGCGGGCGCAGGCGATGGGGTTCTGAGCACCTGACGACAAGACCCGGGCGGCCGGGCGGCTCACCACGAGCCGTCCGGCCGTCGTGCGTCCCGAGGCTGCGCGGCGCGCCGAGACGGCAAACCCACGGCCGGGACGGCGTCGAAGCGCGGCCCCGCGGCGGTCAGCGGGTCCTGGCGCGGGCCAGGAGGGCCGAGACGAGGCCGGGTAGGGCCACGGCCAGGCGTCGCCGGTTCGGGACGACCACGCGGTGGTCCAGGACGTCGTAGTCGGCCTCCGCGATGCCCTCCAGGATGTCGCGGTACAGCACGAGCGCCGTGCGCACGCACGGGCGGGACACCGGCGCGAGCATCGGCACGCCGGCCTCGGCCTCCCGGTACACCGCGTGGGTGTGCGCGACCAGGTGCCGCAGCACCCGCCGGACCCGCCGGTCGGCCACGCCCGTCCGCCTGCCGTGCTCCAGCAGCTCCCGGTCGACGCCGTACGCGGTCAGCACGTCCCGCGGCAGGTAGACCCGGCCCCGGTCGAGGTCCTCGCCCACGTCGCGGAGGAAGTTGGTCAGCTGGAACGCCCGGCCCAGCGCGGCCGCCGACGGCTCGGCCTCGGCGCGCGGCACGACGGTGCCGAACACCGGCAGCAGTTGCAGCCCGATCACCGCCGCCGACCCGTGCACGTAGTCGTCCAGCTCGGCGAACGTCGCGTACGACGTCACGGTCAGGTCCATCCGCATGGACCGCAGGAAGTCGTCGAACAGCGCGTGGTCGAGGTCGTACCGGCGCGCGGTGTCGGCCAGCGCGACCAGCACCGGGTGCCCGGTCGGCCGGCCCGCCAGCTCCTCGGTCAGCTGCGCGGCCAGCTCGGCCAGCTCGGCCGCCGGGTCCGGCGAGGTGCCCGCGTCCACGATCTCGTCGGCGCAGCGGGCGAACCCGTACAGGGCGTGCACGGCGGGTCGGCGCTCGGGCGTGAGCAGCCTCGTGGCCAGGAAGAACGTGCGGCCGTGCCGGGCGTTCAGCTCGCGGCAACGGGCGTAGGCCGCGGCCGTGTCGGTCACGTGTACCTGCTCGACAGCCGCAACGGGTCGGGGGTCAGCACGGTCACGGCGGCCAGCGCGGACGCGCCCACCGCGAACACCAGGTAACCCCACGAGTAGAGCGCCGTGTCCCCGTTGGGGAAGGTCACCAGCAGCAGGAACACCGAGAAGAACGCCACCGCGCGCAACCCGCCCGCGGTCCACGCGAGCCCGGCGGCGAGCACCAGCGTCCAGCTGAAGTACCACGGCAGGGTGGCGGGGGAGAGCAGCGCGACGGCCAGCATGGTGATCGCCGCCCGGCGCACCGCCTCGGGACCGCCGTCGTCGGCCGCGCGCCACTGCCGCCACGCGATGAAGACCAGCAGCAGCGAGCCGATCCCGCGCGCGACGGTCAGGAACCAGTCGGGTTCGACCTGCACGAACCCACTGGCCAGCGTATGCGCGAAATCGCCGATGGCGGTGGGCACCGACAGCCAGTTCACGATGGTGGACGACGTGCTCAGCGCCGGGATCCAGCCCAGGTCCAGGCCCGCGACCACGGTGCAGCCGGTGAACACCGCGGTGAACACGGCCACGCCGCCCGCGATCGCCTTGACCAGCTGCGCCCGCCGCGTGCCGGTCAGCCGCCTGGCCCACACCAGCACCAGGAACGGCAGCGCGACCACGGCCGTCGCCTTCACCGCGAACGCCAGCGTCACGACCGCGACGCCCAGCACGTGCCGGCGGTCGAGCACGAACAGGGTGCCCGCGGCGAGCAGGCCGACCATCAGCATGTCGTTGTGCGCGCCGCCGATCAGGTGCACCAGCACCAGCGGGTTCGCCGCGGCCAGCCACAGCGCGACGGCGGGCGTGCCGCCGAGGTGCCTGGCGAGACCGGGCAGCGCCCAGCAGACCAGCGCGAGCCCGGCCGCGAGCACGAGCCGCATCAGCACGACACCGCCGATGACGCTCGCGCCGGTGGCCCACACGACGCCCTCGGCGAGCATCATGAAGAACGGCCCGTAGGGCGCCGGGGTGTTCTGCCAGACCCAGCTGACGTTGTCCGACAGCGAGCTCTGGAGCACCGCCGGTCCGACCGCGTACGGGTCGAGGCCGTTGAGCGCGAGCTGGCCCTGCGCCAGGTAGCTGTAGATGTCCTTGGAGAACAGCGGTGGCGCGAACAGCAGCGGCAGCGTCCAGGCGACCACGGCGGTCAGCACGGCGTTGCTGCCCACGTGCCGGTTGCGCACCATGCGCCCCAGCCGCACCCACGCCCAGATCACCAGCGCCAGGCCCAGGTACAGCACGGCGGTGGCGAGGTCGCGGCCGTGCCCGTAGCGGATCCAGCTCAGCGACGTGTCGGTGAGCAGCGGGTCCTGCTTGAGGATCGCGCCCGCGCCGGAGCCGCCGAGCGCCACGAGCATGACGCCCGCGACGCCGAGCAGGATCGTGCGGATCGGGATGCCGCCGGGGTCCGGTCGACCGCGCGCGTCGTCCACCTGGGTAGCGGCGGACGGCACCGGGTCGGCAGGTGCGGCGCTCGATCGGGGAGGAGACGGGGTCGCGGCCATCGCGGCAACATCGTCGCACAACAGGTCGGCGCGTCGGCACGCAATGGCGCACTCGCGTGACGGTGTTGTGACACCCCGGGGGATCCTCGCACGCGCGCGCCCGCGACGGCGAGGGCCCAGTCGGCCTATTCCCGACGCCGGGACCAGCGCCGATCTTGCCGCCGGCCGGTCGCCGGGGCAATAATTCAACACATGTCCAATTACGCGGTCGACGTCGACGGGTTGACCGTCGCGCGGGGTGGGCGCGAGGTCGTGCGCGGGCTGAGCTTCACCGCCGCGCGCGGCTCGGTCACGGGGTTGCTGGGACCGAGCGGGTGCGGCAAGACGACCCTGCTGCGGTCCGTCGTCGGGGTGCAGGCGGTGCGCGCGGGCGTGGTGACCGTCCTCGGCGAGCCGGCGGGCAGCCCGGCGCTGCGGACCCGGATCGGCTACTCCACCCAGAGCCCGTCGGTGTACGCGGACCTGACCGTGGTGGAGAACCTGCGCTACTTCGCGTCCGTGCTCCGCGCGCCCGCCTCCGACGTGGACCGGGTGCTCGACGACGTCGGGTTGACCGGGCACGCCGGGCAGCTCGTCGGCACGCTCTCCGGCGGCGAGCGCGGTCGGGCGAGCCTCGCCGTGGCCCTGCTCGGCGCGCCCGAGTTGATCGTGCTGGACGAGCCGACCATGGGCCTGGACCCGGTGCTGCGCGAACAGCTCTGGGGCCTGTTCCACCGGCTGGCGGAGACGGGCGTGGCGCTGCTGGTGTCCAGCCACGTGATGGACGAGGCGGCCCGGTGCGACCGGCTGCTGCTGATGCGCGCGGGCGCGCTGCTCGCCGACGACACCCCGGACCGGCTGCGCGAGCGGACCGGCGAGCGCGACCTGGAGCGGGCGTTCCTGGCCCTGGTGAAGGAGGCGGCGTGAACACCCTGGCCACCGCGCGGCGGATCCTCACCCAGCTGCGGCACGACCGGCGCACCGTCGCACTGCTGGTGCTGATGCCGTCGGTGCTGCTCGTGCTGCTGCGCTACGTGTTCGACTCGGAGCGGGCGTTCGGCCGGGCCGCGCCCGCGCTGCTCGGCGTCTTCCCCTTCGCGATCATGTTCATCGTGGCGTCGATCACCACGTTGCGGGAACGGCTCACCGCGACGCTGGAGCGGTTGATGACCATGCCGATGGGCAGGCTCGAGCTGCTGTTCGGCTACGCGATCGCGTTCGGGCTGGTCGCGGTGGCGCAGGTGGCGGTGGCCTCGGTGGTCGCGCTGACCTGGCTCGGCCTGGACGTGGCCGGGCCGGTGTGGCTGCTGGTGCTGATCGCGGTGCTCGACGCGCTGCTGGGCACGGCGCTGGGCCTGTTCGCCAGCGCGTTCGCCCGCACCGAGTTCCAGGCCGTGCAGTTCATGCCCGCGATCGTCATGCCGCAGGTGCTGCTGTGCGGGCTGTTCACCCCGCGCGGTGACATGGCGCCGGTGCTGAGCGCGGTGTCCGACGTGCTGCCGCTGTCCTACGCGGTCGACGCGTTGACCCACGTGACGACGTCCGCCGACGTCGACGGCACGCTGGTGCGCAACCTGCTGGTCATCGCGGGCTGCGCGCTCGCGGCCTTGCTGCTCGGCGCGGCGACGCTGCGGCGCCGGACCCCGTGATCCGCCGCGCGGCGAGCCGGCCGGAGATCAGCACCGGCGGCACGCCGACGCCCGGCGTGGTGCCGCAGCCCGCGAGCACCGCGTTCTCCAGGCCGGAGACCAGGTTGCGCGGTCGGAACGGGCCGGTCTGGGCGAACGTGTGCGCGGCCGAGAACGGGGTGCCGGCGACCAGCCCGAGCCGGGCCCAGTCGCGCGGCGTGACCAGCCGCTCCACCTCGACCGACGCGCCGAACCCGGTCAGCCCGCGCGACTCCAGCACGCCGACCAGCTCGTCCCGGTAGGCCGGGCCGACGCGTTCCCAGTCGATCGGGCCCACCCGCAGGTTCGGCGCCGGCGCCAGCACGAACACGCCCTGCCCCGGCGGGGCGCTGACCAGCAGCGACGGGTCGCTCATCAGGGTGCCGCGCCGGGTCAGCTCCTCGAACGTGCGGTCCCACTCGCGGCCGAAGAAGATCGTGTGGTGGGCGAGTTCCGGCCAGCGCCGCCGGGTGCCCGCGTGCAGCACGACCGCCGACGGCGACCAGGTCATCCGCACCGGCCGGCGCGGTCGGTGGCCGAGCAGCCGGTAGGACGTGGGCAGGTCCGGCGTCAGCACGACCGCGTCGCACGGGATCCGCTCGCCCTGCGCGGTGCGCACCGCGGTGACCCGACCGCCGATCCGCTCCAGCCACGCCACCCGGGTCGAGAACCGCAGGTCCGCGCCCGCGTCCCGGGCACTGGCGGCCAGCGCGTCCGGCAGCGCCCGCATCCCGCCGCGCGGGTGGTAGACGCCCGCGACCGTGTCCATGTACGCGATCACCGCGTACGCGGCCAGGGCCTTGCGCGGCGGCACACCCGCGTACAGCGACTGGAAGGAGAAGACGCGCTGGAGGCGCTCGTCGCGCAGGAACCGGGCCACCGACGGGCCGAGCCTGGCGAACCCGCCCAGCGCGGCCAACCGCGCGAGCCCCGGCGTGACCAGGCTCAGCGGCGAGTCGAAGTTCGCGCCGATGAACGCGTCCTTCTCCACCCGGTACAGCTCGGTCAGCCACGCCCGCAGCGCCCGGTAGCCGGCCGCCTCGGCGGGACCGGCGAACCGGCGCACCTCCTCCTCCATGGCGTCGCCGTCGGCGTGCACGTCCAGCACCGCGCCGTCGGCGAACCGGGCCCGGTAGGCCGGGTCGACGGGGTCCAGCGGCAGCCGGTCGGCCAGCGAGTCGCCCACCGCGTGCAGCGCCTCGTCCACCAGCTCGGGCATGGTCAGCACGGTGGGGCCGGTGTCGAAGGAGTACCCGCCGAGGTCGAGCCGGCCCGCCCGCCCGCCGGGCACCTCGTCCCGTTCCACGACGGTGACCCGGCGGCCCGCGCCCAGCAGGTGCAGCGTCGCGGAGAGGCCCGCGAGCCCCGCGCCCACCACCACGACGTGGTCGGTGCGACCGGTGACCGCGCGCATGCTCAGCGGGTCCGCTTCGTGGCGCTGATCGCCAGCTCGGCCAGCCGCTCGCACGCGGGCTCGGCCACCGGCGCGCGCTCCAGGGCGGCCAGCGCGGACGCGGTCAGCTCGCCGATGCGCTCCTCGACCGCGGCCACCGCGCCGACCTCGACCAGCCGCGCGCGCACCTCGTCGACCACGGCCACGTCCAGGTCCGGCTTGCCCAGCGCCTCGTGCAGCACGTCCGCGCCGAACCGCATGCCCAGCGCGACGAGCAGCGTCCGCTTGCCCTCGCGCAGGTCGTCGCCCGCGGGCTTGCCGGTCACCGCCGGGTCGCCGAACACGCCCAACAGGTCGTCGCGCAGCTGGAACGCCACGCCGATGTCGCGGCCGAACGAGCGCAACCCCTCCACCAGCTCCGGCGAGCCGCCGCCGATCGCGGCGCCCATGTGCAGCGGCCGTTCGACGGTGTACGCGGCGGTCTTGAGCCGGTCGATGCGCAGCGCGGCGTCCGGCGAGGCGTCGCCGCGGGCCTGGGTCAGCACGTCCAGGTACTGGCCCGCGAGCATCTCGGTGCGCATGTCCCGCCACGGCAGGCTCAGCCGCTGCAACGCGTCGGTCGGCAGGCCGGCGGCGAACAGCATGTCGTCGGCCCAGGCCAGCGCCACGTCGCCGATCAGCACCGCGGCGGCCAGGCCGAACCGCTCGGGCTCGCCGAGCCAGCCCCGCGCGACGTGCTCGCGGGCGAACCGGATGTGCACGGTCGGCATGCCGCGCCGGGTCTCGGAGGCGTCCATCAGGTCGTCGTGCACCAGCGCGCACGCCTGGATCAGCTCGAGCGAGCTGACGGCGGTGAGCACGGAGCCGGCCAGCGCGCCCTCGGGGTCGCCGCCCGCGGCGCGCCAGCCCCACCACGCGAAGGTGGGCCGGATCCGCTTGCCGCCGCCGAGGACGAAGTCGGCGAGCGCGTCGACCGCGCCGGTGAAGTTCTCCTCCATCCGCTCGCCCAGCTCTCGGCGGTCGGCGAGGTAGTCCGCCAACGCGGTGTCGACGTGCTTGGGCAGTTCTAGGTCCAACGGGTGGAGCGGCACCCGTCTATCGTCACCTCTGGGGTGTCCGGCCGCCTCACCGGGGGGTCGTCCCACCTCGTGAACGTTGTCTTCCACGCCTCGGCCGCCCACTAGGCTGGTGCCATGACGTCGGTGGTCGAGCGCCTGGACCGGGGTTCACCCGTGTTCTCCGTCGAGTTCTTCCCTCCTCGCGACGAGGCGGACGAGGTCGTGCTGTGGCGGGCGATCCGCGAGCTGGAGTCGTGGGACCCCGCCTTCGTGTCGATCACCTACGGCGCGGGCGGCTCGTCGCGCGACCGCACCATCCGCACCACCGCCCGGGTGGTGCAGGAGACGACGCTGACGCCCATGGCGCACCTCACCGCCGTGGAGCACTCGATCGCCGAGCTGCGCAATGTGATCGGCTGGTACGCGGCGGTCGGCGTGCGCAACATCCTCGCGGTGCGGGGCGACCCGCCCGGCGACCCCAACGGCGAGTGGGTGCGGCACCCCGACGGCCTGACCTACGCCGAGGAGCTGGTCCGGCTGTGCCGCGAGCTCGGCGACTTCTGCGTCGGCGTGGCCGCGTTCCCCTACGGGCACCCGCGGTCGGGCGACGTGGACACCGACACCCGGCACCTGGTGGCCAAGTTCGACGCGGGCGCGGACTTCGCGATCGCGCAGCTGTTCTTCCAGCCCGAGGACTTCCTGCGGATGCGCGACCGGCTCGCCGCGCGGGGCTGCGACGCGCCGCTGCTGCCCGGCCTGATGCCGTTGACCACGGCCAGGACGCTGGCCAAGACCGCCGAGCTGTCGGGCGTGCCGGTGCCGGACTCGGTGGCGCGCAGGCTGGACCCGTTCGCGGACGACCCGATCGGGTTCCGCAAGGAGGGCATCGACCTGGTGACGGAGGTCGGGGAGCGGCTGCTCGCCGAGGGCGTGCCGGGTCTGCACTTCTACACGTTCAACCGCTCCAAGGCGACCAAGGAGGTCGTGGGCAGGCTGGGACTGGTGTCCGCTCGGGCGTAGCCGCAGATGTCGGTAATGGCCCTATGGTGTGCTCTGTGAACGCGCCAAAGGTGACCGCGTTGCTGATGTTCCAGGGCCAGGCCGAAGAGGCCATGACGTTCTACACGTCGCTCTTCGACGACGGCGAGGTGCTGTCGGTGACCCACTTCGGACCCGACCAGCCCGGATCGGAGGGATCGGTGTCGCACGCCACCTTCCGGATCGGCGGGCAGCAGTACATGTGCATGGACAGCTCAGTCCCGCACGACTTCACCTTCACCCCGTCGGTCTCGCTCTTCGTGGAGTGCGAGTCGGAGGACGAGATCGACCGGGTGTACGCGGCCCTGTCGGACGGCGGAATGCCGTTGATGCCCTTGGACGACTACGGGTTCAGCGAGAAGTTCGGGTGGCTCAGCGACCGTTTCGGCGTCAGCTGGCAGCTCAACTACAACTAGGCGACCAGGCTCCGGCGGTGCGACACCAGCGCGAGGATCACCACGATCAGTGCCGCGCCGCCGGTCAACCCCGCGACGAGCAGCGCCCAGCCGCCGTAGGCGGGTTCGTTCTCGCCCGGGTAGCGGACCGTGGCGGTGATCATCGAGGCCTGGCCCGGTTTCGGCGCCCACGCGACCGTGGCGTCCTCCTCCTCTCGCCCGTTCGTGTCGATCACCTCACCCGGAAAGCTGATCTTCACCTGGATGTCCGCCCGGTCCACCGGGACGGTGCTCAGGTCGACCGAGCCGGACAGCGTCACCAGGTCGCCGGACCGGCGGAAGTTGAGCTGGTACCGGCTGCTCGACGAGCTGGTGGCCATCGAGAGCGTGCGGACCTCCTCGAAGGTCAACCCGCTGAAGTTCAACTGCGTACCGGCGTAGTTGTCCTGCTTGTACGGCTTGGTCGTCACCCGGCTGGCCAGCTCGGAGGGCACCTTGAGCTGCGGCCCGGGGTCGTTGTCCTGGGTCGGCGGCGTGGCGGCCACGATCTCGCCGGACACCCGGTCGTCGGGGGAGATCGCCATCGCCGCGTGCAGTCGCACGCAGCCGCTCAGCGACAGCGCGAGCAGCACGAAGACCGGGAAGAGGAGCGCGGAGGCCCTGGGCACGCGGTCATCCTGCCGGCCGGGTCAAAAGTTGACCCGCGTGAGCGGTCGTGAGCGTCGCTAAACGCCTGTCGGGGTGACAAGAGCCGGAGGTACCGTGCCGGTCATGTCATCTTCGACCGCCGGCGTGCACGGCATCAGCAACCAGTACGTGGCCGACTACGCCGCCGCGGACCCGATCGTGGCCACCATGATCGGTGTTCCCGGACACGACGAGCGGTTGACGGACTTCTCACCCGACGGTGTGCAGGCCCGGGCCGAGCTGGCCCGGCGCGCGGTGGCCGCGGTGGCGGCCGCCGACCCCGTCGACAAGTCCGAGGCGGACGCCAAGGCGGTGTTCCTCGAGCGCGTGGGCGTCGACGTCGACCTGGCCGACTCGGGCGAGATGTCGGCCCAGCTCAACGTGATCGCGAGCCCGGTGCAGCTGGTGCGCGAGGTGTTCGACCAGATGGCGACCGCCACCACCGAGGACTGGGCGGTGATCGCCCGCCGGCTGGCCGCCGTTCCGGAGGCGGTCGCGGGGGTGCGCGCGGGTCTGGGCGCGTCCGCCGACGCGGGCAAGGTCGCCGCGCTGCGCCAGGTGACCAAGGTCGCCGCGCAGTGCGACACCTGGGCGGGTCGCGGCGACGGCCGCTCGTACTTCGCGAACTTCATCGCCGACGCGCCCGAGGACACCGCGCTGCGGGCCGACCTGGAGGCGGGCGCGAAGGCCGCCGCCGAGGCCTACGCCGACCTGGCCGTGTTCCTGCGCGAGGACCTGGCGCCGCGCGCGCCGTCGAAGGACGCCGTCGGCGAGGACGTCTACCGCCTGTGGTCGCGGTACTTCATCGGCTCGCGGCTCGACCTGGCCGAGGCCTACGAGTGGGGCTGGGCCGAGTTCACCCGCGTCGAGACCGAGATGAAGCAGGTCGCCGCGCGGATCAGGCCGGGCGCGACGCCCGCCGAGGCCGCCGCCGCGCTCGACGCCGACAGCCGCTACCTCGTCCAGGGCCAGTCCGGGCTCCAGTCGTGGATGCAGGACCTGTCGGACAAGGCGCTGCTCGCGGTGCGCGACGTGCACTTCGAACTGCCCGACGAGCTGATGGCGCTGGAGTGCCGGATCGCGCCGCCCGGCGGTGGCGTCGGCGCGTACTACACCGGTCCCACGCCGGACTTCTCCCGGCCGGGCCGGATGTGGTGGTCGGTGCCCGCGGACAAGCAGGAGTTCTCGACCTGGCGCGAGGTCACGACCGTCTACCACGAGGGCGTTCCCGGCCACCACCTCCAGGTCGCCACGGCGGTGTACCAGGCGGCGAAGCTCAACGACTTCCAGCGGCTGCTGTGCTGGGTGTCCGGCCACGGCGAGGGCTGGGCGCTCTACGCCGAGCGCCTGATGCGGGAGCTGGGCTACCTCGGCGACGACGGCGACCTGCTGGGCATGCTGGACGCCCACCTGTTCCGCGCCGCCCGGGTGGTGGTCGACATCGGCATGCACCTGGAGCTGGAGATCCCGCGGGGCACCGGGTTCCACGAGGGCGAGCGCTGGACGCCGGAGCTGGGCCTGGAGTTCATGCTCAACCGCACCATCACCGACGCGGCCCACGTGTACGACGAGATCGACCGCTACCTGGGCTGGCCGGGTCAGGCGCCGTCGTACAAGCTCGGCGAGCGGCTGTGGCTCGCGGCCCGCGACGAGGCCCGCGCCCGGCACGGCGAGGCGTTCGACCTGAAGGCGTTCCACAAGCAGGCGCTGGAGATGGGCGCCATGGGCCTGGACACGTTGCGCGAGCGCCTGTCCGAGCTCTGAGCGGTACGCGGAGGGCCGGTCGGGGCGCACCCGGCCGGCCCTCGCGGTCCTAAGAGGACTGCTCGACCGGCAGTTCCCGACCCAGCACCGCGAACGGCCTCGGGTCACCGGTGAACTGGTAGTGCCGCAGCACGTCCGCGAAGCCCATCCGGCGGTACAGCCGCCAGGCCTTGCTCGGACCCTCCGGAGTGGACAGCAGCACCCGCGCCGTCGGCACGCCGTCGAGCAGGCTGCGCAGCAGCTGCTCGCCGATGCCCCGGCTCTGCGCGCGCGGCAGCACGTGCAGCTCGGTCAGTTCGAAGTAGTCGCGCATCCACTCGTCCACCGCGCCGGGCCCGGCGACCAGGGTCAGCCCGTGGCGCACCTGCTCGTGCCACCACTGGCCGACCGAGCCGCGGTAGCCGTAGCCGATGCCGATCAGCTCGTCGTGCTCGCCCAGCGCCACCACGCACCGCCAGCCCTCGCGCAGCATGTGCGCCAACCACATGGGCGCGCGCTGCTCGGCGGTGCCGGGCGGGTAGTCCATCGCGCTCACGTACAGCGCCAGCGCCTCGTTCAGCCGGGCGTTCAGCTCGCGCGGCGACAGCTGGACCACGCGCGTGGCCGGCGCGGCGGTCACTTCGCCACCTCGGCGGGTGTGCCGCCGGTCAGCCCGACGAGGCCGTCGAACGTGGTCGGGTAGACGGCGTGCGGGTGACCGGCCGCCGCCCACACCACCTCGTACTGCCGAAGGTCGACGTCGACGAACGTGCGGATCGGCGCCGGGTGGCCGACCGGCGACACGCCGCCGATGACCTGGCCGGTGTGCTCGCGGACGAACTCCGGCGTCGCCCGGCGGATGGCGTCCGCGCCGGTCAGGGCGGCCAGCAGGTCGGTGTCCGCGCGGTGCGCGCCCGAGGTCAGCACCAGCAGCGGTGTCGTCACGCCGTCGTGCTCGGCGGCGAAGAGCAGGCTGTTGGCGATGGCCCCGACGGGCACGTCCACCGCGGCGGCGGCCTCGGCGGCGGTGCGGACGGCGTCCGCCAGCACGCGGACGCCGTCGGCCGACTCGTGGTGGCCCGCCTCGGCGAGGGCCGCCGCGACCTTGCGGATACCGGGGTGGTCGAGTGCGCTCACGCGTTCATGAGACCACGCGGGGTCGGGTTGAGGACTTCCGGGTTTACGGGTTACGCTGGCGAGGTTCGAACATCTGTTCGAGCTATGCCCTGGTGTGGGGCGGGGGAAGCGCCCCACACCAGGAGCCGCCGTCTCCCCGCGGCGGTGTCGATGTCCCGACGCCGCGAGGAGGCCGCCGATGTCCGTTGCGACCGACTTCCACCGAGTTCCCCTTCCCCTCCCGCCCGCGTCGGCGGTCGAACTCCTCCACCAGGCCGTGCGGTGCGTCGCCGAGGCGCACCGCGAACCCGAGCCCGCGCAGCGGTTCGCGGCCGCCTACCTGGCCGGGTTGCGCGCCGCCGCGGCCGTGCTCGCCGTGCGCGGTCGTCCGCACCGGGGCCGCGCCAAGCCGACCAGCGTGTGGGTGCTGCTGCCCGGGCTCGCGCCCGAGCTGCGCGAGTGGGCGACGTTCTTCGCGTCCTGCTCGGCGGCGCGGGCGCTGGTCCTGGCGGGCGTGACCCGGCACGTCACCCCGCGCGAGGCGGACGACCTGGTCCGCCAGGCCGAGCAGTTCACCGGGCTGGTCGACGCAATCGTGTACGAGGGCGGGCCGTGAGCAGGGGACTGGTCGACTACCGGGTGCTGCTGGACGTGATCACCGCGGAGGCCGGGCTGCTGGCGGCCGCGGTCGACGGGCAGCGCCCCGAACGGCAGGTGCCGGCGTGCCCCGGCCTGAACCTGGGCGAGGCCGCGCGGCACGTGGGCAGCACCTACCGGATGGTCACGACGTGGCTGCGCGAGGGCAGTCAGCCGCTGGTGTGGCAGCAGGACCCGTTCGACGGGCAGACGCTCGCCGAGTACGTGCGCGCCGGCGCGGGCCCGCTGGTCGAGGAGTTGGCCGTGCGCGAGCCCGAGGCGTTCTGCCGCACGTGGTGGCCCGACGAGCAGAACCACGCGTTCTGGGCGCGCCGGCTCGCGCACGAGTCGACCGTGCACCGGATGGACGTGCAGTCGGCGGCCGGGCTGCCGCTCTCGCCGGTGGCCGACGACGTGGCGGTGGACGGCGTCGACGAGGTGCTGTCGCTGTGGCTCGGGCACCGGCTGGACGTGCTGGGCGTGCGCGGCACCCGGGAGGCGACCGTGTCGCTGCGCACCGGCGGCCGGGTGTGGCTCGCGGGCTCCGGTCCGCGGCCCGCGACCGCCCGGCTGGTGCCGCGCGACGGGCCGTGGTCGGCGGACGGCGACGTGACCGCGCCGCCGACCACCCTGTACCGCTGGCTGTGGGGTCGGCTGCCGGACCGCGACGTGGTGACCCGCGGCGACCGCGACGCGATCGCCCAGTTGTGGGCGTTGCTGCGGCTGGCTACGAAGTAGGCAACCCCAGCTCGGCCACCTTGACGAGACCGCGCCCCTGCCGCGCGGTCTCCAGGGTGAACCGGGAGGAGCGGCCCGTGATCTCCAGGAACGCGATCGAGTTCCCGAAGTGCGGGCCGCTCACCTTCCGCCAGGCCACCGGGTCGGGCGAGATGCCGCGCAGGTCCGCGAGCCGGCGCAGCGCGCTCGCGATCGGCTTCGCCCAGGACAGCGCGAACGCGGCGCGGAAGATCTTCGGCGGGTCGTTGTGCACCGGCGAGCACACCAGTTGCAGCACCCTGGAGCGGGTGGGCTCGGCGTACCGGGCCTGCGCCGCGTAGCTGTGGTGCACGTCCCCGGACAGCACGCAGATCGTGGCCGGCGCGTCGGCGGCGCTGCCCAGCCGGTGGATCAGCCCGGCCAGCCGCTCGAACGACGCCCGGAACGCGGGCCAGTGCTCCAGGTCGGCGACCTGCCTGACCTTCTCGCCGAGCCGGCCGCGCCACCCCGGGAGACCTGCCGCGCGCTCGTTGAGCGACTGGAGGTGGCTCAGCCCGTGCGGCATCAGCCACGGCAGCGACGAGCCGATCAGCAGGTGGTCGAAGTCGCCGGAGGCGTTCTCCTCGATCCAGTCGAACTCCTCGTCGCCGACCATGAGCCGCTCGGGGCCGTCGAGGATCCGGCCGCTGCGGGTGTCGATCACCAGCAGCCTGATCCGGCCGAAGTCGCGGCGGTAGCTCCACCGGGTCGACTTGCGGCCGTCCACCTCCTTGTCGGCCTGCTCGGCGAAGTCCTCCAGCAACCCCCGGACGTCCTCGGTGGACTCGGTGACCTGCCGGAACAACTCGTTGCGGGCCAGCTCCTCCGGGCCGAGGTTGCCGATGTGCTGGTAGACCCAGTAGGACGCGAGACCGGCCCGGATGCGCCGGCCCCACCACGGCGTGCGCGCCATCTGCTCGCGCCACGGCCGCGAGGTGTTCCAGTCGTCGCGCACGTCGTGGTCGTCGAAGATCATCGACGTCGGCACGGTCGACATCAGCCAGCGGATCTCGGGGTCCGACCAGGACTCGTGGTACAGCTCGGCGTACTCGCGGAAGGACACCACCTCGCCCACCGGCTCCTCGTCGCCGCGCCGTTGCGCGAGCCACTCCTTGATCCGGGGCGTCGGCTCGTCGGCGTAGACCTGGTCGCCGAGCAGCAGCAGCGCGTGCGGCCACTGCCCCTCGGGCTGGTCCTTCATCCGCAGCGCGTACGCGTCCAGCGCGTCGGGGCCGAGCTTGTCCGCCTCCAGCGCGCCCGGCACGGCCTTGGCCGCCCGGCACGAGCCGAACACGATCCGCTCGACGGGGTGCGTCCGGATCCGGCACGGCGGGAAGTCCGAACCCGGTTCGGGCCACACCACCTCGTCGTCCAGCCGCACGTCGTACGCGGTCGAGGTGTCGGGCTCCAGCCCCTCCACGACCACCAGGGCGAAGTGCTGGTCGCCCACCTGGAAGGTTCGCGCGCGGTGCCCGGCGACGGACACCTCGCACGTGCCGTCGGTTTCCACCCACACGGTCGCCGAGGTCGCGTCGACGTGCCGCAACACCGGGCCCAGAACCAGCTCCGCCATGGCCGCAGACGTTACCGTTGCTCCGTGGCTACCAGGCTGTGCAACGTGGTGGTGGATGCGGCGGCCCCGGCGGCGGTGGGCCGGTTCTGGGCCCGGCTGCTCGGGCTGACGGCGGTCGTCGAGGACGACGGGGAGGTGGGCGTGGCCCTCGGCGGGGGCCTCGACCTGGTGTTCGTGCCGGTGCCGGAGCCGAAGAAGGTGAAGAACCGGGTGCACCTGGACCTGGCGTCCGCCTCGGAGGGCGACCAGCGGGCGATCGTGTCCCGGGCGGAGGCATTAGGCGCCCGGAGGGTCGACATCGGACAGCGCGGCGTGCCCTGGGTCGTCCTCGCCGATCCCGAGGGCAACGAGTTCTGCGTGCTGGAGCCGCGCGACGAGTACCTGGACCTGGGCCCGGTCGCCGCGATCGTGGTGGACGCGCTCGACCCGCGCGCCTCGGCGGTGTTCTGGTCGCACGCCACCGGCCTGCCCCTGGCCCGCTCGCACGACGAGTTCGCCTCGCTGCGCCCCGAAACGGGACCGTGGCTGGAGTTCGTCCGCACCACGACCCCCAAGTCGGTGAAGAACCGCGTGCACCTGGACGTGGCGCCCGGTCCCGGCGGCGACACCCGGCACGAGGTGGCCCGCCTGGAGTCCCTGGGCGCCCGCCGCGCCGACGTGGGTCAGTCCGCGGTCCGCTGGACCGTCCTGTCCGACCCCGAGTCCCACGAGTTCTGCGTTCTCACCCCGCGCTGACCCCGACCGGGTCCGGCGGGGTTCGCCGGACCCGGTCGACGCGGTCAGTCGGACCGGTCCTCACGCCCGGCCCGTGCCGCGGCCACGACCGCGGCGCAGAGCTGGAGCAGCGTCGTGGTGAGCGACAACCACGCGGTGGCCTCCGTGAGCAGTTCCGTCATTACCGCCTCCTTGTCCTTGTGCGGCAAGGAAAGCAGCGGTTCCGGGCCCGGCGGCCACACTTGGCGGACTTGGTTTTCTTGGTGCACGGGAGGCCTTGATGGGTGTCGACGGTGGTCGGGACGTCCTGCTCGACCTCCACCGCCGCAGCGGCAGTCCCTCGTACGCCGACCTGGCCCGCCGCTCGGAGATCGACGGCGACCCGGTGTCCGATCAGGCCTTCGCCAACCTGCTGGGCGGCAGGGGCAGGCCGCGGGCCCGGACCGTGGCCGCCTTCGTGTCGGCGTGCGTCCACTTCCTGTCCGGGCGCGCCGACCCGGACCTCACCGCGGGGCAGCGGTCCGCCGAGCACTGGTTGCGCCGCTACCGCGAGGGCGTGCCGGCGACCACCGGCGGTGACGAGCGCCCGCTGGTGGCGGTGGCGCCCGCGGTCGCCTACGTCGACCGCGACGACGTCGGCGGGTCCGTCGCGGACGCGGTCGCCGACCCGGCGGTCCGGCTCGTGGTGGTGACCGGCGACTCCGGCAACGGGAAGTCCCGCCTGGTGTACGAGGTGCTGAACCGGCTGCACGCGGACCGGGTCGGCACCGTGCACCTGTTCAGCGCCGAGAGCGAGCCGACGCTGGTGGAGAGCGTCATCGGCCGGCTGGGCGACCGGGTGGCCGGCGACGCGCCCGCCGACGTCCTGCCGCGCCTGCTGGCGCACCTCGCGGCCCGGAGGGCGCGCGGCCCGGTGGTCGTCGGGCTGGACGACGTGGTCGCGTACCCGCTGGTCAAGCGCTTCCTCGAGGTCGCCGACACGGTGGTCGTCACGGCGGCGCACGACCTCGTGCCGCCCGACGTGCCGCACACGTGCGTCCGGGTCGGGCCGCTGTCGGTGGCGGCCGGCACCGCCCTGGTGCGCCGGTTCGTCCCGGACATCGGCGACGAGGACGCCCGGCGGGTGCTGTGGCACACCGGCGGCAAACCGCGGGTGGTCATCGACTGCCTGAGCGTGTTCGCCACGCTCGGCATGACGGTCGACGCGCTGTGCGACCAGCTGTCGACCTCGCCCCGCGCGCTGCTGTCCTCGGTCGGCCGAGGCGAGCGGTCCGTGGTCCACGCCTACGAGTCGTTCGCCGCCGAACTGGCCGAGCACGACCCCCGGGCACACGAACTGCTCGCGGTCCTCGCGCTCACCGCGTTCCGCCCGGCCTCCGAGGAGATGCTGCGCCACGTCCTCGCCCGGCTCGCCGACGAGGCCGGGAACCCGCTTCGCGCGGGGGAGTTCGAGCGCTGCCTGTACGTCGTCACCACCCGGCTGAACCTCGACCGGTGGCACGGCGGCCTGGTCCGGGTGAACACCCTGACCGGTCGGATCTTCGCCGACCTGTTCGAGCCCCGCCGCGAGGTCGTCTCCCGCGCGGTGGTCCACGCCTACGCGGCGCTGCCCGTCGAGAAGGTCCCCGCCGCGTACGAGATCACCCGCCTGCCGTGGATCTGGCGGCTCGCCGACGCGCTGTACCACTTCGCGGCGCCGCTGTCCCGCGACCCGGAGGTCGACTTCCGGGCGACCGTGCTCGCGGCGTGCACCGGTTTGACCGCCCTGGGCGAGCGGTTCGGCTGCGAGATGCTCCTGCGGCACCTGGCGGGGCTCGAGGCGCGGGGCGACCTCGTCCTGCCGCCCGCCGTCGTGCTCTGGGCGGAGAGCTTCAAGTGCCTCGTCGGCGCGACCACCCGGGCCGAGTACCTGCGCCACCTCGTCGCGAACCAGGACGAGGTCGAGCGGGTCATGGGTGTGGCCGAGGCGTCCGAGACGTTCTACGCGCTGTCCTACCAGCACTCCCAGCGCGCGGAGATCGCCTGGATCAGGGCCTCGGCCATCGCCGAATCGGCGGGCGAGCACTTCCGCACCGACACCCTGCGCCGGTTCGGCGAGGCGTGCGCCGTCGTCGCCGACTCCCGGGCGTGGACGGGTGACCTCCGAGACGCCGACGACATCTGGACCCGGATGCTCGACCTGATCACCGCCAACGCCGACCAGGACCACGGCGAGCGGTGGTCCTCCGCGCTCGACGTCGCGGCGACCGCGGTCGAGCACCACTCCCAGGCGTTCGACCACGTCAAGGCCGAGAAGTGGTGGGCCGTCCTCGCGGACAGCCACCTGAGGTCCCTCCGGTCGCACGGTCCCCGGCCCCACTTCACCAGCCGGTTCCTGTCCGGTCGGGCCTGGTTCTCCCGGGTCTCGGCGACCGTCAAGGGCGGCAACGTGGTGGAGTCCTTCGAGGCCTTCCTCGGCAGCGCCGCGTGGTTCCACGACGACCGCGACGTCCGGGCGGGCCTGGCCGACCTGGTCGAGGCGGCCGTGCTCGGGCTCTGGATCACCCTCCAGGACGACGTGGACCCGAAGGTCCTCACCGCGGTCGACCGGGTACCCGACCGGGCGGAACTCCGGTCGCGCGCCTCCCGGCTGGGCGAACTGCACCTCTACCACCACCTCGTCCTGGCCGAGCGGGTCGCCGAGACCGTCGTCCACGGCCCGGACGAGCGCACGGCGGCCTTCGCCCGCCGGACCGCGTTCCGGGCCGCCGACGACTTCGAGCAGGCTCGCCTCTACCGCCTCGCCTGCGGCCTGGGGCACGTGAACGGCCCGGGTCCGCTCACCACCGCGTTCACCGCCGCCATGGCCGACCTGGGGCAGCTCTGGACGCCCGACGACCTCGACAACCTCGCCCACCACGGCAGGTACCCCAGTGGCCTGTTGCTGATGTGAGCCGTTCGGCCTAGGGTGCGGTATGCAATATATTGGCCGGGCGCTGTACCGGGATCAGGCGTTGACCCAGATCAGGGCCGCGATCCTGGTCGGCGAACTGGCTCCTGGCACGCCCATCAAAGACGTCGAGCTGGCCGAGCGGCTCGGGTTGTCGCGGACGCCGGTGCGCGAGGCGTTGGCGCGGTTGACCGACGAGGGGCTCGTGGAGTCCAAGCCGCACAGCTACACGCGCGTGACGCCGTTGGACACGAGCGCGGTGCAGGACGCACACGCCGTGGTGCAGGCGATGCACGCGCTCGCGGCGCGGCTGGCGGTGCCGCGGTTCACCGGCGCGGACGTGGCGGAGATGCGCGAGGCCAACGCCCGGTTCGCGGCGGCGCTGGCGGCCGGTGACGTGCCGGGCGCGCTCGCGGCGGACGACGGGTTCCACGGGGTGGCGGTGCGGGTCGGCGCGAACTTCGCCGTCACGGCCACGATCGAGCGCTACACGCCGCTGGTGCGGCGGCTGGAACTGCTGCGCTTCTCCTCGCCGCCCGGCCGCCACTCGGTGGCCATGCACGAGGAGATCGTCACCGCCTGCGCCGCCGGTGACGCGGACCTGGCCGGACGGCTGACCGAGCGCAACTGGGCGACCCTGACCGCACTGCTGGAGGAGAACTGACATGGCGCTGACCGACTTCGCGCGCTTCCCCCTGACGTTCGGGCCGTCGCCGGTGCACCCGCTGGAGCGGCTGACCCGGCACCTGGGCGGCGCGTCGGTGTGGGCGAAGCGGGAGGACTGCAACTCCGGCCTCGCCTACGGCGGCAACAAGACGCGCAAGCTCGAGTACCTGGTGGCGGACGCGCTGGCGACCGGCTGCGACACCCTGGTGTCCATCGGCGGCGTGCAGTCCAACCACACCAGGCAGGTCGCCGCGGCGGCGGCGCGGGCCGGGTTGAAGTGCGTGCTGGTGCAGGAGAGCTGGGTCGACTGGCCGGACGCGGTGTACGACCGGGTCGGCAACATCCTGCTGAGCCGGATGATGGGCGCGGACGTGCGACTCGTCGAGGCCGGGTTCGGCATCGGCGTGAAACCCGCGTGGGAACAGGCGATCGAGGACGTGCGCGCGGCCGGCGGCACGCCGTACCCGATCCCGGCGGGCGCGTCGGACCACCCGCTCGGCGGGCTCGGGTTCGCCGGGTGGGCGGCCGAGGTCGAACGGCAGGAGGCCGAGCTGGGTGTCCGGTTCGACACCGTGGTGGTGTGCTCGGTGACCGGCAGCACGCAGGCGGGCATGGTGGCCGGGTTCGTCGGGTCGGGTCGGCGGATCATCGGCGTCGACGCGTCCGCCAAGCCCGCCGAGACCCGGGACCAGGTGCTGCGGATCGCCCGGGCCACCGGGCGGCTGCTCGACGTCGAGGTGGCCGACGCCGACGTGCTGCTGGACGAGCGGTTCCACGAGGGCGTCTACGGCGTCCCCGGCGAGTCCACCGTGGACGCCATGAGGCTGGGCGCCCGGTTGGAGGGCATGATCACCGACCCGGTGTACGAGGGCAAGTCGTTGGCCGGGTTGGTCGAACTCGTGTCGACGGGCGAGATCCCGCGCGACTCGAACGTCCTCTACGCGCACCTGGGCGGGCAGCCGGCCGTGAACGCCTACAGCGCGTTGTTCCGCTAGCGGGTCCAGAAGTCCGGGCCCGGCTGGAAGCCGTGCGCCTGCGCGATGGCGGCGGCGTGCGCGAAACCCCGACCGACCTCGGTCGGCTCGTGCGCGTCGCTGCCGAACGCCACCGCCCGTCCGCCGACGCCGCGCCACCAGCGGACGACGTGCTCGGACAGCGGCACCCGGCTGTTGATCTCCAGCACCCGGCCGCTGCGCGCGAGGGCCCGCAGCACGACCCGGAACTCCTCCTCGAAGTCGGCGGGGTTCTCCCGGTAGTAGCGGAACGGGTAGTCGACGTGGGCCAGCACCTCGAACGGCACCGCGGAGTCCACCAGCTCCAGCACCTCGGCGAGGTAGCCGCGCACGATCTCGGCGGCGGGCGCGTCGACCGTGCCGACCTCGCGCCACCACGTCCCGTCGCGCACCGCGTGCACCGCGCCGACCACCCGGTCGAACCGGTCACCGCCGAGCAGGGCCGCGGTCTCCGCCGGGTGCAGGTGCGGCTCGCCCAACTCGACCCCGGTCAGGATCCGCAGGCCGGGGAACAGCTCCCGGCACTTGCGCACCCGGTCCAGGTAGCCGTTCACGTCGAACGCGGGCGCCCGCACCACCCCGTCCGCACCGAGCCGCTCGCGGAGGAACCCGGGCAACCGCGGCACCGCCTCGGCCGGCACGAACCACGGCGTGAAGTCGGCGTGCTCGGTGAACACGACCGAGTCCAACCCGACCCGCACCGCCCGCGCGCACGTCTCCGCCATCGCCCCGCCGGGCGCGTCCCAGGACCACTCGCTGTGCACGTGCCCGTCCTGCGGCAAGGATCTCATGATCACAGGACGTGCGACTTGTGGAACGGGTTGCGCACCGGAACCCCTGTCCCGGCCGCGTTCCTCAGACCTGTTCCCGGCGGTGGTAGGTGTAGAGCACGAGCCCCTGGTGGTGCCTGGCCACCCGGTCGTACAACGCCCGTGCCGGCGCGTCCTCCAGCGTGTTCCAGTACAGGCCGGGAAACCCGTGCTCCTCGGCGTCCCGCGCCACCCACGCGAGCAGAGCCGTCCCGACACCCCGCCGCCGCACCCGCGGGTCGACGAACAGGTCCGCCAGGTAGCACTTCCCGCCGAACCAGACGCTGTCGTGGAACAGGTAGTTCGCGATGCCGACCATCCTGCCGTCGACCCGGGCCCCGACCCCGCGCACCCGCTCGACCCCCACGATCCGCCGCCAGGTCCGCTCGTACCTGTCGTCGCCCATCTCGCCGCCGAAGTGCCCGTGGTGAGCCCGGGCGAGCACCTCCCACTCGGCGCGGTCGGGTTCGGTCAGCACGCGGATCTCCACCACACCCCCATCCTGCCCGAGAACCGGCCCCACCCGACCCGCCGCGCTTTCCGCCGGGTTGAGCGACATCGGAGGCCCGTACTCGGACCGCGCCGGCACGTGCAGGCGCACTTCCGTTGCACGACAACGTTTCCCGCCGCCGGCACAGTCAGGCGAAGGCACCCGTGCCCCGACACGCGACTTGCACACCCAACCCGCTCCACGCCCGCGCCGCTCGCCCGACCGACGCCGCTCGCCCGACCGACGTGCTCGCCCCCGAGCCGACGCCTTGCGATCGCCGCACCGCAGCCGGCGCCCCCGCTCGGCAGCCCAGCCTCCGCGACCGGCGGCTGACGGCCTCCGATCTGCGCCCAGGCCTCGCGATCCGCGGTCCCAGGCTTCGGGACCCGACCAGCGGCCTGTGGCCCGCCCCCGCGACCTACGGCCCGACACCCGGCCGTCGCCCACGACTGCCGATCCCCGCCGGCGGCCCATGATCGGCGCGGCCCAGCCCTCGCGACCGGCGGCCTCCGAGCTGCGTCCAGGCCCCAGGCCTCGTGACCGGCGGCCCCGGATCCCCGCCGGCGGCCCAGGCTTCGCGACTGGCGGCCATCGGGCTGCGCCCAGGCCCCAGGCCTCGCGGGCGGCGGCCTCCGGGCGGCGTCCAGGCCTCAGACCCCAGGCCTCAGGTACCTGGACCAGCGGCCAGGCTCGACCTCTGCGTTCGGGGCCGGTCGACGTGGCGGTGGCCGGAGGGCGGGTGGTCAGGGGCGGAGGCGTAGGCCCTGAGGTGTGGCTCGGAAGCCTGCTTCCTGGAGGATTGTCGACAGTTTCGTGCCCAGCGCCACCTCCCCGTCCGCCTTCTGCACGGCCAGGCGGCCGAGCCAGCCGTCCCGGACCGCGCGGCTCAGGGCTTGGGCCGCGGCGCGGAGGGCCGGTTCGTCGTCGGTGAAGGTCAGCAGCGAGCGGCCGCCGCGTTCCACGTACAGGGCGGGCACGCCGTCCGCCAGCACGGTCAGCGCGCCGGACTTGCGGCCCGGGCGGTGTTTCGTGTCGCCGACCGGGTCCGGCCACGACAGCGCCGCGCCGTAGGGCTGGGCCGGGTCGGCGGCGGCCAGGACCACGGCACGGGGGTCGCCCAGGTGGTCCTGGTCCGGCGCGCGGGACGACGCGCGCAGCCGGTCCACGGCGCCCTTGGCCGCGAACTGCGCGGCGCCCAGGCCCTCGACCACGTAACCGCGCACCACCTGGCCGGACTCCTCCATCATCCGCAGCACCCGGTACACCCCGCTGAACCCGCCCGTCACCCGTTCGGTGTCCAGCGCGCCCCTGGTCAGCACGCCGTGCCGCTCCAGGAACGCCTCGGCCCGCGCGTGCGCCCGGCGGGTCGGGTCGGCGCCCGGCAGCACGGCGAGCGACCACCGCCCGGCCACCGTCGGCGGACCCGTGCGGCTGGGCAGGTCCGGCCGGCCCGCCCGCATCCGCGCGTACCGGCCGCGCGGCGCGGCACGCCGGGGTTTGTGCGCCGCGCCGCCACCCGCGACCAGCGCGCGCAACGGCGCGAGGGTGTCGTTGGTGACCACGCCCGCCCACACCAGGTCCCACAGCGCGCCGACCACCTCGCCGTCGGACGTCGGCCCCTGGAGCGACACCCGGTCGACCACCTGCCGGAAGAACAGCGCGCCACCGCCCAGCGACTCCAGCACCGCCAGGTGCAGCGGCGACTCCGGCCGCGCCTCGGGCACCAGGTCCGGCAGCAGCAGGTCGGCCACGTCCGTCGGCGCGAGCGCGACCCAGCCGTCACCGCCGGACAGCGAGCCGCACCCCGTCCAGGTGACCTCGCCCGACGCGGTCAGCTCGTCCAGCAGCGCGGGGTGGTAGCCGGGCAGCCGCGAGGGCAGCAGCAGCGACTCGACGGCGCTCGCCGGCAGCGGCGCGCCGGCCAGCTGCTCGACCACCGAGTACACGTCGTCGACCGTCGGCCCGGACCGCCGTCGCACGCCGATCCCGTGCCAGCCCGGCAGGAACCGGCCGAGCGCGGCGGGCTCCACCGGCTCCACCTCGGCGCGCAGCCGCGCCAGCGACGCCCGCCGCAACCGCCGCAGCACGTCGGCGTCGCAGTACTCGGTGTGCGTGCCGCCCGGCCGCAGCTCGCCGCGCACCAGCCGACCGGTGCCCGCCATCCGCTCCAGCACGCCCGTCACCACCGCCACGCCCAGCCCGAACCGCTCGGCGGCCTGCGCGGCGGGGAACGGACCGTGCGTGCGCGCGTACCGGGACAGCAGATCTCCCACCGGGTCCGCGACCGGCTCGGTGAACACCTCGGGCACCCCGACCGGCAGCGCCACGCCCAGCGCGTCGCGCACCCGGCCCGCGTCCTCGACCGCGATCACCCGCTCCTGCCCGGCGATCCGCACCCGCAGCACCCGCCGCTGCGCCACCAGGTCCGCCAGCCACTCCGGCCGGACGCCGCGCTCGGCCGCCTCCGCCTCCGACAGGTCGCCCAGGAACCGCACCAGGTCGGCGGCGCCCTCCGCGTCCCGCGCGTGCCGGTCGGGAGCGAGGCGTTGCAGCGCGCGCTCGACCTCCTCGACCACCTCCGGGTCGAGCAGCTCGCGGATGGCCTCGGACCCCAGCAGTTCCGCCAGCAGCGCCGAGTCCAGCGACAGCGCGGCGGCCCGGCGCTCGGCCAACGGCGTGTCCGCGTCGTAGAGGAACATGCCGACGTAGCCGAACAGCAGGCTGCGCGCGAACGGCGACGGCGACGGCGTCTCCACCTCGACCACCCGCACCCGGCGCGCCCGCACGTCGGACATCAGCTCCTTGAGCCCCGGCACGTCGTACACGTCCTGGAGGCACTCGCGCATCGCCTCCAGCACCACGGGGAAGCTCTCGTGCTTCGCCGCCACCGACAGCAGTTGCGCCGACCGCTGCCGCTGCTGCCACAACGGGGTGCGGCGGCGCGGGTCGCGGCGGGGCAGCAGCAGGGACCGGGCCGCGCACTCCCGGAACCGGGCCGCGAACAGCGCCGAGCCGCCCACCTCGGCCACCACGACCTGCTCGACCTCGTCCGGGTCGAGCAGCACGTCCTCGGCGCCCGCCACGACCGCGGCACCGTCCAGGTCGACCGCGTCCGGCAGCCGGATCACGATGCCGTCGTCCGAGTGCGCCGTCTGCACCTCGACACCGCGCCGCTCGCGCAACCCGGCCGCGATCGCCAGCGCCCACGGCGCGTTGACCTGCGCGCCGAACGGCGAGTGCACCACCAGCCGCCAGTCGCCCAGCTCGTCGCGGAACCGCTCCACCAGCACCGTGCGGTCGTTCGGCACGTGCCGGGTCGCCTCGCGCTGCTCGGTCAGGTACGCCACCAGGTTCGAGGTCGCCCACGCGTCCAGCCCGGCCCGCGCGGTCCGCTCGGCGGCCGCCTCGGGGTCCATTGTGGACACTTCGCGGAGGAACTTCCCCAGCGCCCGCCCCAGTTCCAGCGGACGACCGGGCGAGTCGCCCTTCCAGAACGGCATCCGCGCGGGTTGACCGGGCGCGGGCACCACGATCACCCGGTCGTGGGTGATGTCCTCGACCCGCCACGACGAGGTGCCCAGCAGGAACGTGTCGCCGACCCGCGACTCGTACACCATCTCCTCGTCCAGCTCGCCCACCCGCGAACCCGGACCGCTCTCGGACGACGGCGTCATCACCGCGAACAGGCCGCGGTCGGGGATCGTGCCGCCGGAGGTCACCGCCAGCCGCTGCGCGCCGGGCCGCCCGCGCAGCTCGCCGGTGATCCGGTCCCAGGTGATCCGCGGCCGCAGCTCGCCGAACTCCTCGGACGGGTAGCGGCCGGACAGCATGTCGAGCACGGCGCGCAGCGCGGCCTCGGGCAGCGCGGCGAACGGCGCGGCCCGGCGCACCAGCCCGGCCAGCGCCTCGACCGTCCACGTCTCCATCGCGACCATCGCGACCACGTGCTGCGCCAGCACGTCCAGCGGGTTGCGCGGGTAGCGGACGGCCTCGATCGCGCCGTCCCGCATGCGCTCGGCGACCACCGCGCACGACACCAGGTCGCCCCGGAACTTGGGGAACATGATCCCGCGCGACACCGCGCCCACCTGGTGCCCGGCGCGCCCCACGCGTTGCAGCCCGGAGGCGACCGTGGGCGGCGCCTCGACCTGGACCACGAGGTCGACCGCGCCCATGTCGATGCCGAGTTCGAGCGACGACGTCGCGACCACGCAGGGCAGCCGGCCGGACTTGAGCTCCTCCTCCACGACGGTCCGCTGCTCGCGCGACATGGACCCGTGGTGCGCCCGCGCGATCGTCGCCGCCCGCTGCGTGGTGACCCCCGACTGCCCCACCGCCTCCGCCGCGAACTTCTCCCGCCGCGCCCGCCGCTCGTCCGGCCGGACGTCGGTGCGGACCTCGGCCCGGATCGCGGCGCCGACGTCGGGCCGCCCGTCCCGGGGGAAGCCGGTGGCGAAGACCGGACCGAGGCGGTCGGACGACGCGTCGGTATCGGGCGAGTCGGCGTCGGGGGAGTCGGTGTCGTCCAGCAGGTCGGCGGGCAGCCGGCCGAAGTCGGCCAGGCCCAGGTCGCGCCACCGCTCGTCCGCCGGCACGCCCTCGGGCAGGTCCAGGTCGGGCAGGGCGGCCCGCTCGGCCTCCTCCTCGGCCAGTTCGTTCAGCCGCGCCGTCAGCCGCTCGGCCAGCCGGCGCGAGTTCGCGAACACGATCGTGGACCGGTGCCGCCGGACCAGGTCCAGCACCCGCTGCTCCACCGCGGGCCAGATCGACGCCCGCCGCTCCGCGCCCGCCGCCGAACCCGACACCTCGCCCGTCGGCTCGCCCAGCACGGACATGTCCTCGACCGGCACCTCCACCTCGACCTCGATGGTCTTGGCGATCTTCGGCTGCACGTGCGTCACCGGCCGCCCGCCCGCGAGGAACGCGCTCACCTCCTCGACCGGCCGCACCGTCGCCGACAGGCCGATCCGCTGGGCCGGCCGCTCCAACAACGCGTCCAGCCGTTCGAGGGACAGCGCCAGGTGCGCGCCGCGCTTGGTGCCGGCGACCGCGTGCACCTCGTCCACGATCACCGTCTCGACCCCGCGCAGCGACTCGCGCGCCTGCGAGGTCAGCACCAGGAACAGCGACTCGGGCGTGGTCACCAGCACGTCCGGCGGCGTGCGGGCGAACGACCGCCGCTCGTCCGCCGGCGTGTCACCGGTGCGCATGCCGACCGTGATCGCGGGCTCGGGCAGCGACAGCCGGTGCGCGGCCTGCCGGATGCCCGCGAGCGGCGCGCGCAGGTTCCGCTCCACGTCCACGGCCAGCGCTTTCAGCGGTGAGATGTAGAGCACCCGGCAGCGTCGCCTCGGGTCGGCGGGCGCCGGGCCGGACGCGAGTTTGTCCAGCGCCCAGAGGAACGCGGCCAGCGTCTTGCCCGAGCCCGTCGGCGCCACGACCAGCGCGTGCTCGCCCTTGGCCGCCGCGGCCCACGCGCCCGCCTGGGCGGCGGTGGGCGCGGCGAAGGCCCCGGCGAACCACTGCCGGGTCGCCGGGGAGAAAGCCGCCAGAACGTCCACGGTGACATCTTGACCGAGGGGTACGACAATTTCCGATTACGGCCGGGGCGGTATCCGCCATCGGCGTGATCAGCGCTGTGGCAGAGTCTGTGCCCATGCGCGTGCTGTCCGTCGACCTGGGGACTTCCAACACCGTGGCGGTGCTGGCCGCGCGCGGCAGGCCACCGCGCGTGGTCGAGGTCGACGGGTCCGCCACCATGCCCTCCGCGGTCTACTGCGAGGAGGACGGCACCCTCGTCGTCGGCCGGGACGCCGAGCGGCGCGCCCGGCTGGACCCGTCGCGGTTCGAGCCCAACCCCAAGCGCCGGGTGGACGAGGGCGCGCTGCTGCTGGGCGAGAACGTCGTGCCGGTCACCGACGCGCTGGCCGCCGTGCTGCGCCGGGTGCTGGAGGAGACGGCGCGCCAACTGGGCGGCGAGGTCGTGGACGAGGTCCGCCTCACCCACCCCGCCGAGTGGGGTCCCACCAGGCGCAACGTGCTGGCGTCCGCGGCCAGGCTGGCCGGCGTGTCCGGCGAGCTGGTGCTGGTGCCCGAACCGGTCGCGGCGGCGTCGCACTACGCGTCCCTGTCCATCGGGCAGGCCCTCGCGGTCTACGACCTCGGCGCGGGCACGTTCGACGTCGCGATCGTCGGCGCCACCCAGAGCGGCTTCACCGTGCTGGCCGAGAACGGGTTGCCCGACCTCGGCGGCCTGGACGTCGACCAGGCCCTGCTGGAGCACGTCGGCCGGCAGGTCTCGCACCGCGACCCGGCGCGCTGGCAGCGCCTGCTGCGGCCCGAGTCGACCGCGGACCGGCGGGCCAGGCGCGCGCTCCAGGAGGACGTGCGCGCGGCCAAGGAGTCGCTGTCCCGGCACCCGCACACCGAGGTGCCGATGCCCGAGCCGTTCGAGGACGTGCTGGTCAGCCGGTCCGACCTGGAGGCGCTGGTCCGGCCGAGCATGCTGCGCAGCGTCGAGCTGCTCGCCGCCACGATCCGGTCGACGGGCATGTCGCCCGAACACCTCGCGGGCATCTACCTGGTCGGTGGCGCGAGCCGGATCCCGCTGGTCGCGACCATGATCGCGGAGCAGGTCCGGGTCGTGCCGACGAGCCTGGACCAGCCGGAGACGGCCGTCGCGCTCGGCGCGCACCACGTGCCCAAGGACGGCATCAGCCCGCGCACCCAGGACTCGCCGCCCAAGTCGGCCGAACCGGCAACGGTGGTCACCAAGCCGGTCGGGCCGCCGCCGCCGAATCCGGCCACGAGCGGTCCGCACAACCCGACCGTCAGCGGTCCGTACCAGGTCAACCCGCACGCGAGCGGTCCGTTCCAGGTGAACCCGCACGCGAGCGGGCCCTACCAGGTCAACCCGAACGCCAGTGGCCCCTACCAGGTGAACCCGGCGGTCAGCGGCCCGTACCGGGTCGGGCAGCAGCAGTTCAACTTCCCGGCGGTGACCCGCGAGGAGAAGAAGAAGCCCCACCGCGCGCTGCTGGGCGTCGGCGCGGCGGTCGTCGTCGCGCTGCTGGTGGTGGGCGGGATCTTCGTGTTCCCGGGTTCGGCCGTGCCGAGCGCCGCGGACTGCAAGAACGACACCGCCGCCGACGACAAGGGCTTCTCCCGGTGCCTGCGCCAGTTGGCGGGCGCGGTGCCCGACTCGGCCACCTGCAAGGTGGGCGGCTCGGCGGGCGTGTCCGGGTTGGACGCCATCAAGGGCACCGTCGTGAGCTGCGCGTTGCAGGACGACTACGCCGTGCAGTACATCCTCACCGAGACGGTCACCGGCGCCCAGCAGGGCGCGGACGCGGTGGTGCGGTCGCTCAAGGCCGACGTGGTCGAGGCCCCGTGGTCGGGCAACGGGCTCGAGGGCAAGTACCGCGCGTCGGCCGACGGCGGGCTGGGGCTGCTCGCGTTCACCGCGAACGACCGGCCGCTGTTGGGCATCATCACCAAGAGCGGTGGCGGCGACGACCTCACCGCCGACGCGATCGCCGACTTCTTCGAGTCCCATGTCCAGCCGGGCACCTGACCCGGACGGCGGCTGTCCGGTCTCCGAGCGTGCGTGCGACGGTTTTCAGACCATGACGACTACCTCGGTGGACCAGGTGCAGCGCAAGGTGCTGCGCGTGCTGTCCGTCACCCAGGTGCTGGGTTCGGCGGGCGTGACGATCGGGTTGGCGGTCAGCACGCTGATCGCCGCGGCGCTGTCCGGCTCGGACGCGGTGGGCGGGCTCGCCCAGACCGCCGCGGTGGTCGGCGCGGCGCTGTTCGCGCTGCCGGCGGCCCGGGTGGCCGAGCGGCTCGGCCGACGCCCGGCGCTCGTCGCGGGGTACGGGATCGGCGCCGCGGGCGCCGCGGTCGCGGCCTGCGGCGTGGTGCTCGGGTCGTGGTACGTGCTGGTCGGGGCGCTGGTGCTGTTCGGCGCGGCGTCCGGGGCGAACCTGGCGGCCCGGTACGCGGGCACGGACCTGGCCGACCCGCGGCGGCGGGCGCGGTCGTTGGCGCTCGTGGTGTGGGCGGCGACGCTGGGCGCGGTGCTCGGGCCGAACCTGGCCGACCCGGCCGGGCGGTTGGCCGTGCGGGTGCAGCTGCCGGTCGGGGCCGGGCCCTACCTGCTGTCGTTCGCGCTGTTCGGCGGCGCGGCGCTGGTCGTGCTGTGGGGGTTGCGGCCGGATCCGCTGGTCGTGGCGCGGGCCGCGGTGGTCGCGCCCGCCGCGCACTGCGCCGGTGGGGGTGGGGACACCCGGGGCGCGCTGACGCTGTGGCGCTCGTTGTCGGCGATGGCGCGGTTGGCGCTGGCCGGTGTCGTGTTGTGCCACATGGCGATGGTCGGGCTGATGTCGATGACGCCCGTGCACATGGACCACGCCGGGTCGTCGCTGCGGGTGGTGGGGCTGGTGATCAGCCTGCACGTGGCGGCGATGTACATCGCCAGTCCGCTGTTCGGGTGGCTGGCGGACCGGATCGGGCGGATCACCGTGCTGGCGATCGGGGCCGCGTTGCTGGTGGCGGCGTCCGGGGTGGCCGGGATGGCCCAGTCGCACGACGCGCCGCAGTTGGCCGTCGGGTTGGCGCTGTTGGGGCTCGGGTGGTCGGCCGGGCTCGTGTCGGGCTCGGCGTTGTTGACCGAGTCCGTGGCGGTGGCCGATCGGCCGGCTGCCCAGGGGTTGTCGGACCTGTGCATGAACATCGGTGGTGCGGCCGGCGGGGTGGTCGCCGGGATCGTGGTGACCGGGTGGTCCTACGCGACGTTGGCGTTGATCGTCGGGTTCACCGCGTTGCCGTTGTTGGTGGTGTGCCTGTTCGCCTCCCTGCGGAGGGCTTGATCCCGCGGGTCAGCGCTTGCGGTTGGTCCAGAGGGCGCGGAGGCCCACCACGATGGCGGCCACCAGGCCCGCGATGATCGCGATCGTGGCGATCGGGGAGGACATGCCCGTGGGGTCGTCGGTGAGGGTGTCCATGAGGAGCAGCACGGCTCGAGATTAGCGTGCTGTCGCGGCGAAATCGCGCACTGTGGGTGGTTCGTCGGATTTTCGCCAGAGCATGGACCAGCGCAGGGGTGGCGCGTCGCTGATCGGGGTGAACGTGATTCCCGGGCGGGTGAAGTAGGTGGCGGCGTGGGCGGCCAGGGGGCACACGCCCTCGTCGGCGGCGATCGCGGTCAGGAGTTCCTGGAAGGTGGCGAAGCCGCGGGGGCTCGTGGGCAGTGGAGGGGTGTAGGAGGCGGTGAAGATCTCCTCGCCGGCCAGGTCGGCCAGGGTGATCGTGGGGGCTTCGGCCAGGCGGTGGGTGGTCGCGGTGGCCAGGACCAGGGGTTCGGTCAGGACCGCGGGACCGAGGATCAGGTCCGGGGTGGGCGGGCGGGTGGTGATCAGGACGTCCACCTCGTTCGACCGGAGGAGGGCGAGCGGGGTGCGGAAGTCTGCCTCCCGGATGTGGATTTCCGTGGTGGGGTGGGATTTGCGGTAGGCGTGGAGGTGGGGGAGGAGGTCGGCCAGTGCCGGCGCCTCGAAGCCGATTCTGAGGTGGGCTCGTGCTGCTCGGGTGGCTCGGGAGATCGCGTCGAGGACGCCTTGGTAGGCCGGGGCCAGGTCGGCTCGGAGTCGGGCGCCCAGCGGGGTCAGGGTCACCCGGCGGCTGGTTCTGGTGAACAGCGGCGCGCCGACGTGGCGTTCCAGGTGTTTGATCGATTGGCTCACCCGGGCCTGGGAGATGTGCAGGCGGGTTGCCGTTCGGCTGAAGTGGAGTTCTTCGGCCAGGGTCAGGAAGATCTCCAGGTCCCGGTGTTCCATAACCCTCAGGTTATCGGTTGATACCCGAGTCGGCGTTGTTCGCGCTGGTGGGGTGGGGGATCGTTCCTGGTGTGGAGATCAGGGATGGTGTGGTGTTGGTTCGTGAGGGTCAGGCCGAGCGGGTCGGGGCGCCTGAGGCGGTGATCTCGCTGCTGGCCGACTCCGGGGCGGCTTCGGTGAACCGGTCCCGGTTCGTGGGGCGCGAGGGTGGGGCTCCTCCGCACTTCCACCGGCTGGCTTCGGAGATGTTCTTCGTGGTCGGTGGGGTGTTGGAGGTTTTGGTGGGGGAGGAGGTCGTCTCCCTGAGAGGTGGGGATTTCTTGTCGGTTCCGCCTGGGGTGCCGCATGCCTTCGGGGCTGCGGAGGGGGAGGAGGCGGATGTGTTGTGCGTGTTCACGCCCGGGGTCGGGCGGTTTGAGTACTACCGGTTGTTGGAGCGGGTTCGGGTGGGGGAGGCGGGTGTCGGGGAGATCGCTCGCTCTGGGGAGCGGTTCGACAACTACTACGTGGACAGTCCTGTGTGGACTGGTCGGGGTCGGTAGTGTGTGGCTTGCCGGGATGTGCGTTCCCGTGGTGGGCCGGGTTTAGGGATTTAAGGGCGTCCTCGCCGGACGGGCAGCGCCTCCGGGGAGGTAGGGCGGTTGCATGCTCTCCCCGTATGGCCTGCCTGAGGCAACCACATGCGTCAAGGGGGCCGTTCCGAATGACGCGTGCGTTGTGCGTCGTGTGCCCCCTTGACACATGCGGTTGGGCTTCGCCCAGGCCATACGGGGAGAGCACGCCTGGCTTGGGCTGTGTGCGCTGCGCGCGTGGCTGGGGTTGGTGCGTGGGTCAGTCCTGTGGTGGGAGGTCCAGGGGGGTGGTGTCTTCTGCCTGGGCCTTGAGTTCTTCTTTCACCACTCGGTAGGACAGGCCCTCCGGGTAGCCCTTGCGGGCCAGGGTGGCTACCAGGCGGCGGGTTTTTGTCTGGGTGTCCAGGGTGGACATTGTTTTCAGCTTTTTTCGCACCAGGGCTGCCGCTCTGGTGCGTTCTGCTTCTTCGTCCACTGTGGACAGTGCCTCTTCGGCCACCTCGTCCGGGACGCCCTTTTGCTTCAGTTCTCTGGTCAGGGCTCTTCTGCTCAGGCCCTGGTGGGTGTGGCGGGAGCGGACCCAGAGTTCGGCGAAGGCCGTGTCGTCTATCAGGCCCGCTCGGTCGAACTTCGCCAGGACCGTGGTTGCTGTTTCCGGGGTGATTCCCTTGCGCAGCAGCGCTTCGTGGAGTTCCTGGCGGGTTCTCGGCCTGGCGGTGAGCAGCGCGTAGCAGAGGTCTGTCGCCTTGCGCTGCTCCCTGGCCGGGTCGGGTGGGGAGGGTGGGGTTTCGTCCTCGCCGTCGGTGGGCGTGGGGTCGCGGTGTCGGCCGCGACCTCCTCGGCCTACTGCCACGGGATCAGAAGTCGACCGGCGCGGGTGCGGTCTCGTCCGCGTCCAGCGTTGCGCCGATGCCGAGCTTGTCCTTGATGCGCTTCTCGATCTCGTTGGCCACGTCGGGGTTCTCGCGCAGGAACTTGCGCGCGTTCTCCTTGCCCTGGCCCAGCTGGTCGCCCTCGTAGGTGTACCAGGCGCCCGACTTGCGCAGGATGCCCTGGTCGACGCCCATGTCGATCAGCGAGCCCTCGCGGCTGATGCCGTGGCCGTAGAGGATGTCGAACTCCGCCTGCTTGAACGGCGGGGCGACCTTGTTCTTCACGACCTTGACGCGGGTGCGGTTGCCGACCGGCTCGCCGCCGTCCTTCAGGGTTTCGATGCGGCGCACGTCCAGGCGCACGGAGGCGTAGAACTTCAGCGCCTTGCCGCCCGTCGTGGTCTCCGGCGAGCCGAACATCACGCCGATCTTCTCGCGCAGCTGGTTGATGAAGATCGCGGTGGTGCCGGAGGTGTTCAGCGCGCCGGTGATCTTGCGCAGCGCCTGGCTCATCAACCGGGCCTGGAGGCCCACGTGGTTGTCGCCCATCTCGCCCTCGATCTCGGCGCGCGGCACCAGGGCGGCCACCGAGTCGATCACCAGGATGTCCAGCGCGCCCGAGCGGACCAGCATGTCCGCGATCTCCAGCGCCTGCTCGCCGGTGTCCGGCTGCGACACCAGCAGCGCGTCGGTGTCGACGCCCAGCTTCTTCGCGTAATCCGGGTCCAGCGCGTGCTCGGCGTCGATGAACGCCGCGATGCCGCCGTTGCGCTGCGCGTTGGCCACCGCGTGCAGGGCCACCGTCGTCTTACCGGACGACTCCGGGCCGTAGATCTCGACCACGCGGCCGCGCGGCAGGCCGCCGATGCCGAGGGCCACGTCGAGCGCGATCGCGCCCGTCGGGATCACCTCGATCGGGGCGCGGCCGTCCTCGCCGAGCCTCATCACGGAGCCCTTGCCGAACTGCTTGTCGATCTGGGCGAGGGCCAGCTCGAGTGCCTTGTCCCGGTCGGGTGCCTGGGGTGCCATCTGGAATCCACCTCGGTTGTCTTGGGTCGCTGTGCGATGTCGGGGCCGACGGTACGGGTGGGGTCCGACATTTTTCGGCGAGGACCGGGTCACCTGCGGGTGTGGTCACTCGGTCGTGTCCGGCAGTGTAGCCGAACAGGTGTTCGACCGGAGGGGCGACACGCCCGGTCAGCGGCGGTGTTCGGGCACCTCGAAGGCGTCGCACACCGCGGTCCAGACCTCCTTGGCCGGGAACCCGTCGTCCAGCGCCTGGTCGGCGGTGCGGCCGCCCAGCGCGGACATCACGTGGTCGCGGGCCACCATCTCCGACCGGATCCGGCCGAACTCGTTCGCCATCAACTTGCGGAACACCGTGTTGCGCATCGCCGGTCAGGCTACCCCCGACGGGCGAGCCGCCAGAACTGCCGCTTCTTCTCCTCGCGGACCACGACGCCGAGCCTGGCCAGCTCGGCGCGGAGCAGCGCCACGTCCTCCTCCTCGCCCTTGCGCAGCGCCTCGGCCCGCGCGTGGAGCAGCGCGTCCGCGCCCGCCGGCAGCTCGGGGATCCCGCGCACCCACCGCCGGTACTCGTCGCGGTGCGGGTCCTCGGGCAGCCACGGGTAGCCGTGCGACTGGAAGGCGTCGGACAGGGCACCGGCGTCCAGGTCGGAGCCCTCGCGCGCCAGTTCCGCGGAGTCCAGCCCGAGCAGCACCAGCTTCTTGCCGTCCAGGAACACGCCGGAGATCGCGGTCCGGTCGTACCCGGTCTCCTGGCCGCCCCGGTCGAGCACCACCTGCTCGTCGGCCACCTCGACCCGCAGCCGCTCGGCCGCGGCGATGAACGAGATCACCAGGCCGCCGGCCAGGCCGAGGCCCACCGCGCCGAGTGTCGCCGCCGGCTCCGGGATCGTGGAGATCAGCCGGAACAGGCCCTGCGCGGGCGCCCACGCCAGGCCCGCGACCCACCCGGCCGCGGCCTTCACGCCGTACACCAGGGCCGCGCCGAGCACCGGGAAAGCGGTCCACACCAACCCGACCTGCCAGCCGGGTTCGGCGACCGAAGTCGTCCTCATGATCCGAAAACACCCCCACGGGGAGCATAAGGGGCGTTCGGGACGCGGGTGTGCCGGACGGCCGGGAACCCGTGCTGGTGCACGCGGTGTGGTGCTCACCGGCGCATAAAGTGGCCCGGTGCACGTGGTCTGGGACTGGAACGGGACGTTGTTGGCCGACAACACGGCCACGGTGGCGGCGGTCAACGCGGTGTGCCGGCACTTCGGGCGCGAGCCCATCACGATCGACGGGTGGCGGGAGGCGTTCGGCAGGCCGCTCCAGCGCTGCTACGAGACGCTGCTGCGGCGGGAGCTGTCCGTCGACGACTGGGCGCTGGTCGACGTGCTCTTCCACGACGAGTACCGGTCGCTGCTGGACACCTGCCCGCTCGCGCCGGGCGTGCCCGACCTGCTGCACGGGCGCACCCAGTCGCTGCTGTCCATGTGGTACCACGACGAACTGGTGCCGCTGGTCGCCCGGCACGGCCTGGACCCGCTGTTCACCAGGGTCGACGGGCTGAGGGTCGGCAGCGGCGGGTCGAAGGAGGAGCACCTCGTCGCGCACCTGGCCGCGCAGGGGCTCGACCCGGCGGACGTGGTGGTGGTCGGCGACGTGGTGGACGACGCCGTGGCCGCGCACCGGGTCGGCGCGCGGGCGGTGCTGGTGACCACGGGCGTCACCGGTCGCGGTCGGCTGGAGGCGACCGGCGCGCCCGTGTTTGACTCGATCCCCGAGGTGGTCGCCTACCTGGACGGCGGCGCGGACGACAGCGCGGCGGCGGCCGCGGCCAACTCCGCGATCCGCTCCCAGTCGCCCGACGCGACGGCGTCCTTCGGGGTCAACCAGGAACCGCCGACGCACCCGACGTTGGGCAGCGCCAGGTAGGACGGCGCGGACGTCACCGAGATGCCGCCGGTCGGGCAGAACCGCAGCCCGGGCAGCGGTCCGGCGACCGACCTGAGGAAGTCGACGCCGCCCGAGGCCTCGGCCGGGAAGAACTTCAGCGCCGTCAGGCCGCGTTCGGCCAGCACGAGCGCCTCGGACACGGTCGCCGCGCCCGGCAGGAACGGCAGCCCGGTGTCCTCCACCGCGTCCAGCAGCCGGGTGGTGGCGCCGGGGGTGACCAGGAACGACGCGCCGGCCTTGAGCGCCTGCCCGGCCTGCTCCGGCGTCGTCACGGTGCCCGCGCCGACCACGATGCCCGGCACCTCGGCCGCGACCCGCTCGATCGCGGCGAGCGCGGCGGGCGTGCGCAGGGTCAGCTCGATCACGCCGACACCGCCCCGCAGCAACGCCCTCGCCAGCGGCACGGCGTCGGCGGCGTCGTCCACCACGACGACGGGCACGACGGGGGACAGCTCCAGCAGCTGCGCGCTGGTGGTCACCGGGTCACCTCCTGGTTGATCCGGCCCGCGAAGTGCGAGGCCGCGATGGGTCCGAACACGCTGGCGCCCCGGTCCGCCGGGCCGACCGCGCGGCGCAGCGCGGCGAACAGCTCGCGGCCGGTGCCGGTCCACGCCTGCGCGTCCGGCGGGAAGTCCACCAGGTCGCGCGCGGCGAGCTCGGCCGGGTCCACGAGCGCCTCGAGCGTGCCGGTCTCGGCGTCCACCCGCAGCACGTCGCCGTCGCGCACCCGGGCCAGCGGACCGCCGACGGCCGCCTCGGGCGTCACCTGGATCGCCGCCGGGATCTTGCCCGACGCGCCGGACATCCGGCCGTCGGTGACCAGCGCGACCCGGAAACCCCGGTCCATCAGCACGCCCAGCGCGGGGGTCAGCTTGTGCAGCTCGGGCATCCCGTTGGCCTGCGGGCCCTGCTGCCGCACCACGACCACGACGTCCCGCTCCAGCTCGCCCGCCTTGAACGCGGCGCTGAACCCCTCCTGCGAGGTGAACACGCGCGCGGGCGCCTGCACGACCCGCTGCGCGGCGGCGACCGCCGACACCTTGATCACCGCGCGGCCCAGGTTGCCCGCGAGCATCCGCAGCCCGCCGTCGGGCGCGAACGGCTCGGCCGCCGGCCGCAGCACGTCCGGGTCCAGCGTGCGACCGGGACCGTCCCGCCAGGTCAGCGCGCCCTCGACGAGCACCGGCTCGCGGCGGTAGCGGGCCAGGCCCGGACCGGCGACCGTGTGCACGTCCTCGTGCAGCAGCCCGGCCTCCAGCAGCGTGTGCACCAGGAACTGCACGCCGCCCGCGGCCTGGAAGTGGTTGATGTCCGCGGTGCCGTTGGGGTACACGCGGGTCAGCAGGGGCACCACCGCGGACAGCTCGGCGAAGTCGTCCCAGCCCAGCTCGACGCCCGCGGCCGAGGCGATCGCGACCAGGTGCATGGTGTGGTTGGTCGACCCGCCGGTGGCCAGCAGCGCGATCACGCCGTTGACCACGGACTTCACGTCGACCACCCGGGAGATCGGGGTGTACTCCTCGCCCCGGCTGATCTCCACGGCGCGGCGCGCGGCCTCCTCGGTCAGCGCGCGGCGCAGCTTCGTGCCCGGCGGAACGAAGCTCGCGCCCGGCAGGTGCAGGCCCATCACCTCGACCACCAGCTGGTTGGAGTTGGCCGTGCCGTAGAACGTGCAGGTGCCGGGGCTGTGGTAGGACGCGGACTCGGCCTCCAGCAGGTCCTCGCGGGTGGCCTTGCCCTCCGCGAACAGCTGCCGGACGCGGGCCTTCTCCGAGTTGGGCAGGCCGGAGTTCATCGGGCCGGCGGGCACCAGGATCGCGGGCAGGTGCCCGAACGACAGCGCGCCGATCAGCAGCCCGGGGACGATCTTGTCGCACACGCCGAGCAGCAGCGCGGAGTCGAACATCTCGTGCGACAGGGCGACGCCGGTGGCCATCGCGATGACGTCCCGGCTGAACAGGGACAGCTCCATCCCGGCGCGGCCCTGGGTGATCCCGTCGCACATGGCGGGCACGCCGCCCGCGAACTGGGCGACACCTCCGCCGAGCCGCGCGGCGTCCTTGATCCACGCCGGGTACTCGTCCATCGGCTGGTGCGCCGAGAGCATGTCGTTGTACGCGGACACGATGGCGACGTTCGGCCGGCGCACCGCGCGCAGCAGGTCCTTGTCACCGCCGGTGATCCCGGCGAAGCCGTGCGCGAGGTTGCTGCACGCCATGTCGCGGCGGGCGGGACCGTCCTGGGCGGCCTGCGCCACCCGGTCGAGGTAGGCGGAGCGGCTGGCGGCACTGCGGGCGGCGATCCGCGCCGTCACTTCGGCGACGATCGGGTGCAGGGTCATGGCTCGCTGTCTCCGTGGGGTGAATCACGGGCCTGGTGGGTGGCCCGGTGCGAGGACAGCGCTGGCGTCGCACGAATGGACGTGACAGCCCGCACACTATGTCACGACACATGATCGTCACAAAAACGATTCAGTGAATGAGACACCCCGGTCCGGGTTGTGGTGCTTGTCACAGCGGGCCGGAAGGTGCAGAGTCGGCACCCGGACCACCTAGGGAGGTGCTGACCATGACTTCCTCCGAGATCGTGGAGCTGCGTCGCGCGCTCGGCCGACTGCGTCAGTGCGTCGGCGGCCTGCGCAACCGGTACGGCGACGTGGCCGCCGTGCAGCGACTCGCCAACGACGTCGAGCGGCTCGACATCGACGCGACCGAGTTGACGGACCTGGACGGCACGCCCAGACAGCGCGAGGCGCCCAGGGTGGAACGCGAGGTCGTGGTCGTGCCGGAAGGCCCCTACGACCCGAAGCTGTGGCACGACGCCGACGACGAGGGGCTCGGCGGCTACCGCCGAACCTGACCGACGACGAGCCGGCCCCCGCGCGCACACCGCGCGGGGGCCGGTTCCGCTTTGCTCCCGAACCACTGCGCACCACAACGACGTGGAACCGAGGTGAGGTATGAGGGCGCAGATCGCCCAGCGCACGTTGCGGACGGACCGGTGGTGGATACCGCCGTTGACGACGTTCGCGGGTCTGCTGCTGATCTCGATCTACGCGGCCGTGCGGACGTTCATGGGCGACTACTACTGGGTCGACGACTACCACTACCTGACCCCGATGTACTCGCCGTGCCTGAGCCAGGAGTGCCTGCCGGCCGCCGCCCACCTGGGTCGGCCGCTGCCCGCGCTGCCCGGGTTCCTGACGCCGCCGGTGGTGATTCTCCCGTTCCTGCTCGGATTCCGGGTGACCTGCTACTACTACCGCAAGGCCTACTACCGCGCGGCGTGGATGTCGCCGCCCGCGTGCGCGGTGGCTGAGCCGCACGCGAAGTACAGCGGTGAGACGAAGTTCCCGCTGATCGCGCAGAACCTGCACCGGTACTTCTTCTACGCGGCGTCGCTCCTGCTGCTGATCAACGTCTACGACGCGATCTACGCGCTGGGCACCGGGCTCGGGCTGGGCAACCTCGTGCTGCTGGTCAACGTGGGCCTGCTGGGCGCGTACACGCTGTCCTGCCACTCGTGCCGGCACATCGCGGGCGGGCGGCTCAAGCACTTCTCGAAGCACCCGGTGCGCTACTGGATGTGGACGCGGATCTCCAAGCTGAACGCCCGCCACATGCAGTTGGCGTGGGCGTCGCTGATCTTCGTGTGCGTCACCGACCTCTACGTCGCGCTGGTCGCCTCCGGGACGATCGACGACCTCCGGATCATCAACTAAGGAGCAGCTTTGCCCGAGGTGGAACGGCATTCGTTCGACGTCCTCGTGATCGGAGCCGGCGGCGCGGGCCTGCGCGCCGCGATCGAGGCCCGGGAACACGGGATGCGCACGGCGGTGCTGTGCAAGTCGTTGTTCGGCAAGGCGCACACCGTGATGGCCGAGGGCGGTATCGCGGCGGCGATGGGCAACGCCAACTCCCACGACAGCTGGCAGGTGCACTTCCGCGACACCATGCGCGGCGGCAAGTTCCTCAACAACTGGCGGATGGCCGAGCTGCACGCGCAGGAGGCGCCGGACCGGGTGTGGGAGCTCGAGACCTACGGCGCGCTGTTCGACCGGACCAAGGACGGGAGGATCAGCCAGCGCAACTTCGGCGGCCACGAGTACCCGCGGCTGGCGCACGTCGGCGACCGGACCGGGCTCGAGCTGATCCGGTCGTTGCAGCAGAAGGTCGTGTCGCTGCAACAGGACGACTTCGCCGAGACGGGCGACTACGAGTCCCGGCTGAAGGTGTTCCAGGAGTTCACCGTCACCGACCTGGTGCAGGACGGCGACGCGGTGGCGGGCGCGTTCGGCTACTGGCGCGAGTCGGGCCGCTTCGTGCTGTTCGAGGCGCCGGCCGTGGTGCTGGCCACCGGCGGCATCGGCAAGTCGTTCAAGGTCACGTCGAACTCGTGGGAGTACACCGGCGACGGCCACGCGCTGGCCCTGCGCGCCGGCGCGTCGCTGATCAACATGGAGTTCGTCCAGTTCCACCCCACGGGGATGGTCTGGCCGCCGTCGGTGAAGGGGATCCTCGTCACCGAGTCGGTGCGCGGCGACGGAGGCGTGCTGCGCAACTCCGACGACCGGCGGTTCATGTTCGACTACATCCCCGAGGTGTTCAAGGAGAAGTACGCCGACAACGAGGCCGAGGCCGACCGCTGGTACACCGATCCCGAGCACAACCGGAGGCCGCCGGAACTGCTGCCGCGCGACGAGGTGGCGCGGGCGATCAACTCGGAGGTCAAGGCGGGCCGGGGTTCCGAGCACGGCGGCGTGTTCCTGGACGTGTCGACCCGGCTGCCCGCCGAGGAGATCGTCCGGCGGCTGCCGTCGATGCACCACCAGTTCAAGGAACTCGCCGACGTCGACATCACCGCCCAGCCGATGGAGGTCGGGCCGACGTGCCACTACGTGATGGGCGGCGTGCAGGTCGACCCGGACACGGGCGCGTCGTCGGTGCCGGGGCTGTTCGCGGCGGGCGAGGTGTCCGGCGGCATGCACGGCTCGAACCGGCTGGGCGGCAACTCGCTGTCCGACCTGCTGGTGTTCGGCCGGCGCGCGGGCGCGGGCGCTTCCACCTACGTGGCGGGGCTTTCCGCCCGTCCGGTGTGCTCGGAGGACGCGGTCGTGGAGGCGCAGCGGGTGGCGCTCGCGCCGTTCGCCGGTCCCGAGGGCGGCGAGAACCCGTACACGCTGCACCTGGAGTTGCAGCAGTCGATGAACGACCTGGTCGGCATCATCCGGCGGTCCGAGGAGATGGGCCGGGCGCTGGAGCGGCTGGACGAGCTCAAGCGCCGGGCGGCGTCGCTCACCGTGGAGGGGCACCGGCAGTTCAACCCGGGCTGGCACCTCGCGCTCGACCTGCGCAACATGCTGGTGGTCAGCGAGTGCGTGGCGCGGGCGGCGCTGCTGCGCACCGAGAGCCGGGGCGGCCACACCCGCGACGACTACCCGGGCATGGACGCCGAGTGGCGGCGGAAGTTGTTGGTGTGCACCACTTCCGCGGCCGGGGTGGCGGTGGTCGAACAGCCGCAGATCCCGATCCGGGCGGACCTGCTGGCGCTGTTCGAGCGCGGCGAGCTGGAGAAGTACCTGACCGCCGACGAGTTGGAGGGCTGACATGGGCTACCAGGGGCGCTTCCGCGTGTGGCGGGGCGACGCGTCCGGCGGCGGGTTGGAGGACTTCACCGTGGAGGTGAACGAGGGCGAGGTGGTCCTCGACGTCATCCACCGGTTGCAGGCCACCCAGACCGCGGACCTGGCGGTGCGGTGGAACTGCAAGGCGGGCAAGTGCGGCTCGTGCTCGGCGGAGATCAACGGCGTGCCGCGGCTGCTGTGCATGACCCGGATGTCGGTGTTCACGGAGGACGAGGTCGTCACGGTCACCCCGATGCGCACGTTCCCGGTGATCCGGGACCTGGTGACGGACGTGTCGTTCAACTACGTGAAGGCGCGCGAGATCCCGGCGTTCCGGCCGCCGAAGGACCTGGCGCCGGGCGACTACCGGATGTCCCAGGTGGACGTCGAGCGCTCGCAGGAGTTCCGCAAGTGCATCGAGTGCTTCCTGTGCCAGAACACCTGCCACGTCGTGCGCGACCACGAGGAGAACAAGGAGTCCTTCGCCGGCCCGCGGTTCCTGATGCGCGTGGCGGAGTTGGAGATGCACCCGCTGGACGAGGCCGACCGGGTGGACGCGGCCCAGTCCGCGCACGGGCTCGGCCTGTGCAACATCACCAAGTGCTGCACCGAGGTGTGCCCGGAGCACATCAAGATCACCGACAACGCCCTGATCCCGATGAAGGAACGCGTCGCGGACCGCCGCTACGACCCGATCGTCTGGCTGGGCAACAAGTTGTTCAAGCGCACGTGAGCCCGCCGGCGGCCCGGGGTTCGCGCCCCGGGCCGCCGCCGGGCGTCGGCCGTCAGGTGAAGCGGCGCAGCGAGTCCGCCAGTCGGTCGCGTGCCTCGACCTGAGCGCGGATCCGGGCGTCCAGCACGGCCAACCGGTCGCGCGCGACGCGCAACCCGACCGGCGAGGGCGGCGCGGTCGCGACGTCGCCGTCCAGGCACGGGCCGAACGCGCGCACGTCGTCCAGGGTCAACCCGGCCTCCAGCAGGTACCGGATGTTGCGCACCCTGGTGGCGGTGTCGGGTGCGTAGTCGCGGTAGCCGTTGGCGGCCCGACCGGACGAGATCAGCCCTTCCGCCTCGTAGTGCCGCAACGCCCGCGCCGTCGTCCCGGTGACCCGCGCCAACTCCCCGATCCGCATGACGTCACGTGCTATCACGCCACGACCGCGCCCCCGTCCACGGGCAGCACCACCCCGGTGATGAACGCGGAGTCCGGCGAGGCCAGGAACACGACCGCCCGCGCCACCTCCTCGGCCCGCCCGATCCGCCCGGCGGGCGTGTGCGCGAGTTGCCAGGCCCGCAACGCTGCCTTCCGTTCCGGCGACAGCCCCTGGTGGTCGGCGATGGGCGTGTCGATCGCGCCGGGAGCCACCGCGTTGACCCGCACCCCGAACGGCGCGAGCTCCACCGCCCAACTCCGGGTGAGCGCGTCCAGCCCCGCCTTCGTGGCGGCGTAGGCGGAGTTCGTCGGCCACCCGCGCTGCCCGACGGCCGTGCTCACGTTCACCACCACCCCGCCGTCCCGCAGGGAGGGCAACGCGGCCTGCGTCAACAACAGGGGCGCGACGAGGTTGGTGGCCACCTGGTCCTCGACGTCCTCCCGCCGCACCGCCCCCAAGGCACCGTCCCGCACGATCCCGGCGTTGTTGACCAGCACGTCCACCCGCCCGAACCGCTCCAGGACCTCACCCACCACCCGCTCGGCGTCTGCGGTCACGTCCGCGACGAGCGGGTGCACCCCGTCCACCGCGCCCACCACCCCGGCCCGCCGCCCGACCGCGACGACGGTCGCCCCTTCGGCCAGAAACCCCCGCGCGGCCGCCGCCCCGATCCCGGTCCCACCACCGGTCACCACCACAACTCGTTGCACAGCACCGATCCTGGAACCCTGCCGCCAACGGCAAGGTCAAGCGGTCAGGCCTGCCCGGTGGAACTCGTGGGGCGTCACCTCCCGGCACCCACCAGCCAGTGGCGCAACTGCTCGTCGTCGCTGAAGCCGATCGACTGGACGAGCCCCCGGCCGTCGCGGTGGTTCGGCGGGTCGGCCGGTCGCCACCGGCGCGACCGCCCGGCGTGCGGGACTTCCGGGTGTGCACTGGCCGAGGTGTCGGACCTGGCGACCTCCTGTGCGGTTCTGCCGGGATACCCCTGCTTCCCGACAGGCAGGGTGCTGGACGTACCGGTGCCAGAACGGCCGGGGGCCGGTGTCGCGACGTTCGCGACACCGGCCCCGGTCGATCGACGGATCAGCTGCAACCGGACGTCGAGCCGCAGCCCTCGCACAGGTAGCAGGAGCCCGCCGGGCGCATCTTCGTGCCGCAGGTCATGCACAGCGGCGCGTCGGCGGCCTTGCCCAGGTGGAGTTCCAGCAGTTCCGTGGAGCTGCCCACGCGCACGTCCGCCGGCTTCGGCTTCTCGACCACCTCCGTGGTCGGCGTGTTGTCCACCGACGTGCGCAGGCCCTCCAGGTCCACGTCGGACGACGTGGTGCCGTAGTCCGACGCCACCTGCGCGGTGCGCTCGTCGGCGGTGAAGATGCCGAGTTGCGCGCGCTTCTCGTAGGGCAGGTAGTCCAGGGCCAGCCTGCGGAACAGGTAGTCCAGGACCGAGGTCGCGATGCGCACGTCCGGGTCGTCGGTCATGCCGGCCGGCTCGAAGCGCAGGTTCTGGAACTTCGAGACGTAGAACTCCAGCGGGATGCCGTACTGGAGGCCGACCGAGATGGACATCGAGAAGGCGTCCATCACGCCCGCCAGGGTCGAGCCCTGCTTGCCCAGCTTCACGAAGATCTCGCCGAGGCCGTCGTCCGGGTACGACCCGGCGTGCAGGTAGCCCTCCGCGCCGCCGACCGTGAACGACACCGTCTGCGACGGGCGCTTCTTGGGCAGGCGCTTGCGGACCGGGCGGTACTCCACGACCGTCTCGGTCTTGGTCTCCGACGAGGCGGACGAGGTCGCGGACGCCTTCGCCGACTTGCCGGCGGACAGCGGCTGGCCGACCTTGCAGTTGTCGCGGTAGATCGCGAGCGCCTTGAGGCCCAGCTTCCAGCCCTGGTGGTAGATCTCCTGGACGTCCTCGACGGTCGCCGCCTCCGGCATGTTCACCGTCTTGGAGATCGCGCCCGAGATGAACGGCTGCACCGCGGCCATCATCCGGACGTGACCCATCGGCGCGATCGACCGGTCGCCCATCGCGCAGTCGAACACCTCGTAGTGCTCGGTGCGCAGCCCCGGCGCGTCCACCACGTGGCCGTGCTCGCCGATGTACTCGACGATGGCCTCGATCTGCTCCTCCTGGTAACCCAGGGAGCGCAGCGCGCGCGGCACGGTCTGGTTCACGATCTGCATCGACCCGCCGCCGACCAGCTTCTTGAACTTGACCAGCGCCAGGTCGGGCTCGATGCCGGTGGTGTCGCAGTCCATCATCAGGCCGATGGTGCCGGTGGGCGCCAGCACGCTGGCCTGCGCGTTGCGCCAGCCGTTGAGCGCGCCGACGCGCTGGCACTCCTGCCACTCGCGGGTCGCGACCTTGAGCACCGCGGCGTCGTCCGAGCCGTGGGTGCGGATCAGGTCGTTGGCCGCGGCGTGCTTGCGGATCACCCGCTGGTGGCCCTCGGCGTTGCGGGCGTAGCCCTCGTACGGGCCGACGACGCCCGCGAGCTCGGCGGACCGCCGGTACGCCACGGCCTGCATCAGCGACGTGATGGTGGCGGCCAGCGCGCGGCCGCCCTCCGAGTCGTACGCGTGGCCGGTCGCCATCAGCAGCGCGCCCAGGTTGGCGTAGCCGATGCCCAGCTGGCGGAACTTGCGGGTGGTCTCGCCGATCGCGGGGGTCGGGAAGTCCGCGAAGCTGATCGAGATCTCCATCGCGGTGATGACCAGCTCGACCGACTTGGCGAACAGCTCCGCCTTGAACGTGCCGTCGTCGGCCAGGAACTTCATCAGGTTCAGCGACGCGAGGTTGCAGCTGGAGTTGTCCAGGTGCATGTACTCCGAGCACGGGTTCGAGGCGGTGATCCGACCCGACTCCGGCGTGGTGTGCCAGTCGTTGATCGTGCCGTCGTACTGGATGCCCGGGTCGGCGCACGCCCACGCGGCCTCGGCGAGCTTGCGGAACAGACCCTTGGCGTCGACCTGCTCGATGACCTCGCCGGTTTGCCGGGCGCGCAGCCCGAACTGGCCGCCGTTCTCGAACGCGTGCATGAACTCGTCCGACACCCGGACGGAGTTGTTCGCGTTCTGGTACTGCACCGACACGATGTCCGCGCCGCCCAGGTCCATGTCGAACCCGGCGTCGCGCAGCGCGCGGACCTTGTCCTCTTCCCGGGCCTTGGTGGTGATGAACTCCTCGACGTCGGGGTGGTCCACGTCGAGCACGACCATCTTGGCCGCGCGACGCGTGGCGCCGCCCGACTTGATGGTGCCCGCGGACGCGTCCGCGCCGCGCATGAAGGACACCGGGCCGGACGCCGTGCCGCCGGAGGACAGCAGCTCCTTGGAGGAGCGGATGCGCGAGAGGTTCAGGCCCGCGCCGGAGCCGCCCTTGAAGATCAGGCCCTCCTCGCGGTACCAGTTCAGGATCGACTCCATCGTGTCGTCCACCGCGAGGATGAAGCACGCGCTGACCTGCTGCGGCGAGCTGGTGCCGACGTTGAACCACACCGGCGAGTTGAAGCTGAACACCTGGTGCAGCAGCATCCAGGTCAGCTCGTGCTCGAAGGTGACCGAGTCGGCCTCGGTGGCGAAGTACGCGTGCTTCACGCCCGCCTCGACGTAGGTCTTCACCACGCGGTCGATCAGCTGGCGCAGGCTGTGCTCGCGCTGCGGGGTGCCGACCGCGCCACGGAAGTACTTGCTGGTGACGATGTTGGTCGCGTTGACCGACCAGAAGTCGGGGAACTCGACGCCGCGCTGCTCGAAGTTGACCGAGCCGTCGCGCCAGTTCGTCATCACGACGTCGCGGCGCTCCCAGGTCACCTCGTCGTAGGGGTGCTTGCCCTCGGTGGTGTGGACCCGCTCCACCTTCAGGCCTGCCCGCTTGTCCCCCGCGCCGTTGCGGGTGGCCGTCTTCTTGCTGGAGCCACCGACGGTCTCCGTCATCCCGAGTTCCTCTTTCGCAGAAAATGCTTCGTCTTCGACAGCTGTGGATCTAGTCGCGCCGCGCGTCGCGCAGGTCCGCGATCTCCTTCTCGAAGTCCTCGACGGACGAGTAGGACCGGTAGACGCTGGCGAACCGCAGGTAGGCCACCTCGTCCAGGTCGCGCAGCGGTCCGAGGATCGCGAGGCCGACCTCGTGGCTCGGTATCTCGGCGCAGCCGGTCGAGCGGATGGACTCCTCGACGCGCTGGGCGAGCAGGTGGAACGCGTCCTCGTCGACCGGGCGGCCCTGGCAGGCGCGCCGGACGCCGGTGACGACCTTGTCGCGGCTGAACGGCTCCGTGACGCCGGAGCGCTTCACCACCGCGAGCACCGCCTCCTCGACCGTGGTGAACCGGCGGCCGCAGCCCGAGCAGGATCGCCGGCGGCGGATGGCCTGACCCTCGTCCACCTCGCGGGAGTCCACGACGCGTGAGTCGGAATTCCGACAGAACGGACATCGCACGCAGCCCACCCCTCCCCGGCGCGGCACCCATCGCGTCAGCCGCACCGGTGGGGAATACCCCAACCTGTGGACTAACTACAACGGTGTAACCACTAGATGTAGGGGTGAACCTATGCCTTCGGCACTACGGCTCGCAACTCGGACGCGCCGTCCGGGACCCGATCGGGTCAAGAAAAACTGTCCGCAACAGTGCGGTCACGCGTGGGGGTCGGCGACGGGCCGTCGGACGTCGTCCGGGTGCCGTCGGGTGCACAGTGTGCCGTCGTGCGACCACCGGCGTGCGGGGGAGGGGGTGCGGCCGGCGCGCGCGTCGTGCGCTACGCGGGCGGCGGGTCAGCGGCCGTCGGGGACGGTCAGCGCCTGGCCGGGGACGATCGCGTCGCTCCGGAGGTGGTTGAGGGACCTGATCCGGTCGGCCACCGCGTCGGGGTCGTGACCGGGCGCGCTGCGGACCGCGACGTCCTCGAGCGTTTCGCCCACCTGGACGTAGGTGACGTTGGTGCGTTCGGGGACCGTCAGGGCGCCCGAACCGAACAGGTAGACCAGCGCGAGCGCCGCGCAGACGGCCGCGGAGAGCAGTGCCTGGACCGCGAAGCGGACCACCGGGTGGACGCGCGGGCGGGCCTCGCACGTGGTGGACTCCAGGGAGGCGGGCGCGGTCGCCGCGGGCAGGCGCGTCGCCGGGCGGCGGTCCCTGACCTCGAAACGGCGCAGCACGCGGGGACCCGGGCGCAACGCGCCTCCGAGGGCGACGTCCTCGACGCCCGCGCCGTCCACCAGTTCGAAGCTGTTCCGGGTGCCTATCACCACCGCCATGACGTCCTCCACGCGCAGGTCAGAAGATCATTTTCGAACAGGCGTTCGATCGAACGCCCGTGCGAATGTCTACCACTTCGGTCGGCCGATCCGGAAGGACACGCCGAGGTTTACTTCGAACAGGTGTTTGATCTGGACACGGAGTGCGACTACCGTCGTCATTCGAAGATCGACGGAGAGCCGGCCTGGGCGATCGGGACCGGTGAGGAGGAAGCACCGTGGCACGCAAGACCGACGAGAACCCGCGCACCGATGCGCCCTCCGCCCCCGAACCGGCGGACATCGCGGGCAACGCGGGCCTGACGCTGCGCCAGCGCAAGGTGCTCGACGTGATCCGGGACTGGCTGGACCGGTTCGGCTACCCGCCCAGCGTGCGCGAGATCGGCGAGGCGGTCGGCCTGACCTCCACGTCGTCGGTCGCGCACCAGCTGCGCGCCCTGGAGCGCAAGGGTTTCCTGCGCCGCGACCCGAACCGCCCGCGCGCGGTGGGCGTGCTGCCGACGGAGATCGTGACCGGCCTCGACCCGGCGTCCAAGCCGACGCCCGCGTACGTGCCGATGCTGGGCCGGATCGCGGCCGGCGGCCCGATCCTGGCCGAGGAGTCCATCGAGGACGTCTTCCCGCTGCCGCGCGACCTGGTCGGCGAGGGCGAGGTGTTCCTGCTCAAGGTGGTCGGCGACTCGATGGTCGACGCCGCGATCACCGACGGGGACTGGGTCGTGGTGCGCCAGCAGCCCACCGCCGACAACGGCGACGTGGTGGCCGCCATGATCGACGGCGAGGCGACCGTCAAGACGTTCAAGCGCCGCGACGACCACGTGTGGCTGATGCCGCACAACGCCGCCTACGAGCCCATCCTGGGCGACGAGGCGTCCATCCTGGGCAAGGTCGTGGCGGTCCTGCGCCGCCTCTAGCGGCGACGGGTCCGGCGCACCAGCAGCGCGACCAGCCCGAGCACCGCGACGCCACCCGCGAGCACCGGCCAGATCGGCGCGGAACCGCCCTCCGGGGTGGTCGACGTCGGCGCGGCGGCGGGTGGCGGGGTGGTCGTGGTCGTGGGCGGCGCGGGCAGTGCCAGCGCCTCCGCGCCGGACACCGACCGGACCGGTGAGCTCGTGCCGCCGTCGCCGAACTCGCCCGCCGAGAGCAGCGAGCCGTCCGGCTCGAACGCCAGCGCCTCGCCCTGCTTCTCGTCCGCGAGCGGGATCCGCACCGGGTCGCCCTTCAGCGCCTTCACCAGGTCGCCGTCGGGCACCGGGTACAGGTAGGCGTCCGTGTAGGTGCGCACGGCCGCGACCCGCCCGTCGCGGGACATCGCGCCACCGGTGACCACCCTCGTCACCACGGCGCTCTTGATCGGCCCGCCGGGGGTGTCCGTGCCGCCGACGGACAGCTTCGCCACCTGCTCCAGCGCCACCGTGCCGTCCTCCACCGGCGCCGACACGGGCCGGTAGACCAGCGGCGACCCGATGGCCTCCTTGGTCACCACGTACGGCGTGCCGGCCGCGTCGAGCAGCAGCGCCTCGGCGTCGTGCGCGCCGTCCGGGTAGGTGAACCGGTACAACCGCGAGCCGCCGTCGGGCGCGAGCGCGTGCAGCGCCACGGTCGGCCGCCGGCGCTGGTTGTCGCCGATGTCGGCCAGCCACAGCGTGCCGTCGGGCGCGAGCGCCAGGTCCTCCACGTCGTACGGGTCGGCCCCACCGGTGATCGTCCGCGTCACCGCGCACGACCGGTCGAGCACCTGGACCCGCACCGCGCCGTCGTCGCTGTCGTTCACCGCGAACCACGACGTGCCGTCGGAGGCGAGCCCGGACAGCTCCTCCAGCACCGGGTCGGACACCTGGCACACCGTCGTGACGACCGGGCCCGCCACCGCGGAACCGGCCGCCACCACGACGGCCATCACCAGTGGCAACAACTCAGGCGTGGCTTCCGTTCACGGCGAACTGCTCCAGCACGCTCGCCAGGTCGCGGCGCACCCGGGCGGACAACTCGGTGCCCTCCTCGGTGTGCCGCTCCTTGAGCACCTCGCCCTCCCGGTGCACGCGGGCCACGACCTCGCCGCGCGCGTACGGCACCAGCGCCTCGACCACGACCTCCGGCCGCGGCGTCATCGTCGCCACCCGCTCGCGCAGCTCCTCGATGCCCTCGCCGGTGTGCGCGGACACGAACACCGCCGTCGGGAACAGGTGCCGCAGCCGGGCCAGGCCCAGCTCGCCCACCGCGTCGATCTTGTTCACCACGAGCAGCTCGAGCGGCATCGGGTCGTCGCGCCGGGAGGAGATCTCCGAGATCACCTCGCGCACCGCCGTGACCTGCTTCTCCGGCATGCCGTCCGAGCCGTCCACGACGTGCAGCAGCAGGTCGGCGTCCGCGACCTCCTCCAGCGTCGACCGGAACGCCTCGACCAGCTGGTGCGGCAGGTGCCGCACGAAGCCGACGGTGTCGGTCAGCGTGTAGGGCAGGCCCTCGGGCGTCTGCGTGCGCCGGGTGGTCGGGTCGAGGGTGGCGAACAGCGCGTCCTCCACCAGCACCCCCGCGCCGGTCAGCGCGTTGAGCAGGCTGGACTTGCCCGCGTTCGTGTAGCCCGCGATCGCCACGTTCGGCACCGCGTTCTCGATCCGCCGGCTGCGCTTGGTGTCCCGGATCACGCTCATCGCGGCGATCTCGCGGCGCAGCTTGGAGATCCGCGCGCGGATCCGCCGGCGGTCGGTCTCGAGCTTCGTCTCACCGGGACCGCGCAGACCCACGCCGCCGTTGCCGCCGCCCGCGCGACCACCGGCCTGCCGGGACAGCGACTCGCCCCAGCCGCGCAGGCGGGGGAGCAGGTACTGCAACTGGGCCAGCTCGACCTGCGCCTTGCCCTCCTTGGAGGACGCGTGCTGGGCGAAGATGTCCAGGATCAGCGCGGTCCGGTCGACCACCTTGACCTTGAGCTTCTCCTCCAGCTGCCGCAGCTGGCCGGGTGACAGCTCACCGTCGCAGACCACCGTGTCCGCGCCCGTGGCGATCACCACGTCGCGCAGCTCGGTCACCTTGCCCGAGCCGATGTAGGTCGCCGGATCCGGCCGGTCGCGGCGCTGCACGAGGCCCTCGAGCACCTCGGAGCCCGCCGTCTCGGCGAGCAGCGCCAGCTCCGCGAGCGAGGCGTCCGAGTCGGCCGCCGTGCCCTCGGTCCACACGCCGACGAGCACGACCCGCTCCAGGCGGAGCTGCCGGTACTCGACCTCGGTGACGTCCTCGAGCTCGGTGGACAACCCGGCGACGCGGCGCAGCGCGGCGCGGTCGGCGAGAGCCAGCTCGCCGGTGGACAGCTCGTCGTCGACGTCGAGCCGCTCGTTTCCGTTGTACGCGTTTTCCGTCATTTGCCCTTCATCGTCCCACGTCCCGCCGGTGCGGCCGAGTGGTTAATCCTGCGGGTAGACCGCGAGGTACATCGCCACACGCTTCCCCTGGGGGTCGTCCGGTTCGGCGGCCAGCTCATCGAACAACGCTTGGAGGCGCCGTTTCAGTTCCTCGGGGTCGACCCGGGTCACCAACCGGGTCTGGTGCAGCTCCGCCTGGTCGACCTCGGCGACCTCGGCCAGGAACGCCTGGAGCATCGCCTCCCGCAGCTCTGGCCCGTCGGCGTCCTGGTCCAGCTGCCAGGACAGGCCCGTCGACCGGTACGGGATCTCCTTCGCGCCCCGGTTGCCCGCGCGCGGCTCCTGCGGCTCCAGGAAGCCCGCGGCGACGAGCTTGCGGACGTGGTGCAACGTCGTCGCCGGGTCCCGGCCCAGCCGCCGCGCCAGCTCCTTGTTGGTCAGCGCGCGGTCGTAGGTGAGCCGGATGATCCGCAACCGGACCGCCGAGCCCAGGGCGGCGGCTTCGACCTCGGTCGCGCTCCGTCGTGGCACCCGCCCATCCTAGGCCGTGCCACCTGAGTGATTGACACTTTCCAATCACTTGGGCGACACTGCCCGGCGTGTCACTCTGGTCGCATCGAGACTTCCGCCTGCTGTGGGCAGGCGACACCGTCAGCCAGTTCGGCGCCACCATCGGGACCACGGTGCTGCCCCTGCTCGCGGTCGGCACGCTCGCCGCCACGCCGTTCCAGATGGGGTTGCTCTCCGCCGCGAGCACGGCCGCGTTCCTGCTCATCGGGCTGCCCGCGGGCGTGTGGGTCGACCGGCTGCGCCGCCGCCCGGTGATGCTCGCCGCCGACCTCACCCGCGCCGCGCTGCTGCTGTCCGTGCCGGTCGCGTGGTGGCTCGGCGTGCTGACCCTGGGCCACCTGCTGGTGGTCGCGCTGCTGGTCGGCGCGGCGACGGTGCTGTTCGACATCGCCTACCAGTCCTACCTGCCCGCGCTGGTCGGCCGGGACCAGCTGGTCGAGGGCAACTCCAAGCTCACCGCCAGCCAGTCGGTGGCGTCGGTGTCCGGACCGGCCGCGGCGGGCGGGATCGCCCAGCTGGTCGGCGCGGCGAACGGCGTGCTGGCCACCGGCGTCGGTTACCTGTGCTCGGCGCTGTTCCTGCTGCGCATCCGCACCGAGGAGACCGCGCCGAGCGCCGCCGGGCGCACCGGGCTGGTCGCCGAGATCCGCGAGGGGTTGCGGTTCGTGTTCGGCAACGCCGGGTTGCGCGCGATCGTCGGGTGCACCGGCACGTCCAACTTCTTCAACGGCGTGGTCGCGGCCGTCGAGGTGGTGTTCCTGATCCGGGTGCTCGACCTGGCGGAGGGCGTGGTGGGCCTGCTGCTCAGCGCGGCGGGCGTCGGCGGCGTGCTCGCGGCGCTGACCGCGACCTGGTGGAACACCCGGTTCGGCCGGCTGCGCGTGGTCTGGCTGTCGATGCTGGTGACCCAGCCGTTCCTGCTGCTGCTCCCGCTCGCCGAGCGGGACTGGCGGCTCGCGTTCGTGGTGGTCGCGATGGGCGCGAGCTCCTACGGCGCGGTGGTCTACAACATCGCCCAGGTCAGCTACCGCCAGGAGATCTGCCCGGACCACCTGCTCGGCCGGATGAACGCGAGCATCCGCTTCGTGGTCTGGGGCGCGCTGCCGCTGGGCGGCCTGGTCGGCGGACTCCTGGGCGGGCAGGCGGGCGTGGTGCCGACGCTGTGGATCGGCTCGGTCGGCCAGGTGCTCGCGGTGCTCTGGGTGGTCTTCTCGCCGCTGCGCCGGCCCGAGGCCCTGCCGGTGTGAGCCTCGCCGCCGCGGTGAGCGGGACCGCCCGGCGGTCGCTAGCGTCGACCGCCATGGTCGACACCACCGTGCTGCACACCGGGATCCGGTTCGGCGACGGACCGCGCCAGGGCCCCGACGGGCGGCTGTACTACTCCGACTTCTACGACCACGAGGTGCGCGCGTTCGACCTCTCCACGGGAGTGGAGGAGGTCGTCTGCACGGTGCCGGGCCAACCCTCGGGGCTGGGCTGGCTGCCCGACGGCCGCCTGCTCGTGGTGTCGATGCGGGACCGGCGCGTGCTGCGGCTGGAACCCGGCGGCCTGGTCGAGCACGCCGACCTGGGCGGCGTCGCGACGTTCCACGCCAACGACATGCTGGTCGACGCGGCCGGCCGGGCGTACGTGGGCAACTTCGGCTTCGACCTGCACGGCGTGATCGCCGCGCGGGGTGAGGCGGCACTGCTCGCGCCCGACTACCGGCCGCCCACCGCCGCGCTCGCGCTGGTGTCGCCCACCGGCGCGGTGTCGGTGGTGTGCGAGGACCTGGCGTTCCCCAACGGCATGGGCTTCCTCGGCGACACCCTGGTGGTGGCCGAGACGTTGGCGTTCGGGCTGACCGCGTTCGACGTGGCCGCCGACGGGTCGCTGTCCGGCCGGCGGGTGTGGGCCGACCTGCGCGGGCACGGCGTCGCGCCGGACGGCATCGCGGTGCACGAGGACGGCGTGTGGGTCGCGCCGGCACTCCAGGCCGCGGCGTTCCTGGTCGTGGACGGGCGCGTGGCGCGCCGGGTGGAGACCAGCCAGCCGTGCTTCGCCGTGGCCGTGGTCCGGGACACGCTCGTGTGCTGCACCGCGCCGACGTCGCAGCCCGAGGTGGTGTCGGTGGATCGACTGGGGAAGCTGGAGGCCTACGGGCTCTAGTCGGGCTTGATCGCGTCCCACCACGCCTGGTCGAGCTCGCCGCGCGCGACGAGCACGGCCGGACCGGTCAGTGTGCTGGTCTGCTCCTCGACCACCACGGTCACCTGTCCACCGAGGACGTCCACAGTGGCCTTGCCGGTGTGCCGGCCCTCGCCGTGCAGCCAGGAGGCGACCGCGGCGACGGTGCCGGTGCCGCACGACCGGGTTTCACCCACTCCGCGTTCGTGGACGCGCATCCGCAGCGCGCCGTCGCCCAGCACGTTCACGAGTTCCACGTTCACCCCGTGGGGGAACACGGCCGGGTCGTAGCCGGGCTGCGCGCTGAGATCCAGGCCGGCGACCGGGGTGGTCGTCACGCAGGCCAGGTGCGGGTTGCCGACGTCCACCGCGACACCGGGGAACACCACGCCGCCGACCGACGCGGTCGACGTGCCGGTGACCCGGGCCGGGCCCATGTCGAGGGTGACGGTGCCGTCGCCGTGCGCGGTCACCTCGCGCTGGCCTCCCCGGGTGCCGATGACGAACTCGCCCGCCGGCGCCAGGCCCTCCTCGACCAGGTAGTGCGCGAACACCCGCGCGCCGTTGCCGCACATCTCGGCGATCGAGCCGTCGGCGTTGCGGTAGTCCATGAACCACGGGCCCAGGTCGGGCCGCACGACCCGCAGCACGCCGTCCGCGCCCAGACCCCGCTGCCGGTCGCAGAGCGCGCGCACGCGCTCCTCGGTCAGGTCCAGCAGGCCCTCCGGGTCGGGCAGCAGCACGAAGTCGTTCTCGGTGCCGTGGCCCTTCAGAAACTCGATCCCCACGCCCACCAGCGTACGTGCACGCACGCAGGACCGGTTGCACGTGTGCGACTACCGGCGGACGTGGGCCAGGACGTCCTCGAACAGGGTCGGCGAGCCGGCGTCGAACCAGGTGATCCGGCGGTCGCGGCGGAACCAGGAGCGCTGGCGGCGGACGAAGCGGCGGGTGCCCTGCGCGGTCAGGGTCGCGGCGTCGGCGAGGCTCGTCCGGCCCTCCAGCGCGGCGAGCACCTGCTGGTAGCCGAGCGCGGTGGAGGCGGTGCGGCCCTCGCGCAGGCCGTCGGCGACGAGCCTTTCAACCTCCTCGACCAGGCCCGCGTCGAACATCCGGGTCACCCTGGCGTCGACCCGGGAGTCCAGTTCGGACACCTCGCGGTCCAGGCCGACGAGCACCGTGCCGTAGCGCGCGGGGCCCGGTTTCGGCAGGGTCGCGGAGAACGGCCGCCCGGTCAGCTCGATGACCTCCAGCGCGCGCACCACCCGCCGGCCGTTGCTGGGCAGGATCGCCAGCGCCGCCGCCGGGTCCAGCTGGGCCAGCCTGCCGTGCAGCACCTCCGCGCCGAACACGGTCAGCTCGTTCTCCAGCTGCGCCCGGATCCGGTCGTCGGTGCCGGGGAACACCAGGTCGTCCAGCACCGACTGCACGTAGAGGCCGGAGCCGCCGACCAGCACCGGCGGGCGGCCGGCGTCGAGGAGCTTCTCCAGCACCGCCCGCGCCTCCCGCTGGTAGCCCGCCACCGACGCTGTCTCGGTCACGTCCAGCACGTCGAGCAGGTGGTGCGGCACGCCGCGGCGCTCGTCCGGGGTGATCTTGGCGGTGCCGATGTCCATGCCGCGGTAGAGCTGCATGGCGTCCGCGTTGACCACCTCGCCGCCCAGCTCCCGCGCGAGCCGCACGGCGAGGTCGGACTTGCCGGTCGCGGTGGGTCCGACGACGGCGACGGGTACGGGGGAGTTCACGGGCTCAAGCCTCCCAGACCGCGACGTGGTACCCGACCCCGAAGGGGGCCAGGAACTCCGACCGCGCGCACCGCCAGTCGCCCGGCACGCCCGCCAGCACCTGCCACGCCGCCCGGCCCCGCGCGCCCAACTCGGCGGCGAGCACCGGGTCCAGCGCGGCCAGCGCGTCCCGATCGGCGGCGGCCAGCGCCGCGCGGACGCCCTCGTCGAACGCGCCCGCCCGGTCGTCCGGCCGGCCGACGGCCTGCTCGCCGTGCCGGTGCGACCCGTCGCCCAGCACCAGCAGGGCGCGTTCCGGACCGAGTTCCGCGCCCAGCGCCAGGCAGTCCGCGAGCGGAAGGTCCGGCGGCACGAGGTGGACGCGCACGCTGCGCGCGCCGACCTGCGCCCGCAACCACCCGGCGAGGAGAACCGGGAGCGGCAACCCGGGTTCCACAGAGGACGACGTGTCGGACAGCGTCACGGGCACGTCCACGCCGAAGCCCCGAAACGTACCTGTTACATCTCGAATGAGGCTCGGCCCGGCGGGGTCCGCCGCCACGGCCACCCAGTCGTCCGCGTGCGCGGCCAAATCCCGTGCTGCGGCAAGGCAGGCCGACCGGACGGGCGAGGTCTCCGGCACCGCCCCGGTGACAAGTTCGGGAACGAGAAGTGGCGGGTGCGGCACGACGGCGACACGCGAGATCATGGGAATCCACGCTACTCATCGGCCACCACCAGTACCGAGGTCGGCCCTGACCTGTTTGAATGCGCGCGGGGTACTGGGGACTGACGAGGTCGCGCGGTACCCGGGTGCTGGGCCCCGCCTTCAGGCGGGGCGCCCGTGGTCGGCACGGGCACCACGAAGTGGGCAGGCGAGGAGGAAGCCGGCGATGACGGAGCACGAGGCGACACCGGGAACCACTGGCGACAGTGGGGCGGGGGCGGTGGTCGAGGAGACCAAGGTGGAGAGCACGCCGGTGACGGCGCCGCCACCGGTCCCCGTGGCGTCGGACCACCCTGACCGCTGGGGGCGAGTGGACGAGGACGGCACCGTCTACGTCAAGACCGCCGAGGGGGAGCGGGCCGTCGGCTCCTGGCAGGCGGGTGAGCCGGCCGAGGGCCTGGCGCACTTCGCCCGCCGGTTCGACGACATCCGCACCGAGGTCGAGCTGCTGGTGACGCGGCTGTCGTCCGGGGCGGGTGACCCGAAGCACGCGCTGACCAGCGCGAAGCACGTCCAGGAGTCCCTGGCCGAGGCGGCCGTGGTCGGCGACCTGGCGGCGTTGGCGGCACGGGTCGAGTTCGTCCTGGTCAAGGCCGAGGAGGGCCTGGAGGCCGCCAAGGCGGCCAAGGACGAGGCGCGGGCGGCGGCGGGCGCGCGGAAGCTGGAGCTGGTCGAAGAGGCCGAGGTGCTGGCCAACGAGTCCACCCAGTGGAAGGCGGCCGGCGATCGGCTGCGGACGATCCTGGACGAGTGGAAGACCATCCGGGGCGTCGACCGCAAGACCGACGAGCAGCTGTGGCGGCGGTTCTCCAAGGCGCGCGACGCGTTCAACCGGCGGCGCGGCTCGCACTTCGCCGACCTCGACCGGCAGCGCGGCGTGGCGAAGAACCGCAAGCAGGAGTTGGTGGACGAGGCCGAGCGGCTGATCACCTCCGACGACTGGGGTCCCACGGCCGGTCGGTACAAGGACCTCATGGTCGAGTGGAAGGCCGCCGGGCGTGCGCCCAAGGAGGCCGACGACGCCCTGTGGCAGCGGTTCCGGGCGGCGCAGGACGCCTTCTTCGCGCGTCGGTCGGACGCGTTCAGCGAGCGTGACGCGGAGTTCTCCACGAACGCGAAGCTGAAGGAGGAGTTGCTCGCCGAGGCCGAGCACATCGACCCGTCGCACGACCTGGAAGCCGCGCGCGCGCAGCTGTACAAGATCCAGGAGCGCTGGGACGCGATCGGCAAGGTGCCGCGCGAGCGGGTCCGCGACCTGGAGGGCAAGCTGCGCTCCATCGAGGAGAAGGTGCGCGGCGCGGTCGACGCCCAGTGGCGCCGGTCCGACCCGGAGGCCGAGGCCCGCGTGGCCCAGTTCCGCGAGCGCGTGGAGCAGTTCGAGGCGCAGGCCGAGAAGGCCCGCGCGTCGGGCGACAAGCGCCGGGCCGAGCAGGCCGAGGCCCAGGCCAAGCAGTGGCGCGAATGGCTGGCCGCCGCCGAACAGGCGGTAGCGTCCCGCTAGTGCGTGACCGGTCGAAGGGCGGGGCGCTCCCAGCGTCCCGCCCTTCGCCGTATCCGGGTTCCGCCGGCTCGAACTCCGGCCGCGGAGACCTCGCAACGGCCCGGTGCCTTCAACGGCCTGGCGTTCACCGCCCGGTGCTTTCGGCTGCCCGGCGGCCTGCAACTGCCCGACGGCCTGCAACTGGCCGGCGGCTTGCAACTGCCCGGCGCCCTTTCAACGGCCCGATGGCCTTCGGCTGCCCGCCGGCCGCCATCGGCCAGTAGTCCTCACCTCCCGGCGGCTCTCGGCTGCCCGGCGGGCTTTCCCCGTGTCGGGTGGCCTGCCAAGCGCGGGCCTGCCACGCGTCGGTTTCCTCTGCCAAGTGACCGCGAACGCCTCTCGCTACCGGTGCGTTCCGGCTGGCCGGCGGCGGTCGTGGGCCAGGTGTCCTTCTCGCCGCCCGGCAGCTTTCGGCTGCCCAGCGGGCTTTCACCGTGCCGGGTGGCCTGCCGCGCGCGGGCCTGGCACGCGTCGGTTTCCTCTGCCAAGTGGCCCCGAACGCCTATCGCCACCGGTGCATTTCGGCCGCCCGGGGGGCGGTCGTGGGCCAGGTGTTCTTCTCGCCGCCCGGCGGCTTTCGGCTGCTCAGCGCTGTTCCTCCATGCCCGGCGGCCTGCCGCGCGCTGGCTTCCTCTGCCAAGTGACCGCGAACGCCTCTCGCCACCGGTGCGTTCCGGCTGGCCGGCGGCGATCGTGGGCCAGGTGTTCTTCTCGCCGCTCGGCGGCCTTCGGCTGCTCAGCGCTGTTCCTCCACGCCCGGCGGCCTGCCGCGCGCCCGGCTCCGCCTGCCGAGTCACCCCGAGCGCCCCTCGCCCGGACAGCGCACCGCAGGCATTGGCGCCCCGCCGACACCTGGTTCCGCACGTCCTTGCCGAACCGCCCGACGGCACGCCCTCGCGCGTTAGTCCGGAAATTGTCCGATCGTTCAACGATCGGACAATTCAATGATTCAACGATACGTCAGCGCGTCGGTGGGAGGCAGGTCGGTCGATGGGGATTGTTGAACGATGGGTTGGCTCTATTGTTCAACAATCCTCACCGGTGCGGTGCGGTGCGGTGCGGTGCGGTGCGGTGGCGTGGCGTTCGGATCGCGTCCGAGTACGGATGCGGGCGTTCGTGGGGCGTCAGGCGGGCACGGTGGTGGTCAGGGCAGGTGGGGGCGGGAGGCGGCTATTTTCAGCCACTTCACCAGGAGGACGGCTATCGCCAGGACCGCCACGATCAGGCCCGCGCCCGGGCCTGGGCCCGGGTGGTGGCTGGTGGTGGTTTGGGTGGTCCAGATCGACAGGACGCCGGTGAAGGCCGTCGCGAACGCCGTCAGGGCGCACGTCCACGCCAGCGCCCACCGGCGCAGGGCCAGGGTCAGGGCGGGCAGCAGCACCCCCGACACCAGCGCCGCGCACGAGAAGACCTTCGGCATCAGGGGCGCGGTGCCCAGCAGGACGTTCAGGCCGTTGTCCGGCCCGACCCACGGCAGCAGGTACGACACCAGCACCACCAGCACCGCCACCGCGATCAGCAACGCGCCGGCACCGGGGTCGAAGCGCCTGGCCGCGGACCGGGCCACCTCGTCGATCTCGCGGCGCAGTCCGGAGAACTCGTCGCTCATCCGACGGCGCACCCGCCGGTCACGGCGGGCAGCGGCGCGGGCCGGCCGAACGAGGGCAGCCCCAGCGTCACACCGGGCGTCTTCGGCGTGACACCTGCCTCGGAGCGGTCGCCCGCGAGGGTCCGCCGGTGCGACAGCACCTCGCCGTCCGCGATCAGGTTGTGCGGCGCGGCGTAGGTGATCACGGTTTCCACCACGTCACCCGGTCGGATCGCGGCCGGGCCGGGGGTGAAGTGCACCAGGCGCCCGTCGCGGGCGCGGCCGGACAACCGGTGCGTCTCCGCGTCCTTGCGACCCTCGCCCCGGGCCACCAGCACCTCGACCCGCCGGCCGACCTGTTCCCGGTTCCCCGCGAACGCCAGGTCGTTGACCAGCGCCACCAACCGGTCGTAGCGCTCCTGCACGACCTGCTTGGGCAGCTGGTCGGGCAGCGACGCGGCGGGCGTGCCGGGGCGCTTGGAGTACTGGAAGGTGAACGCGCTGCTGAACCGGGACTCGCGGACCACGTCGAGGGTGGCCTGGAAGTCCTCCTCGGTCTCGCCGGGGAAGCCCACGATGATGTCGGTGGTGATCGCCGCGTCGGGCATCGCCGCGCGCACCTTCTCCAGGATCGACAGGTACTTCGCCGACCGGTAGGACCGCCGCATCTCCTTGAGCAGCCGGTCCGAGCCCGACTGCAACGGCATGTGCAGCTGGTGGCACACGTTCGGCGTCTCGGCCATGGCCGTGATCACGTCGTCGGTGAAGTCCTTGGGGTGCGGCGAGGTGAACCGCACGCGCTCCAGCCCGTCGACGTCGCCGCACGCCCGCAGCAGCTTGCCGAACGCGTACCGGTCGCCGAACTCCACCCCGTAGGAGTTGACGTTCTGGCCCAGCAGCGTCACCTCCAGCACGCCCTCGGCCACCAGCGCCTGCACCTCGGCGAGCACCTCGCCCGGCCGGCGGTCCTTCTCCTTGCCGCGCAACGCCGGGACGATGCAGAACGTGCAGGTGTTGTTGCACCCGACGGACACCGACACCCAGCCCGAGTAGGCCGAGTCGCGGCGCGCGGGCAGCGTGGACGGGAAGGTCTCCAGGGAGTCCAGGATCTCGACCTGCGCCTCCCGGTTGTGCCGGGCGCGTTCGAGCAGGACGGGCAGCGACCCGATGTTGTGCGTGCCGAACACCACGTCGACCCACGGCGCGCGCCGGACGATCTCGCCCTGGTCCTTCTGCGCGAGGCAGCCGCCGACCGCGATCTGCATGTCCGGGTTCGCGGTCTTGGCCGGCGCGAGGTGCCCCAGCGTGCCGTAGAGCTTGTTGTCGGCGTTCTCCCGCACCGCGCACGTGTTGAACACCACCAGGTCGGGGGCGTGGTCGGCGCCGGCGGGCGCGTAACCGGCCTCCTCCAGCATCCCGGCGAGGCGTTCGGAGTCGTGCACGTTCATCTGGCACCCGAAAGTGCGGATCTGGTATTTGCGGGTCACTGCACCTTGTCCTTCCGTCGGCTCCAGGGTAGAGCGTCGACGTGCGACGATGCCCGGGTGTCGGTAACGCTGCTGCGGGTGCGCGCGACGGGTGTCGTGCTGGCCCTCGTCGCCCTGGCCCTGACGGCGTGCTCGACCGACTTCGGCCAGGTCAGACTGGCGATCGCGGCCGGCAGCGCGGGCGGCGTCTACAACTCGCTGTCCCAGGCGCTGGCCACGGCGTGGGTGCGCGACGTCGGCGTGGGCGCGGTGGACGTGCAGGAGACCGCGGGCGCGGTCGACAACCTCGACCGGCTGCGCGACGGGCGGGCCCAGGTCGGGTTCGCGCAGGCCGACGTGGCCGCGACGACGCTGGACGCCGCCGAGGGCACCGGTCACCGGGTGTACGCCCTGGCCCGGATGCACGACGACTACACCCAGGTCGTGGTGCGCGCCGACCTGTCGGCGCGCACGGTGGCGGAGTTGCGCGGGCTGCGGGTGTCGGTCGGGGCGAAGACCTCGGGCACGAAGGTGATCGCCGAGCGGGTGCTGGCGTCGGCCGGCGTCGACCCGGTCACCGACATCGCCGCGCAACTGCTCGACATCAACGCCAGCGTCGCCGCGATGGAGGCGGGCGCGCTGGACGCGTTCTTCTGGTCGGGCGGCATCCCGACCAGGCAGATCACCGACCTGTCGGCGAAGGTGCAGTTGCGCATCCTGGACCTGTCCGACGTGCTGCCGAAGCTGCGCGCGAAGTTCCCCGTCTACGGGTCGGCGACCCTGCCCGCGTCCACCTACCAGCTGTCCACCGGCCCGATCATCACGCTGGTGGTGCGCAACTTCCTGCTGGTCAACGACGAGGTGTCGGACGACGTGGCGCAGGCGCTGACCGGCGGGCTGTTCCAGGCGCAGGCCGACCTGCTGACGGCCAGCAAGGTCGCGCGGTCGATCGAGGTGCGCTCGGCGATCGAGACCACGCCGGTGCCGCTGCACCCCGGCGCGATCCGCTATTACCGCGACGCCAAGGTGTAGGTCCTCACGCGGCCGGGTAGACCACCACGACGGTCAGCCCGCCGCCCGCCGGCGCCTTCAGCCGCACCGAGCCGCCGACCCGTTCCACGATCTGCCGCACCAGCGCGAGGCCGAGGCCCGAGCCCTGGACGTTCTGGTGCGCGGGCGAGCGCCAGAACCGGTCGAACGCGCGCTCCAGGTCGGCCTCGGGCAACCCCGGACCCTCGTCGCGCACGGTCAGGGTGACGGCCGTGTCGCCCCGCCGGACGTCGACGTGCACCAGGGTGTCCTCGCCGGTGAACTTGAGCGCGTTGTCCAACAACGCGTCCAGCACCGACTCCGCGCCGCGCACGGTCGCGAGCACCGCGCCGCCGGGTTCGCCGTCCAGCACCAGGTGCACGCCCTTCGCGGCGGCGGCCGGCTGCCACGCGGTGAGCCTGCCCGCGACGGTCCGGTCCAGGTCCACCGCGACCGGCGCGACCGACGCGGACTCCTCGCGGGCCAGCACGAGCAGTTCGTCCAGGATCCGGTTGAGCCGGTCCGCCTCCTCCAGCGCGGCCGTCTGGTGCTCGACCGCGTCCGGCAGCACGTGACCCTCCAGGTTGGACAGTCGGAGTTTCAGCGCGGTCAACGGGTTGCGGAGTTGGTGTGACGCGTCGGCGACGAACGCGCGTTGCGCGGCCAGCACGTCGGTGACGTTGGCGGCCATCTGGTCGAACGACCGGGACAGCCGGCGCAGCTCCGGCGGTCCCGACGACGAGCCCACCGGCGGCACCGGCCGGCCGGACACCACGGCGCCCAGCAGCTCGCCGGTCGCCTCGTCCAGCCGGCGCACCGGGCGCAGCATCCACTCCACCAGCGGCAGCGCGGCGAGCACCGCGAGCGCCAGCGCCAGCAGCCCGATGCCGACCAGCACGCCCCACGCCACCAGCACCCGGGTCCGGGTCTTCGCGGTCGGCGAGAAGGTCACCACCGCGCCGCGCACCTCGCCGTCCACCAGCACCGGCTCGGCCAGCACCAGGTCGTCGGTGTCCCACGGCATGAACAGCTCGGGCGCGCTCGGCTGCCGCCCGGCCAGCGCGCCGCCGACCATGTCCGACACGGCGGGCGCGGACAGGTCGACCGGCGAGGAGGAGGCGACCACCACGCTCTCCCGGCTCAGCAGCGCCACCTTGATGCCGTACAGCTCCTCGTAGCGCTTCAGCTCGCTCGTCACCACGTCGGGCTGGTCGTCGATGAACGGCCGCTGCGCCACCGAGGCGAACCGGCTCGTGTCGGTCAGCCGGTCGAGGAACACCTCCTGCTGGTCCGCCGCGGCCAGCCCGCGCCCCAGCGGGAACCCGAGGCCGACGAGCAGCAGCACGACCAGCGCGACGACGGTGCCCAGCAGTCGCGTCCGCACCCGGTCAGCCCCCGTTCAGCCGGTACCCGACACCGCGCACCGTCTCCACCAGCGACGGGCGGCCGAGCTTGGTCCGCAGCGTGGCCACGTGCACATCCAGGGTCCGGTTCGCGCCCGGCCAGGTGCGGCCCCACACCTCGTGCAGGATGCGCTCCCGGGTGCACACCGCGCCACCGGCGGCGGCGATCAGCGCGAACACCTGGAACTCCTTGCGCGCCAGGGTGACCACCTCGCCCGCCACGGTGACCTCGTGCCGGGCCAGGTCCACCCGCACGTCCGCGACCTCGATCACCTCGCCGCCGCGCGGGTCGAGCGGGTCGCCGCGCCGCCTGCGCACCGCGTGCACCCGCGCCACCAGCTCGCCGACGTCGTAGGGTTTGACCAGGTAGTCGTCGGCGCCCGCGTGCAGGCCGAGGATCCGGTCGTCGATCTCGCCGCGCGCCGACACCACGATGATCGCCACGTCGCTCGCGGCCCGGATGTTGCGGCACAGCGTGACACCGTCCACATCGGGCAGGCCCAGGTCGAGCAGGACCACGTCGACACCCGTCAACCGGTCGAGCGTCCCGCGCCCGGTGGCCTGCCGGTCTACTGTGAAACCTCTTCGCGTCAGGGCCGGCACCAGTGCGTCCGCGACCCGGTCGTCGTCCTCGACCAACAACACACGCACCTGCGCCCTCCCCTGGAACGTCGACGGCCTGTGACAGAGTTGAGACCCTAAGTCTTGCCCAACCGCCTGGACTGGTGTGGTGGCGCGCACCTAGGTTTCCGCCATCCCTCGAGAACCCTCCTGGAGGATTCGATGACTCCCGCCACCCCTGCCCCGCCGATGATCCGGATGGCGGGCGTGGACAAGTTCTTCGGCCCTCTGCACGTGCTCAAGAGCGTGCAGCTGGAGGTGCCGAAAGGCCAGGTCGTCGTGGTGCTGGGGCCGTCGGGGTCCGGCAAGTCGACGCTGTGCCGCACGATCAACCGGTTGGAGCCGATCGACTCCGGCACCATCGAGGTCGACGGCCAGCCGCTGCCCGCCGAGGGCCGGGAGCTCGCCCGGCTGCGCGCCGACGTCGGCATGGTCTTCCAGTCGTTCAACCTGTTCGCGCACAAGAGCATTGTCGAGAACGTGACCCTCGCGCCGGTGAAGGTCCGCAAGACGCCCGCCGCCGAGGCGCGCCGGACGGCCATGGAGCTGCTGGAGCGCGTGGGCATCGCGAACCAGGCCGACAAGTTCCCGGCCCAGCTCTCCGGCGGTCAGCAGCAGCGCGCGGCGATCGCCCGCGCGCTCGCGATGCGTCCCAAGGTCATGCTTTTCGACGAACCGACCTCCGCGCTGGACCCGGAGATGGTCCAGGAGGTGCTGGACGTGATGACCACGCTGGCCAAGGAGGGCATGACCATGCTCGTGGTCACCCACGAGATGGGGTTCGCCCGAAAGGCCGCGGACCGGGTCGTCTTCATGGCCGACGGCGAGATCGTCGAGGACTCCACGCCGGAGGATTTCTTCTCCGCGCCGAAGTCCAACCGCGCGAAGGACTTCCTTGGCAAGATCCTGACGCACTGAAGTCCCACGACGCGGCGCGCAGCGTGGCGTCGCACGACCCGACGAAGAGCAGGAGAAGGACGATGAGGGTTCGCACCCTTGCGGTGGTTCTGCTGGCAGGCGGCCTCGCCCTGACCGCGTGCGGCAAGGAGGGCACCCCCGGCAGCTCCACCCCGGCGCCCACGCAGGCCGTGGAGAACAACGTCACGGTCCAGGGCTCGGCCACGTTCGACCGGATGAAGTCGCGCGGCAAGGTCGTCATCGGCGTCAAGGAGGACCAGCCGGGCCTCGGGTTCAAGGACGCGACGACCAACAAGTACAGCGGCTTCGACATCGAGATCGCGAAGCTGATCGCGGCCAAGCTCGGCTTCGACGAGTCGAAGATCGAGTACAAGGCGATCGCCTCCGCCGGTCGCGAGCAGGCCCTGATCAACGGCGACGTGGACTACTACGTCGGCACGTACACGATCAACGCCGCGCGCAAGGAGAAGGTCGCCTTCGCGGGTCCGTACTTCACCGCCGGCCAGGACCTGCTCGTCCGCAAGGACGACAACTCGATCACCGGCAAGGAGACCCTCAAGGGCAAGAAGGTCTGCTCGGTGACCGGCTCGACGCCGATCAAGCGGGTCAAGGACGAGAACCTCACCGAGCCCGAGAACATCACCGAGTACCAGAACTACTCGCAGTGCGTGGCCAAGCTGGCCGAGAGCGCGGTCGACGCGGTGACCACCGACGACGCGATCCTCAAGGGCTACGCCGCGCAGGAGAAGGACAAGTTCAAGGTCGTCGGCAAGCCGTTCTCGACCGAGCCGTACGGCGTGGGCCTGGCCAAGGACGACAAGCCGCTGCGCGACAAGGTGAACGACATCCTGGAAGCGGCCATCTCCGGCTCGGACTGGCAGAACATCTACGACGCGACGCTGGGCAAGTCCGGCAGCCCGGCCACCAAGCCGGTCATCGACCGCTACTGAAAGCGCGACCGTGGCCGGTGACCCGCTCGACCGGGGCGGGACACCGGCCACTCGCACGACATCCACCGGCGAGGTAGTCCCATGAGCGTCCTGACCGACCACCTGCCCCTGTTCTTCCACGGGTTCCTCACGACGATCCAGCTGTTCCTGCTGTCCGCGGTCGGGTCGCTGGTGCTGGGCACGATCCTCGCCATGCTGCGGGTGAGCCCGGTGCCGGTGTTCCGGATCGCGGCCACCACCTACGTGACGCTGCTCCGCAACACCCCGCTCACGCTGGTGTTCTTCTTCTTCGCGTTCGCCTACCCGCTGCTGAAGATCCTCCAGCTGAACCCGTTCGTCGGTGCGGTCGTCGCGCTCACCCTCTACACCTCGGCGTTCATCTGCGAGGTGGTCCGCTCGGGCATCAACACGGTGCCGGTGGGCCAGGCCGAGGCCTCTCGCGCGCTCGGGCTGACCTTCGGCCAGATGATCGGCAGCGTGGTGCTCCCGCAGGCCCTGCGCTCGGTGGTGCCGCCGCTGGTCAGCACCCTGATCGCGCTGCTGAAGAACACCACCGTCGCGGCCGGCTTCTCGGTGACCGAGGCGGGCTCGATCCGCGACTCGCTGAGCGAGCAGGGCGCGGACATGCTGGTCACGCTGTCCTGGGTGGCGTTGTTCTTCATCGTGCTGGTGATCCCGCTGACGCTGGTGCAGCGCAGCCTCGAGAAGCGCTGGAGCGTGGCCCGATGAGCGCCTCCGTCCTGTTCGACGTGCCGGGTCCGCGCGCGCGGCTGCGGCACCGCCTGCTCGCCGTGGTCGGCGTCGCGGTGGTCGGCGCGCTGGTCGGCTACGTGGTCTACCGCCTCTACGACAGCGGCCAGTTCGAGCCGCGCATGTGGGAGTGGATCCAGTACGAGACGATCCAGCTCGAACTGCTGGACAAGCTCGGCAACACGCTCAAGGCGTTCGCGCTGGGCGCGGTCCTCGCCCTGGTGTTCGGCGCGGTGTTCGCGGCCGGCCGGCTGTCCGACCACGCGTTCTGGCGGGTGCCGGCGACGGTCGTGGTGGAGTTCTTCCGCGCGATCCCGCTGCTGATCATGATGTTCTTCTTCTACTACGGCCTGCCGACGGCGGGGATCAAGTTCTCGCCGTTCACCGCCGTGGTGCTGTCGCTGATGCTGTACAACGGCTCGGTGCTGGCGGAGATCTTCCGGGCCGGCGTGCTGTCCCTGCCGCGCGGCCAGACCGAGGCCGCGTACGCGCTGGGCATGCGCAAGACGCAGGTCATGGTCCTGGTGCTGCTGCCGCAGGCGCTGCGCGCGATGCTGCCGACCATCGTCAGCCAGCTCGTGGTGCTGCTCAAGGACACCGCCCTCGGGTTCATCATCACCTACGAGGAGCTGCTCTACTACGCGCGCTTCCTCGGCACGCAGGGCCAGTTCGGTCGGCCGCTGGTGCCGCTGACGATCGCCGTGGCGGCCATGTACATCACGATGTGCCTGCTGCTCACGTGGCTCGCGACGTACCTGGAGAAGCGCAACCGGCGGAACAAGAAGGTCGTCGCGGAGCCGGACGGCAAGGTGGACGACCTCGTGCTGACGTCGGGTGTCTGAGGTGCTGGCGGCGGCGGGCGCGCTGTTCCGGGACCCCTCGGGGCGGGTGCTCGTCGTCGAGCCGACCTACAAGGACCACTGGGACATCCCCGGCGGCGTGGTCGAGGCGGGGGAGACTCCGAGCGAGGCGTGTGCGCGGGAGGTCCGGGAGGAGCTGGGCCTGGTCGTGACGCCCGGTCCGCTGCTGGTGGTGGACTGGGCGCCGGCGGGGCCGCAGGAGCGGGTGCTGTTCGTGTTCGACGGCGGCGTGCTGGAGCCCTCGACCCCGATCGTGCTCCAGGAGGCGGAGCTGCGCTCGTGCGAGTTCGTGCCGGTGGACGGGCTGGCCGGGCGGCTGATCCCGCGGTTGGCGCGGCGGCTCGCGGGCGCGCTGGCGGCGTTGGACGCGGGCGGCACCCGGTACCTGGAGCACGGCGTTCCGGTTTAGCCGCGGTCGTGGCGCGCTAACCTCGGTGCATGGAGTCTTCGGGTGCGTTGACCAGGGCGCAGCAGGGCGCGGTGGACCACCTGCTGCGGGTGGGGATCAACGGGTTCGGGCCGTTCAAGGGCGCGGCGGACACCGCGGCCGAGGAGTTGGCGACGCGGGATCGCGACGAGGCGGTACGGCACCTCGTGCGCACGCACGTCACCGCGGCCGGGTTGCAGGGCTTCGCGACGAACGTCGGCGGGCTCATCACGCTCCCGATCACGCTGCCCGCCAACGTGGCGGCGTCCTACCTCGTGCAGACGCACCTGATCGCGTCGATCGCCGCCGTGCACGGGCACGACCTGGACAGCGACGAGGTGCAGACCGCGATCCTGGTGTGCCTGCTGGGCAACGCGGGCACCGAGGTGCTGAAGAAGGCCGGCATCCGGTTCGGCGCCAAGCTGACCATGAGCCTGATCGAGCGCATCCCGGCGAAGGTCATCACCGAGATCAACAAGCGGGTCGGCTTCACGCTCCTGGCGAAGTACACGACCACCCGGGCGGGCATCACCCTGGCCAAGGGCGTCCCGTTCGTCGGCGGCGTGATCGGCGGCAGCTTCGACGCGCTCACCACCCGGGCCGTCGGCGCGTTCGCGCACCGCTTCTTCGGCGACCGCACGCCTGCGGAGGCGGACCCGCTGGTGATCGACGGCGAGGTCGTGGAGATCGCCGAACTCCCGCCGACGCCCGCGCCCTGAACCCGGCCCGGGGAGGACCGGGACTTTAATCGGTTGGCCGGACGCGCGGGGCGGGGTAGCGTCCCTCCCATGTTCTTCCAGATCTACAGCTGAGGGTTCTCCCTCCGCGCCGGCCGAGGCCTCTGCCCGCCGTGCGCCCTTCTCCGGTGGCCTTAGCGGCTTGTGAACGGGACCTGGTCCCGTGACGCCCTTGCCCGCCTCGACAACGACGAGGAGGCGACGCATGCCCACCATGCGCAACGAACCGCCCAAGCCCCGCCCGGTCCGCACCCCGGTGCCCGACCGCGGCCGGCAGGTGGTCGTGAACCCGCGTCAGTACGCCATGCGGCGTCGCTGACCGGCGCGAACCCGTAGAGCGCGCACCCCGGGAACGGGGCGCGCGAACACCCCTGGAGGGACCGATGATCGATCACGAGAGCACCGAACAGCCCGAAGAGCCCGCGGGCGAGCCCGAGGCCGTGCCCGAGGTCGTGCCCAACCGGGCCGAGCGACGGGGTCGCGGCCGCAAGGCCAAGTCCCTCGCGCAGACCCAGGGCCGGCCGCACCAGGCCGACTTCGTGGGACGACGGCTGTTCCGGCGCAACGCCGGCTGAGCACGGACTAGTCTCGGGCTCGCCATGAGCCCGCAGCTGACCAGTCCCGACCTCGTCGGTCGCGCCGAGGAGACCAGGCACCTCGCGGGCGCGTTCCACAACGCGCCCGCGACGGTGCTGCTCGGCGGCGAGGCCGGCGTCGGCAAGTCGCGGCTGGTCGAGGAGTTCATCGCGACCGTCGACGCGCACGTGCTGCGCGGCGGCTGCGTGGAGCTCGACGGCCTGCCGTTCGCGCCGTTCGTCGCCGCCCTGCGCGGCCACCCCCTGCTGCCGCAGGAGAAAATCGCCCTCGCGCCGCTGCTCCCCGGGCTCGCGGAACCGACCGCGACCACCGACGAGGCGCGGCCGAGGTTGTTCGAGGGCGTCCTGTCGTGGCTCGGCAGGCTGTCCGCGCGCCGCCCGGTGCTGCTCGTCGTCGAGGACGCGCACTGGGCCGACCGCTCCAGCCGCGACCTGCTGGACTTCCTGGTGCGCAACCAGAAGGCCGTTCCCGGGCTGGTGGTGATCGTCACCTACCGGTCCGACGAGCTCCTCCGCGCGCACCCGGTGCGCCCGCTGCTCGCCGAGCTGTCCCGCGTGCCGCGGGTCCGCCGGTTCGAGCTGGAACGCCTGTCCGCCAAGGAGGTCCGCGCCCAGATGGCCGGAATCCTCGGCCACGAGCCGGATCCCGCGACGGCGCGGGCGGTGTTCGCGCGCAGCGAGGGCAACCCGTTGTTCGTGGAGGCGCTGCTCGACGGCGCGGCCGAGGCGTCGCTGGAGGAGTTGCTGGCCAGCCGCGTCGACCGGCTCGACCCGGACGCCGCCGCCGTCGTGCGCGCCGCGGCCGTCGCCGGCACGAGGGTGTCGCACGCGGTGCTGAGCGCCGTCGTGGACACCACCGCCGTCAGGTCCACTGTGGACGGTGGGGTGCTGGTGCCGACCGACGACGGCTACGCGTTCCGGCACGCCCTCATCCGCGACGTCGTGTACCGGCGACTGCTGCCGGGCGAACGCGTCGACCTGCACGCCGCGTACGCGAAGGCGCTCCCGGTGGACCGGGCCGCCGAACTCGCGCACCACCACTTCGCCGCGGGCGACCCGGGAAGCGCCGTCACCGCCGCGTGGCGCGCCGCCCGCCAGGCCCGCGACTCGCTCGCGTTCGCCGAGCAGCTCGCCATGCTGGACCGGGTGCTCGACCTGTGGTCGCACGCGGAGCACCTCGGCGTCGACCGCGCCACCGTGCTGGAGACCGCGGGCGAGGCCGCGTGCCGGGCGGGGGAGCCCGAACGGGGCGTCGCGCTGACCTCCGAGCTGCTGGCGCTGCTGGACCGGGACCGCGAGGTCGTCCGGTTCGCCGCCGTGCTGGAGCAACGGGCCCGCGCGCGCCCGCTGCCGCACGCCCTGGACGACCACCGGGCCGCCGTCGCGCTCGCGCCCGAGAACCACCCGATCCGGGGTTTCCTGCTCAACTCGCTGGCCGCCCGGCTGATGGAGGTGCCGCTGCCGGACGAGGCCGAGCGGGTCGCGACCGAGGCGCTGGGCGCGGCGCACCACGCGGGAGACGACCCGTCCGAGGCCGCCGCGCTGATCACGCTGGCCGTGCTCGCCGCGCGCCGGGGCGACCTCGACGCCCAGCTGCCCCGGCTCGCGAAGGCCAGGGACATCGCCGAACGCGTCGCCGCGCACCGCGTGCACCTCCGCTCGCTGCACTGCGAGTCCTCGCTGGCGCACGCGTACGGCCGGCTGGACCGGGCGGAAACCCTGGCGCGCCGCGGACTTCGCGCCGCGCGGGAGATCGGCCTCGTCCGGGCCTCCGGCGCGGTGCACGCCATCGACCTCGCCGCCGCGCTGGTCGCCGCGGGCCGCTGGGACGAGGCGAAGGAAACCGTCGACCACGCCCTGGACCACGCGCCGCCGGCCGCGCAGCACGCGCAACTGCTGTGCCTGTGCGCCGTCGTGGACCTGCGCCGGGGCGACGTCGGGCGGGCCGGTCACGCGCTGGGCCAGGCGAAGGCGCTCGCCGAACGGGTCACCTTCGGCCAGGACCCGCTCGCACTCGTCCGCCTCGACGTCGAGTTCCGCCTGGCGACCGGCGGTGACGCCGCGACGCCGGTGCGCGAGGCGCTGGAGCGGACCGACCTCGACCACCTGTCCCGCTTCGCCTGGCCACTGCTCGTGCTCGGCCGCCGCGCGGGCCTTCACCCCGCGCCGATCCGGGTCGTCGGACCGGTCCAGGAGGCGTGGGCGCACACGTTCCACGAGCGGTGGCCGGAGGCCGTCGAGGCGTGGGCGGCGCTCGGTCAGCCGTACCGGCTCGCGCGGAACCTGCTCGGCCTCGCCACCACCACCTCCGGCGCGACCAGGGCCGAGGCGCTGCGGACCGCCGCCGCGCTCGCGGACGGGCTGCGCGCCGTGCCGTTGCGCGCCGAGATCGCCGACCTGGCCCGCCGCGCCCGCGTCCCGCTCACCGGCGAGGGACCGGCCGAACAGGCCAAACTCGGCCTCACCGCGCGGGAAACCCAGATCCTGCGGTTGGTCGCGGACGGGCTGGGCAACCGGGAGATCGGCGAGAAGCTGTTCATCAGCGCCAAGACCGCGAGCGTGCACGTGTCGAACATCCTCGGCAAGCTCGGCGTGGCGAACCGGGTCGAGGCGGCGGCCGCGGCCCACCGGCTCAGGCTGTTCGACTAGGCACCCGGGTCGCCCGACTAGGGCGGTCGCCCGATGTGCCGGCACCCGCCTTAGACCGACCGTTGTCCCATGACGAACACGATCCTGGGCATCGCGGGCAGCCTGCGGAAGCAGTCGTTCAACCGCCGCCTGCTGGTCGCCGCGAGCCACGAACTGCCCGCCGGCGTGCGACTCGCGCCGTGGGACGGCCTCGCGCACGTGCCACCTTTCGACGAGGACGCCGAGGACGGCCCGGAACCCGAACCGATCGCGGACCTGCGTGCCGCGATCACCGACGCCGACGCCCTGCTCATCGCGACACCCGAGTACAACGGCTCGATCCCGGGCCAGCTGAAGAACGCGCTGGACTGGGCGTCGCGCCCGTACGGCGCGGCGGTGCTGACCGGCAAGCCGGTGGCGGTGATCGGCGCGTCGCCGAGCGAGCGCGGCGCGGAGTGGGCGCAGGCGGACCTGCGCCGGGTGCTCGCGGTGGCCGGCGCGGACGTGCGCGCGGGCGAACTGGTGGTGGGCGAGGCCTTCCGCCGCTTCGACGAGCACGACCGCCTGCTGGACCACGGGTCGCGGCAGGTGCTGGGCGCGCTGCTGGCCGGTTTGGCGGGCCGGTGACCACGACGGTCGAGCGCACCCGCTGGGGCGCGGTGGTCGCGGTCGCGCTGGCGGTGGTGCTGGCCGCGCTGGACATGACCGTGGTGGCCGTCGCGCTGCCGGTGCTCGGCGCGGACCTGGGCGCCGGACCGTCGGTGACGCAGTGGGTGCTGCTCGCCTACAACATCCCGCTGGTCCTGCTGGCGCTGCCGTCCGGGCGGTGGATGGACCGGGCCGGGCACCTGCCCGCGTTCCTGCTGGCGGTCGGCGGGTTCGGCGTCACGAGCCTGCTGATCGCGCTCGCGCCCGGGATGGGCGCGCTGCTCGCGGCACGGGCGCTCCAGGGCGTGTTCAGCTGCCTGGTGGGCGCGACGACGATGCCGATCGTCGCCTCCTCGGTGCGGCCCGAGCACCGGGCGCGGGCGATGAGCGTGGTGCTGACGCTGATCCCGCTGAGCGGGGTGGCGGGTCCGGCGCTCGGCGGCGTGCTGACCGACGCGTTCGGCTGGCGGTCGGTGTTCCTGATCAACCTGCCGGTGGTGGCCGCGGCGGCGTGGGTGGGGGTGCGGTCGATCGTGCCGACGCCGGGCGGGTTGCCGTGGCGGGGCAAGCGCTTGCTGTTCGACCTCCGTCCCGTGCGGACGCTGTTCCGCGCGCCGCGGTTGACGCCGCCGGTGCTCGCGCTGCCGTTGATCGTCGTGGGCGTGGGCGCGTTGAACTTCGTGGTGCCCTACCTGCTGGCGCAGCGGTCCGCGAGCGTGGTCGGGCTGGTGCTGCTGTCCCTGTCGGTCGGGATGGCGGTGTTCTCGCCACTGGCGGGCGTGCTCGCGGACCGGTTCGGCTCGGCCCGGGTGGCGACGGCCGGCGCGGTGGTCGCGGTGGTCGCGACCGCGTCGCTGCTGCTGCTCGACGGCGAGCCGGGACCGTGGGACGTGGCCTGGCGGATGGGGCTGCTGGGCGTGGGGCACGGGTTGTTCGCCGGACCCAACGCGGCCGCGATCCTGGACCACACGCCGCCCGAGCTGATGGGCACCTCCGGCGGCGTGACGAACCTGCTGCGCACGCTCGGCTTCGCGGTCGGGCCGCCGCTGGCGGCCGTCCTGGTGGACCTGCGGTCGACGGTGGTGGCGTTGCTGCTGGTCACCGCGCTGGGTTGCGCCGCCCAGTGGTGGTCCGTCCGGGGAGACGGTCTCCCGCAACGCGGCGGAAAGCCGTAGCCTGCAAGGGGTACCACCTGGCCTAAGCAGATCAGGGAGGCGCCACATGAGGATCGCGGACGTGTTGCGGAGCAAGGGCACGGCGGTCGCCACGGTCGAACCGGGAGCCTCCGTGGCGCACCTGGTGGCCGTGCTGGCCGAGCACAACGTGGGTGCGCTGGTGGTCGTCGGCGACGACGGCATCGCGGGCATCGTGTCCGAACGGGACGTGGTGCGCCGGCTGCACGAGACGGGCGCGGACCTGCTGCGGTCGAGCGTCGCGGACATCATGACCGCCGAGGTGTTCACCTGCTCGCCCAAGGACGCCGTGGACGACCTGACCGTGGTGATGACCGAGCGCCGCTTCCGCCACGTGCCCGTCGTGGACGGTGGCAGGCTGGTCGGGATCGTCAGCATCGGCGACGTCGTCAAGAGCCGCATCAGCCAGCTGGAGGCGGGGCAGGACCAGCTGGCCGCCTACATCGCCCAGGGCTAGCCCGTCAGGCCTCGTGCGCGCGCCGGTAGTGCCGGCTGACCCGGGCGCGGTTGCCGCACGAGGGTTTGCACCACTCCTGGCGCGGGTGGGCCTTGACGAAGTAGCGCACGCACCCGGGGGCGAGGCACGCGCGCAGGTCGGCGCGGGCCTCGCCGCCCAGGAACTCGATCACGGCCGTGGCGAGGTCGGCCAGCAGTCGGTCGTCGGGCGAGGCGGTGTCCACGTAGGTCAGCACGGGCTCGTCGGCCCACTCCAGCCGCGCGGCGCGCGGTGCCCGTGCCGCCGCCTCGTTGACGATCTCCAGCGCGCGGGCCGGGTCCGGCAGGTGCGCGCTGTCGGGTCGACCCGCCGGCTGTCCGACGACCCGGGCGAACAGCGACCGGGTCGCCCAGCGCAGGGTCACCACGCGGTGGCGCAGCGCGTCGTCGGCGGGCCGACCGGCCCACGCGGCGAATCCCTCCGGGGTGGCCAGGAGGTCGGTGAACCGGCCGGTCCGGCCGCCGCGCACGGTCGCGGCGAACTCGAGGGCCAGGGTCATCCTGGTAATTCTAATGGACTTGGTGCGTGGATCCCGCTAGGTTCGCTGCCTAACGGAAATAGTGCACCAAACCATTAGGAGCAGTCGTGCCCGTACCCGATCAGGCACTGGACGCCCTGCGCAGGCTCGCGAGCCTGCTGGAAGGCCTGACCGACGCGCAGGTGGGTGAGCCGTCCCGGCTGCCGGACTGGACCCGCGGCCACGTGCTCGCGCACCTCGCGGGCGCCACGAACATGCTCGCGCGGCAGGCCGAGTACGCGGTCCGCAGCGAGCAGGTCGAGGTCTACTCGGGCGGCCGCCCGCAGCGGAACCTGGAGATCGAGACCTACTCGGGCCGGTCGGCCGACGAGCACCGGACCGCGGTCGCGGACGCCGTGCGCCGGCTCGAGACGGCGTGGAAGGCGGTCGAGGACTGGTCCGCGCCGGTCACCTACCGCGACGGGTCGCTGCTCGGCACGGCCGAGGCGACGTGGCGCGAGGCGGAGATCCACGCGCACGACCTGGCGCTCGGGCCGGTCGTCTGGACGCTCGACTTCGTCGACCACGCCGTCGACTTCCTGGCGGTCCGGGTCGCGGGCGGGCTGACGCTGAAGGCGACGGACGTGGACCGGATCTGGGAGCTGGGCGGCGGTGGCGCCGCGGTCGAGGGTACGGCCCAGGACCTCGCGCTGTGGCTCGCCGGCCGCGAACCCGACGGCGCGCTGACCGGTGAGGTGCCCGAGCTCAGCGAGTGGCCGTAGGCAGGGTCAGGCCGAAGTCGTCGCGCAGCACGGCGGTCCGCTCGTCGGCGGTCAGGGAGCGCTTCTCCGACCGGCCGTCGGGCGTCGCCCGGGTCAGCTCGGAGCCGACGATCGTGTGGCGGGCGTGGTCGTCCGTCCGCTGCACGACCAGCCTCCCGACGAACGGCGAGGTCGGGTGCGTCGACTGGAAGTGGTGGAGCACCGCGTAGTCGGCGGGGGTGCGAGGGTCGCGGGTGAACGCGTACAGCTCCACCCACCGGTCGCCCTGGTAGGAGGCCAGCGTGAACTCCTCGCCCGCGCGGTCCAGCCGGAACGTCCAGTCGCCCTGCGCCTGGAACGAGTCCTCCACCAGCGGCAACGGCTCCAGCAGCCCGCCGCCGCCGAACCCGACGTCGACCAGCCACTGCCGGTCCACCCAGAGCGCGGCGTGCGTCCGGGCGATGTCGCCGGTGCGGCCGAGCAGCACCTTCGCGGCCAACCCGGTGACCTCGTGGCCCAGCCGCTCCAGCACCGCCGCGAACAGCAGCGCGTGCTCGTAGCAGTAGCCGCCACGCCGCCGGGTGACGAGCTTGTCCTGGAGCGCCGGCACGTCGAGCGCGATCGGCGTGCCCGCCAGGACGTCCGCGTTCTCGAACGGGATCGCCGTCAGGTGCGCGCGGTGCAGCTCGCGCAGGGTCGCCGTCCGGTCGTCGGTCGGGGTGACGCCCACCCGGCTCAGGTAGGCGTCGAGGTCGAGCTGGTCACCGTTCCACACCGCGCCAGGATGTCAGGGTCGGCCGACGGGGCGTGCGCCGACCTCGCCGTGGACCGGCCGCGCCGCGCGTGGCAGGGTTCCGCGCGACCACTGGATCAGGGGGGGCGGCGTTGAGCGAGCACGAGGGCGTCCACCGCCCACCGGCGACGCCGGAGGAGGCCGTCGCGGAGCAGGAACGCCTGCGGCCGCTGGTGTCCACGACCACCGCGCCCGACTTCGCGCCCCGCCACGTGGCCGGGTTGGACGTGTCCTACGCGGACGACGACCGGGTGGCGGGCGCCGTCGTCGTGCTGGACCGGGAGACCCTGGAGACCGTCGACTCCGCGGTGGTGCTCGGCCGGGCCGATTTCCCCTACGTGTCAGGCCTGTTCGCGTTCCGCGAGCTGCCGACGCTGGTCGAGGCGCTGGGCCGGCTGACCGTCGCGCCGGACCTGCTGGTGTGCGACGGCCAGGGGTTGGCGCACCCCCGGCGGTTCGGGTTGGCGTGCCACCTGGGAGTGCTGGTCGACCTGCCGAGCATCGGGGTCGCGAAGACGCCGATGGGTCCGTTCGACGCGCCGGGTCCCGAGCGCGGGTCCGGCTCGCCGTTGCTGGACGACGGCGAGGTGGTCGGGCGCGCGCTGCGCACCCGGGTCGGCGTCAAACCGGTGTTCGTGTCGGTGGGGCACCGGATCGACCTGGACCGGGCGTGCGCCGAGGTGCTGCGGCTGTGCACCGTGCGGCTGCCGGAGACGACCCGGCGCGCGGACTCGTTGGGGCGCCGTCACCTCAGGTAGGCCAGCTCCGGGTGCCCGGTCGCGTAGGCCTCCAGGAGGTCGCGCGCCACCGACACCGAGTCGACCAGCGGGTGCAGCGCGAACGCCTTCAGCGCGGCCGACCGGGTGCCCTCCAGCACCAGCCGGTCGACCGCCTTGACGCTCGCGACCAGCGCGCCGGCGTGGTCGGGCAGCGGGCTCACCGGCAGCGGCCGCGCCCCCGTCCGGTCCACCGCGCACGGCACCTCCACAATGGCCTCTTCGTCCAGTGTGGACAGTGTGGAACCGTTGCGCACGTTGAGGATCAGCGTGGTCGGGTCGCCGCCGGCGAGGGCGTGCATGAGCGCCAGCGCGACGTGCTCGTACCCGCCGCCCTCCAGCGAGTCCCGGTCGCCCTCGCGGTCGTGCGCCATGTACGTGGCCTCGCGCTCCAGCCGCGTGGTCTCCCAGTCGACCTCGCCCCGGTAGAAGCGCTCCTGCTGCGCCAGCAGGAAAGCGCCCCGGTCGCCGCCCATCGCCTCGCGCGTCGAGTAGTAGTAGTGCAGGTACTCGTTGGGCACGGAGCCGAGCGCGCGCAACCACTCGCCGCCGAACAGCCTGCCCTCCTCGAAGTCCAGCCGGGAGTCGTCCGCGAGCAGGCCCGGCAGCAGGTTCGGGCCGCCGGTCGACACGCCCTGGAGCCACCCCAGGTGGTTCAGGCCCGCGTAGTCGAACACCGGGTCGGTCACCCCCAGCTTGCGCGCGACCCGGCGGCACAGGCCGACCGGCGAGTCGCAGATGCCGATCACCCGGCCGCCCAGGTGTTCCGCCATCGCCTCGGTGACCAGCCCGGCCGGGTTGGTGAAGTTGACCACCCACGCCTCCGGCGCGAGCCGGGCGATCCGCCGGGCGAGGTCGCGTGCCACGGGCACCGTGCGCAGGCCGTAGGCGACACCGCCCGCGCCGACGGTCTCCTGACCCAGCACGCCGTGCGCGTGCGCGACCCGCTCGTCCACCGCGCGTCCGCGCAACCCGCCGACCCGGATCGCGGAGAACACGAAGTCCGCGCCCGCGAGCGCCTCGTCCAGGTCCGTGGTCGCGGTGATCGGGGGACCACCGGCGAGCACCGCGCGCACGGCCGCGAGCCGGTGCGCGTCGACGTCGTGCAGGACCAGCTCGGTGATCCGCTCGTCGGACCGGATCGCGTTGTGCACCAGCGGAACCCGGAACCCGCCGCCGCCCAGCACCACGAGCCTCACACCGACCACCCCGCCTCGACCAGCAGCGCGACGAACGCGGTCGTCAACGGGTCCGCGTCGCGGTGCGTGTACGCGACCAGCGCGCGCCGGACCGGAGGGTCGGGCCGCAGCACGCGACCGTCGAACCCGGCGGGCAGCACGTTGCGCGGCACCAGCGCCGGGCCCAGACCCGCGGCCGCGAGCACCGGCGCGGCGGCGGTCTGCTCGGTGCGCACGGCCGCGCGCGGGGGGAAACCCCGGGCCAGGCAGGCCGCGTCGACCACGTCGGCCAGGCCGTTGGTCGGCGCGTAGTGCACCCACCCCACGTCCTTGAGCGACCACAGGTCGATCGTGTCGCCCTCGGGCCAGTCCGGCGGCAGCACCACCACGAACTCCTCCTCGCCCAGCACCGTCGTGGTGCCGGCCCAGCTCGTCGGCGCCGGGCCGACCGCGACGTCCGCCCGGCCCTCGGTCATCGCCACCCGCAGCTCGTCCGCGTGCCGGTGCTCGAACAGGGTCACCCGCACGTCGGGGTGCAGCGCGTGCCACCGCCGCAGCACGGGCGCCAGCGCGCCGAGGGTCAGCGAGTACACCGTGGCGACGCGCAGTTCGCCGCACTCCAGGCCCGCGGCGCGGCGGGCGGAGGTGGCGGCCCGCTCGGCGTCGGCGAGCGCGGCGCGGGCGTGCGGCAGCCAGGCGCGGCCGGCCGGCGTCAGTCGCACGGCGCGGGGCAGCCGGTCGAGCAGCTGCGTGCCCACGGTCCGCTCCAGGGCCCTGATCTGGTGCGACAGCGCGGGCTGGGTCACGTGCAGCAGTTCGGCGGCCCGGGTGAACGACCCCTCGTCCACGACCGTGACCAGGTACTCGAACTGGCGCAACGTCATGAACTCAGCTTATGCGGTCGGGCCGGAGCATGCCCTGGACTCATCCGGGTGAACCGGCCGGACCCTGTCCAGTCCTTTGTGGACGGTTCCGCCGACCGGGCGCGGGCCACCCGGACCAGTCGCCTCGACCGTGCCGGGACTGCACGTGGCGTGCCGAGTCTGCACAGGTCCGAGTGCCTGGTCAAGGGCCGATCGTCGGGTCTGCGCCCACCGTCCACAGTGGACTTGGGACGGTCTTGACACGTCTCGCGGACGGGCGGGAGGGTGCGCAGCGACCTTGTCCTACACATGATGGGGGTTGGCGTGAAACGTGCACGGAGAACCGCGCTGCTCGCGGCGCTGGTGACGCTGGGCTTCGTGCCCGCGGTCGCCCGGGCGGCCGAGGGGCCGGTGTTCGTCGACGGCGAGGCGCAACCCGTCTTCAGCTCGACGGACGTGGTGCGGGAGAGCCTGTGGGTGCGCGCGCCGGTCGACAGCGACCGCGACGGCCGCGACGACGAGGTGTACACCGAGGTGGTCCGCCAGAAGGCGACCGACCAGGGGCTGAAGGTGCCCGTGGTGTTCTTCAACAGCCCGTACTTCTCCGGCGGCAACGAGGTGACGAACCACAACGTCGACGTCGAGCTGTACGTGCCGAACCGGCACGGCGGTCTCGACCGGCGGGACGGCTCGCTGCTGAAGGCGGACGCCGACGAGCGGATCGCGGCGGCGGTCGGTCCGAACGCCGGTCGCATCACCTCGGCCCGGTACGAGGCCTACTTCGTGTCGCGCGGGTTCGCCGTGGTGTACGCGGAGTCGCTCGGCACCGGCCAGTCCACCGGCTGCCCGACCTCGGGCGGTCGCAACGAGACCATCGGCTCCCGCTCGGTCATCGACTGGCTCAACGGCCGCGCGTCGGCGCGCGACGCCGACGGCAAGAACGTCAAGGCGACCTGGACCACCGGCAAGGTCGGCATGATGGGCGTGTCGTACAACGGCACCCTGCCCAACGCGGTCGCGTCCACCGGCGTGCGCGGGCTGGAGACGATCGTGCCGATCGCGGCGATCTCCAGCTGGTACGACTACTACCGGGCCGACGGCGCCGTGGTCGCGCCCGGCACGTACCAGGGCGAGGACCTGGACGTGCTGGCGGACTACGTCTACACGCGCGCGGACCGGGAGATCTGCAAGCCCGTCATCGCGGACCTGGTGAAGAAGCAGGACCGGGTGACCGGTGACTACAGCGCGTTCTGGGACGAGCGGAACTACGTCAAGGACGCGTCGAAGGTCCGGGCGTCGGTGCTCGCCGTGCACGGGCTCAACGACTGGAACGTGAAGCTCAAGAACGTGTCGCAGTGGTACGCGGCGTTGCGGCGCAACGGCGTCGAGCACAAGATCTGGCTGCACCAGTCCGGGCACACCGACCCCGACGTGCTGCGGTCGGTCGAGTGGCGGCGGACGCTCAACCGGTGGTTCTCGCACTACCTGTACGGCGTCGACAACGGGATCCAGCGCGAGCCGAAGGCCACGATCCAGCGCGAGGACGGCGTGACGTGGACCGACGAGGCCGACTGGCCCGCTCCGGGCACGTCCACCGCGCGGGTCTACCCGTCGGCCGGCGGTTCGGCCAAGGGCGGTCTGGGGTTGGCGCAGCCGCACCGGCCGGTGGTGGAGTCGTTGACCGACGACGCGACCGTGACGGCGGAGTCGCTCGCGAACCTGCCGTCGTCGCCGAACCGGTTGTCCTACGGCACCCGGGCGCTCGCGACCGACCTCCGGTTCTCCGGCACGGCCAAGGTGTCGCTGGGCGTGTCGTTCGACAAGCCGGCGGCGAACGTGACCGCGCTGCTCGTGGACCGCGCGCCGGACGGCACCAGCCGGGTGATCACCCGCGGGTGGACCGATCCGCAGAACCGGGTGTCGCCGTCGGTGACGCTGCCGGTCAAGCCGGGCAAGCAGTACAAGGTCGACGTGGAGCTGGAGCCGAAGGACTACGTCGTCAAGGCCGGGCACGCGGTGGAGTTCGTGCTGCTGTCCAGCGACTACGACTACACGCTGCGGCCGAAGCCCGGTGCGGGCGTGTCGCTGGACCTGGCGTCGACGACGGTCGAGCTGCCCGTGGTGGGCGGTCCCTCGGCGTTGCGCAAGGCGGTTGGATAGTTGTTCACCGAGTGATCACCCGGTGACTCTTCCACCTCCGCGGCCGGTCGTGGTCCGATCCTGGGCCAGGTCGTGCGTCTCGCGGAGGTGGCGGATGAAGCGTGTGCTGGTGGCATTGGTGGCGCCGTTGGTGGGCCTCGTCCTCGTGCAGGGGGAGGCCACCGCGGCGCCCGCCTTCCAACTGCCGTTCCCGTGCGGTCAGGTGTGGGAGGGGCAGACCCGGACCGGGCACAGCCCGGCCAACTCGGTCGATTTCAACCGTTCGGGTGACGACGGTGACCCGGTCGTGGCGGCGGCCGGCGGGACCGTGACGCGGGTGGCGAACGAGGGTGCCACCAGTTACGGGCGGTGGGTGGAACTCGACCACGGCGGTGGTTACCGGACCCGGTACGCGCACCTGTCCGCGCAGCGGGTGACGGTGGGGCAGTCGGTGCGGCAGGGGCAGCAGATCGGGAACGTCGGGTCCACCGGCGGGTCGACCGGGCCGCACCTGCACTTCGAGGAGCGGCTGAACGGGGTCGACGTGAAGGCGGTGTTCAACGGGGCGCAGGCGCTGTACTGGGGCACCCGCAGCTACACGTCGCGGAACTCGTGCTCGGGGGTCGCGGGGACGATCGGGACCGACAGCGGCGCGTCCGTGACGGTGCGGTCGGGGCCGGGCACGTCGTACGCCGCGGTGGGGTCGGTGGCGGACGGCGCGACGGTGACGATCTCCTGCCAGGCCAAGGGGTCCACGGTCACCGGCAAGTACGGCACGACCGACCTGTGGGACCGGATCGGACCGGGCTACGTCTCCGACGCCTACGTGTACACGGGCTCGGACGGCCGCGTGGCGCCGGACTGCTGAGCCCTTCCGCTCCGACCACCTCCGGCCCGCCGTCGCCGCTCGCCGCCGCCGGCGTCGTCTTCCCGCCACTCGCCTTGCTGGCCGCCGAGTCCTCGAACTCGCGGGTTTCCGGACGGCCCTCCCGCCTCGTCGGCCCTCGTGGGGCCGGACTTGTCCACAGCCCCCCGACCTGTCCACAGTTCGACCGAACCCCGTGGCACCACCCCACCCTCCCGCGCCACCCTCGACCCATGCCCCGAACCCACGTCACCACCCCCGCCGACCTCCTCGCCGCCGTGCCCCACCTGCTCGGCTTCCACCCCTCCGACTCGCTCGTGCTGCTGGTGCTCGAGGGCCGCGCGATCACCCTGACCCTGCGCACCGACCTGCCACCGCCGCGCGGCACGCCGCTCTCGACCGGGCTGCTGCTCCCGCCGGTGCTGGACCGGGCGGACGCGGTGTTGGTCGTCGTGGTCGGCGGCGGTGGCGGCGACCCTCCCGAGGTGCTGCCGGAGGCGGAGCTGGCGGCGGCCCTGGAGGTCGCGCTGGCCGTCGAGGGCGTGCCGGTCCTGTTCTCGGTGTGGACGTCGGAAACCGCGCACGACGCCCGGTGGTTCAGCTACCACGACGTCCGGGAGTGGGGCCGCGTGGCGAACCCGGCGACGTCCCCGGTCGCCGCCGCGTCCGCGATGGCGGGCCACGTGACGTTCCGCAGCCGGGAGGAGCTGCGCTCACACCTGTCCCCGTCGGACCCGGAGGCCCTGTCCCGCCGGGCCGCGCTGCTCGACCGCGCCGTCGTCACCCCGGCCGACCCGGCACGCGGCCGAGCCCTGGTGCACGCGGAGGTCCTGCGCGCCGCCACCCGCAAGCGCCCGCTGACCGACGAGGAGGTGGCCGCCCTCGCCCACGCCCTCTCCGACCTCTGGGTCCGCGACTCGTGCCTGGCCTACGCGGTGGGCGAGCACCACGTGGGCGCCGAACGCCTGTGGACCGAACTGACCAGATCCACCCCGGCCCCGGAACGAGCGGAACCGGCCACCCTCCTGGCGATCACCGCGTACCTGCGCGGCGAGGGCGCCCTGGCCCGAGTCGCCTTGGAGGAAGCCGAAAAAGCCCACCCGGGCCACACCCTGACGACCCTCCTGAAAGCAGCCCTGGACATGGCCCTACCCCCGGAAAAAGTAAGGGACCTGGCCCTGAAAGCCGCCCAAGCCGCCTGGCCCCCACCATGACCCCCACCCCCTCACCCACCCGCACCTCTACCGCCAGCCACACCACCCCGATCGCACTCCGCCCAACCGGCAGCACTCCAACCCCCGGCCACCCGCGACAATCCCGAGCACCAGCCCTCCTCCGCACCGACCCTCCCGACGCCGAGCGCACCTCCCGCGAGAGCCAGGATCGCCGTTCCGGAACCGACCGCGTCAAGCCGGCCCCACCCTGGCTGCCCTTCGTGCGGAGTCCGCCACAGCCATCCCCGTGGCGACCTCCGCCACGGCCCTCCGCGCCCCAAGCCTGGTGCTTCCCCCAGCGCGCCCGTCCCGGAAGGGCGTGGCGTCCGCGCCCGGATCCCGGTGGTGAAGCCAAAAGCCCAAGCCGACTCGCGCCGCCGCCACCCTCCGGGCTCGCCCCGCCCCGGCCATGCCCGCCGGCGTGGCGCGCGCCCGCGCGGAGCGAGCCGTGCACCAAACCAGCAAGCTTGCGAGCAGCAGGCGGCAAACTTGTGGGTGCCGGGCGCCACCCTCCGGACAGCGGACGCGGGCTGCTCAAGCTCCGCCATGGCCTCTGCTCCGCAATCCCAGGCGCTGGGGCCGCGCTCAGGGCGGCCATCCTGGGCGAGCTTGAGGCGTGGGCGGCTCGAATCCCCGTGGTGAAGCCAAAAGCCCAAGCCGGCCCACGTCGTGGCAGCCTTCCGAGCTCGCTCCGCCACGGCCATGCCCGCCGGTGTGGCGCGCACCCGCGCGGAGCGAGCCCTGCGCCAAACCGGCAAGCTTGCGGGCAGCGGTCGGCAAGCTTGTGAGCGGCGGGCGGCTCAAGCTCCGCCATGGCCACCGCTCCGCAATCCCGAGTCCTGGGCCTCGCCCGGGGCCGGCCGTCCCGGACGGGCGTGGGGTCTGCGGCTCGGATTGCCGTAGTGGAGCCAAAAGCGTCAAGCCGACTCGCGTCGTGGCTGCCCTTGTGGCTCGGTTCGGCACAGCCATGCCCGTCGGTGTTGCGCGCGACCTCGCGGCGCGTGCCATGCGCCGAACCGGCAAGCTTGCGGGCTGCGGGCTGCTCAAGCTCCGCCTGGCCACTGCCCGCAATCTCGAGTCCTGGGGTCTCACCCTCAGGGCGGCCATCCTGGGCGGGCTTGAGGCGTGGGTGGCTTGGATCGCTGTGGTGAAGCCAAAAGCGCCAAGCCGACTCGCGTCATGGCGGCCTTCCGGGCTCGCTTCGGCACGGCCATGCCTATCGGTGTGGCGCGCGACCGCGCGGAGCGGGCCGTGCGCCACACCGGCAAGCTTGCGGGCGGCGGGCGCGGGCGCGGGCGGCTCAAGCTCCGCCGTGGCCGCCGTGGCCACCGCTCCGCAATCCCGAGTCCTGGGGCGTTGCCCGGGGCGGCGGTCCTGGACGGGCGTGGGGTCTGCGGCTCGGATTGCCGTGGTGGAGCCAAAAGCGCCAAGCCGACTGGCGTCGTGGCGGCCTTCCGGGCTCGCTTCGGCACGGCCACGTCCGTCGGTGTGGCGCGGGACTCGCGGAGCGAGCCGTGCACCGAAGCGCCGCGCTTGCGGGCGGCGGGCTGCGCCATGGCCACTGCTCTCCGCAATCCCCAGCGCTGGGCCTCCCCCCTGGGGCGGCGGTCGCTTCGCCATGGCCACGTCCGTGGTGAGGTGCGCGACCTCGCGGAGCGAGCCGACAGCCGCGAGTCGCCGCTGGGCCGGTTCGGCCACTGCGTTCGGCGAGCTCGATCCCCGAGCCCCCAGGGTTCGGCGCTGGCTTCGGAAAGCCGTCCCGGGTCGTCGGCCACGCCGAGAGTGCCGCTCTCAGCATGGGACGCGGGTCACATTCCATCCGTAACGTTGGAAGGCGAGGTGAAGGCGGGCCTAGGGTGAAATCCAACTACTAGGTTGGAGATAGTCGATGCACGCATCCCAGCGTTGGCTGGTGCCCGTCGTCGTCCTCATGCTCGGCGCCGTGGTCGTGGTGGCGCAGCTCTACCTCACCGTGCCCCTGCTGCCCGGCGTCGCCGACCGCTACGGGGTGTCGCTCGCCGCGGCCTCCTGGGTCGGTGGGGGGTTCGGGTTGGCGTTCGCGGTGGGGAGTCTGGTGTTCGGCACCGCTTCCGACCGGTTCGACCGGCGGCACGTGATGGTGGGTGGGGTGGTGGCCGGGGCGGTCGCGTGTGTGGTGGCCGGGGCCGCGCCCTCGTTCGAGGTGCTGTTGGTGGTGCGGGTGGTGCAGGGGTTCGCGGCGGCCGCCTTCCCCTCCGTCGCGCTCGCCCACGTCGCCGAGGCCGTGCCGGTGAGGCGGCGGGCGGTGGCGGTGACGGCGGTGTCCAGCTGCTTCCTCGTGGCCGGGCTGGTCGGGCAGGGGTTCGCCCTGCTGGTCGACCACGGGCTCGGGTGGCACTGGGTGTTCTGGTTGATGGCGCCCGTGCTGCTGGTCGTGGCCTTCGCGGTGTCGCGGTTGCCCGCCACCGGGCGGGCGGTGAGCGGTGGGTCGGTGGTCGGGGCGTTCCGGGAGTTGCTCGGGCGGCGCGAATTGCTGGTCGGGTACGCGGGGGCGGTGACGTTGCTGCTGACGTTCGTCGGCATGTACACCGCCTTCAACGCCGAGGTCGCGCACCGCTACGGCATCACCGAGGCCGCCGACCTGCTGCTGCTCCGGCTGCCCGGCCTGCCCGGCATCCTGCTGGGCGCGTTCGCGGGGCCGATGATCACCCGGTTCGGCGCGCACCGGGTCGCCGGCCTGGCGTTCGCCGCCGCCACCGCCGGACTGGCCGCGGAGGCCACCGCGACCTCGCTGTGGCTCCTGCTGCTCGGCTCGGCGGTGTACGTGGCCGGGCTGGCGGTCACCATCCCCGCCCTCATCGCGATCGTCGGCCAGGCGGGCGGCGACCACCGGGGCACCGCCCTGGCCGGCTACGGCTTCCTGGTGGGCCTGGGCGGTGGCGCGGGGCCGGTCGTGGTCACCACGATCACCGGGTTCGCGCCCGTCTGCCTGACCCTGGCCGCGGTGACCGCCGTCGCCGGCCTGGTGGTGGCCACCGGGCCCAGGGTCAAGGTCTGACACCGGGTTCAGGGCGCGGCGAGCCGCCGGGCGGCCTCCACGACCGCGGCCCGGCGGCGGTCGTCCTCGGCCGGACCCGCCGCGCCGGTCACCATGTCCGCGACCTGCGGCACGGACCACCACCAGGCGCTCAGCGACATCACCAGGAACACCAGGTCGGCCGCCGGCACCGACGTCGTCACCCGACCCGCCGACTGCGCCGCCGCGAACGCCGCCACCTTCTCGCGGTAGTGCGCGGCGCGCCGCTCGCGGTCCGGGACCTCGCGGTCGCGGTGGGCCAGGGCCTCCCACTGGAGCAGCCGGGCCAGGTGCGGGTTCTCGCGGTGGTAGTCGAAGCACCGGCCCGCGTAGTCGCCCACGTCCTCCAGCGACCCCACCGGCACCGCCGCCGCGATCTTCGCCAACTCGTCGGCGAGCACGGTCGTGAACAACCGCTCCTTGTCGCCGAAGTAGTTGTACAGCCGCTCCTTGTTGATCCCCGCCCGCGCCGCCACGCGGTCCATCCGGGTGCCCGCCAAGCCGTGCTCGGCGAACTCCGCGACCGCGGCCTCCTTCAGGCGCCGGCGGGTCTCCTCCGTGTTCCACGCCATCACAGCGACTCGGGACGCCGCCACGGCTCGCCGAGCACGTGCTCCGTCAGGAACGCCAGCACCGTCTCGTACCAGACCTTCGCGTTGCCCGGCGTCAGGATCCAGTGGTTCTCGTTCGGGAAGTACAGGAACTTCGCCGGAACCCCGTGCCGCACCAGGTCGAAGTACAGCCGCTGACCCTCGGTCACCGGCACCCGGTAGTCCTTGTCGCCGTGGATCACCAGCATCGGCGTCTTGATGTCGGCCACCCGCAGGTGCGGCGAGTTCGCCCGCACCCGCTCGTACTGCTTCAGCGGGTCGCCCATCTCGCGGATCCAGTAGTACGAGTCGTCCGTGGTGCCGGTGAACGCGTCCAGGTGCCACAACGACGCGTGCGTCACGATCGCCGAGAACCGGTCGGTCCGGGTCGCGATCCAGTTCGACATGTACCCGCCGAACGACCCGCCCATCGCCGCCGTCCGCGACTCGTCCACGTCCGCGCGCCGCGCCGCCACGTCGGTGATCGCCATCAGGTCGGTGTACGGCTTGGCGCCCCACGACGCCCACCCGGCGCGCACGAAGTCGCGCCCGTACCCGGTCGACAGCGCCGGGTCCGGCAGCAGCACCGCGTACCCGCGCGCCGCCATCAGCCACGGGTTCCAGCGCCAGCTCCAACTGCTCCAGCTCATCACCGGACCGCCGTGCACCCACAGCAGCAGCGGAGCGGGGCGGTCCGCCGAGGCGCCCTCGGGCAGCACGAGCCACGCCCGCACCGTCCGACCATCCTCGACCACCGTGTCGACCTCGGTCAGCGTGCCCGGCAACGACGACACCGCGCCGGGCGCCGGCAGCACGACGGCCTCCTGCTCGACCGCCGAGGCGTCGAGCCGCACCGGCCGCGGCGGCGAGTCGAACGCACCGCGCACCGCGTACACCGCGCGACCGTCCGGGCTCACCCGCACCTCGCTGTACCCGCCGGACGCGGTCAGCCGCACCACCTCGCCGGAGGCCAGGTCCAGCCGCCAGATCGGCTGGTGGCCGCGGTGGCTCGAGGTGAAGTACACCGCGTCGCCGGTCGGCGACACCACCGGGCGCTCGGGCTCCTCGGCGAACCCCTCGGCCAGCGGGGTGACCTCACCGGAGCCCAGGTCGACCCGGATCAGCTCGTGGTGCCACGGCTCGTCCGGCGTCGAGTCCAGTTCGCGGATCGCCACCAGCGACGCCGAGTCCGGCAGGAACGACGGGTGGAAGTACGAGTACCCCTCGCCCTCCAGCAGCACCCGGTCCGCCGAGCCGTCGGTCGCGGCCAGCCGCAACCGGATCCGCGGGCCGTAGGACGCGCTCACCTCCACCCGCTCCGAGTACGCGACCCACCGGCCGTCCGGGCTCACCACCGGCGAGTCGTCCAGCCGCTGCCACGACGCCGGCGTCAGGTCGACCACCGAGTCCGCGTCCAGCCGGTCGCTGTCCACGCCGACCGGCGACCTCGTCGCCAGCACGCGCGGGAACGTCGGACCGAGGTCCGAGTCCCAGTGCCGGATCGGGTAGGACTCGTACAGGATCGCCGTCACGCCCGCGTCCTCGCGGCCCTTGCGGTGCTCCTCGTCGGACGGCCCGAAGCCCACCGACGGGTGCGCGCCGGACACCAGCACCACGGTGCCGTCCTCGCGCGCCACGCCGAACTCGGCCACACCACCCGCGGGCCGGTACAGCTCGCGCGCCTCGCCCGACGGCGGCAGCAGCCACAGCGCCGCCTTGTCCGCCGCCTTGTCGCCGGGCTTCGCCTCGACGTCCGGCCGCGCCGACAGGAACAGCAGCCCGCCGTCGGGGGTGAACGCGGGCGACGACTCGCCCTTCGCCGACCGGGTCAGCCGGCGCGCCGGCCGCTCGCCCGCGGGGTCCACCTCCCACAGCGCGCCCTGCCACGACTTGCCGTCCGGGGACAGCGCCGACACCACGGTCACCAACCGCGTCCCGTCCGGCGACAGCGCCAGCCCCCCGAGGCGGGGCACGGCGTTGAAGCTCGTCAGGTCCGCGAAATCACCGGCTTCGATCGTCCGGTCCGTCATCACGCCTCCTGGCGCGACCGGGTGAACTCCCAGGCGTCGCGCACGATGCCGGTCAGGTCCACTCGCTCGGGCTTCCAGCCCAGGTCGGTCCGCGCCCGCTCGCTGGAGGCCACCAGCGAGGCCGGGTCGCCACTGCGGCGCGGGGCCACGACGGCGGGGATCGGGTGCCCGGTCACCTCGCGGCAGGCGTCCAGCACCTGCTTGACCGAGAAGCCGAACCCGTTGCCCAGGTTGTAGACGCGGTGCTCACCCGTGACAGCGTGCTCCAACGCGAGCGCGTGCGCGTCCGCCAGGTCGGTGACGTGGATGTAGTCCCGGACGCACGTGCCGTCCTCGGTGGGCCAGTCGTCGCCGAAGATCTGCACCTGCTCGCGCTGCCCGAGCGCCACCTGGAGCACCAGCGGGATCAGGTGCGTCTCGACCGCGTGCCGCTCGCCGATCGCCCCGTACGCGCCCGCGACGTTGAAGTAGCGCAGGCTCACCGCAGCCAGGCCGTAGGAGCGCGCGTACCCGGTGATCGCGTGGTCGATCGCGAGCTTGGTCGCGCCGTAGGTGTTGGTGGGCCTGGTCGGCGCGGTCTCCGGGATCGGCACGGAGTCCGGCTCGCCGTAGGTCGCGGCGGTGGAGGAGAACACCAGGCGCGGCGTGCCGTGCGCCCGGATCGCGTCGAGCAGCTTCAGCGACGTGCCCACGTTGCCGTGCCAGTACTTCGCCGGGTTCTCCTGCGACTCGCCGACGAGCGACTTGGCCGCGAAGTGCAGCACGCCGTCGTACCCCTCGGCGAGCACGTCCTCGATCACGTCGTCGATGTTCTCGGCGATCAGCCGGACGCCCTCGGCCACCGCGTCCTCGTGCCCGGTGGACAGGTCGTCCAGCACGACGACCTCGTGCCCCGACTCGGCCAGCCTGGCCGCGGTCACGCTGCCGACGTACCCCGCACCGCCCGTGACGAGCAGCTTCACCGTTGTTACCCGCTTTCGTTCGTGACCGACTGTTCTCGTTGCCCTGCGGTGGTGTCAGAAGTCCCGACCGGCGCCCGCGGAGGGCACGCCGGTGAAGGTCCGCGGCACGGGCAGACCGCGCTCGGCGAACGCGTCGAGCACCGCGCGCACCACCGTCCCGTGCGCCTCCACAGGTACCAGAGCGATGACCGAGCCGCCGAAACCGCCGCCGACCATCCGGGCGCCCAGCGCGCCTGCGGCCAGCGCGGCGGCCACCGCGACGTCCAACTCCTCGACCGACACCCGGTAGTCGTCGCGCAGACTCGCGTGGGACGCGGTCAGCAGCGGACCCAGGTCGGCCAACCCGCCCGCGCGCAGCACCTCGACCGCGCGCAGCACCCGCTCGTCCTCGGTGACCACGTGCCGCACCAACGGCCGCAGCCGCCCGGGCAGCCGGTCGAGCGCGTCGGCCAGCCCGTCCGGCGGCACGTCGCGCAACGCGGGCACGCCCAGCAGCCCGGCCGCCTCCTCGCACCCGGCCCGGCGCGCGCCGTAGCCGCCGTCGGTGTGCGAGTGGCTCGACCGGGTGTCGACCACGAGGACCTCGAGCCCGTGCGCGGCCGCGTCGAACGGCACCTGCTCGGCCTTGCCCGACCGCACGTCCAGGAACAGCACGTGCGCCTCGACGCAGCACAGCGACGCGGTCTGGTCGAGCAGCCCGGTCGGCGCGCCGACGAAGTCGTTCTCCGCGCGCCTGACCCAGCGCGCGACACCCGCCCGACCCGGCTCGTCGTCGGGGGAGCGGCCGGCCAGCCCCAGCAGGGCCAGCGCGACCGCGCACTCCAGCGCGTGCGACGAGGACAACCCGGCGCCCGCGGGCAGGTCGCCCGCGACGACGAGGTCGGCGCCGGCGGCGACACCCTCGTCCCGCAGCACCCAGGCCACCCCGGCCGGATAGGCGGCCCAGCCGGTCACCGCGCCCGGCTCGAGGTCGGCGACCGCGATCGGGGCGGCCTGCCGAAGCCGGCCGTCGTCGCCGAGGGTGGCGACGGAGAGCACCCCGTCCGACCGCGGCGCCGCGGCGACCGCGATCCGGTGGGGTAGTGCGAACGGCAGCACGAAACCGTCGTTGTAATCCGTGTGCTCCCCGATCAGGTTCACCCGTCCGGGAGCGGACCAGACACCGTGCGGCGCGCTGCCGCGCGATGCGGAGAACGCGTCGGCGGCGCGCCGTGCCTGGATCACCTCGCCTGCACCAGCACCGCGTGTGCCACGGCCGGGTCCAGCTCGGCCTTGTGCCCGTTGCCGCGCACCTGGACGACCTTCGCGCCCGCCAACGACTCGACCTCGACCAGCTGACCCGGGATCACGTTGGCCGCCTTCAGCTCGGCCATCAGGTCCGGGTCCATCTGCACGTGTTCCGCGATCCGCTTCACCTCGACCGTGCCACCGCCGCGGCGGGCCACCTCGTCGATGCGGACCAGACCCGCCTCCACCGGAGGCGCGGGCTCGCCGTCGCCCAGCTTGTCCAAGCCGGGGATCGGGTTGCCGTAGGGGGACGTGGTGGGGTTGCCGAGCAGCGTCACGAGCTTGCGCTCGACCGCCTCGCTCATGACGTGCTCCCAGCGGCACGCCTCGCTGTGCACGTGCTCCCACTCCAGGCCGATGATGTCGACCAGGAGTCGTTCCGCGAGCCGGTGCTTGCGCATGACCGCGATGGCCAGGCTCCGGCCCTGCTCGGTGAGCTCGAGGTGCCGGTCGTCGGCGACGATCACCAGCCCGTCGCGCTCCATCCGCCCGACGGTCTGGCTGACCGTGGGACCGCTCTGCCCGAGGCGTTCGGCGATGCGGGCGCGCAGGGGCACCACGCCTTCTTCCTCGAGCTCGTAGATCGTCCGGAGGTACATCTCCGTGGTGTCGATGAGGTCGTTCACACCCGTTCCCCTTCGTGTGATGCCAATCCTAGTCGTCCCGTGACGGGTGCAGGATGGTGCCGTGCATCCACTGATCAGTACCGATGCCCTGGCGGTCGCGCTGGACGCCCCCCGTCCCCCGGTCGTGCTCGACGTGAGGTGGCGACTGGGAGGACCGCCGGGACGTCAAGACTACGAGGTCGGGCACCTCCCCGGCGCGACGTACGTCGACCTCGACGCGGATCTGGCCGCGGCGCCCGGTCCGGCGGGCAGGCACCCGCTCCCGACCGCCGCCCACCTCCAGTCGGTGCTGCGGGCCGCGGGCGTCTCGACCGGACACCCGGTCGTGGCCTACGACGGCGGCGACGGGTCGGTCGCGGCGCGCGTCTGGTGGCTGCTGCGGTGGGCGGGCCACCCGGAAGTGGCGATTGTGGACGGTGGCTACGCGGCGTGGGTCGCCGCGGGACTCCCCGTCACCACCGAGGAACCGGTCCGCGTCGAGGGCGACGTCGTGGTGCGACCCGGCGCGATGCCGGTGGTGGACGCGCACGGCGCGGCGGAACTGGCGCGGGTCGGCACGCTGCTCGACGCGCGGGCGGGCGCGCGCTACCGCGGCGAGACCGAGCCGGTGGACCCGAGGGCGGGCCACATCCCGGGCGCGGTCAGCGCGCCGTCGGCCGAGCACGTCGGCGCGGACGGCAGGTGGCTTCGGTCCGAAGCGCTCGCGTCCCGCTTCGCGGGACTGGGTGTGCGCGCGGACGAGCCGGTCGGCGCCTACTGCGGGTCCGGCGTCACCGCGTCGTCGGTCGTGCTGGCGCTGGAGGCGGCGGGCGTGACCACCGCGGACCGCCCGGCGATCCTCTACCCCGGCTCGTGGTCGAACTGGTGCGCCGACCCGGGCCGCGAGGTGGCCACCGGCGGCGAGCCGGGCTGACCGGTGTCCGGCCGGGCGCACCGCGCGCCCGGCCGGGTGCTCAGGCGTTCGGGATCTTGTCGAAGGCCTTCGTCGCGAGCTTGAGCGCGACCTCGCACGGCTGGATCTGGTCGATCGGGGTGACGCTCGCCAGGAACGCCGGCGTGATCTCGTCCGGGTCGTCGGTCAGCATGACGAGCACCGAGCAGTCGCCGTTCTTGTTCTTGACCTGGTACGCCGTGTTGCCGCCGACCTCGATCTCGGTGGCGTCGCCGTCGTACTCGGCGAAGGTGACCATGAACAGCACGACGGTGAAGGGGTTCTCGGTGCTCTGCACGCACCCCTTCTCGCTGGACTTCTGCGCGCCGGTCGCGGCGGCCACGTCCTCCGGCGTCAGCAGGTCGCAGTCCTCGTACCCGCTGGTCTTCTTCTTCGTCTTGATCTTGATCTTGCCCGCCGGCTTGGTGCCCGACGTCGGCACGCCCGCGGACGACGCGGTCGGCTTGCCCGAGGTCGTCTTGGTCGACGGCTTGGCGGCGGTCGTCTTCTCGCCGGTCGTGGCTCCGGCGGCGGCCACCGGCGTGCCGACGACCTTCGTCGCGCACGCGCTCAGGCCGAGCGTGAGCGCCACGGCGAGCGCGGCGGTCAGGGCGGAGACTCGTCGCTGGTGCATGTCAGGTTCGACCCCGTTCCGACGCGCGGGGTTCCATCCTCGATGGCTGCTCATCCAGCCCCGCCGGCGTCGCAGGGGACTCTAATTCCTCGACGGTCGCTCGCGTCCGGGAGCCACCAACCTGTGATGCCCGTGTGTAGGTTGCGACCATGGCCAAGGCAGCCGCGGTCGTCTGGGACGACTCCTTCCTGGGGTACGACCTGGGCGGCGACCACCCGCTGAACCCCGTCCGCCTCGACTTGACGATCAGGCTCGCGACCGGGCTCGGCGTGCTCGACGGCGTCGACCCGATCACCCCGGAACCCGCCTCCGACGTGGAGATCGAGCGGGTGCACGAGCCCGCCTACCTGTCGGCCGTGCAGTCCGCGCCGCACGCCGGCTGGGACGTCGGGCACGGCCTCGGCACCTCCGACAACCCGGTGTTCCCGCACATGCACGAGGCGTCGGCGCTGGTCGTGGGTGGTTCGCTGGCCGCGGCGGCCGCGTTGGCCGACGGCGCGGACCGGGCGGTGAACATCGCGGGCGGGCTGCACCACGCGATGCGCGACCACGCGGCCGGGTTCTGCGTGTACAACGACTGCGCGGTGGCCATCGCGTGGCTGCTCGACCGCGGCTTCGAGCGGATCGCCTACATCGACACCGACGTGCACCACGGCGACGGTGTGCAGGCCGCGTTCTACGACGACCCGCGCGTGCTCACGGTCTCGCTGCACCAGAACCCGCTGAGCCTGTGGCCGGGCACCGGGCGGCCGGGTGAGGTGGGCGGACCCGGCGCCGAGGGCACGTCGGTGAACCTGGCGCTGCCGCCGGGCACCCGCGACCCGGGGTGGCTGCGCGCCTTCCACGCGGTCGTGCCGTCGCTGCTGACCGCGTTCCGGCCGCAGGTGGTGGTCACCCAGTGCGGTGTGGACACCCACCGCGAGGACCCGTTGGCCGACCTGGCGCTCACCGTCGACGGGCACCGGGAGATCTACCGGACGCTGCGGGACCTCGTCGGCGGGCTCGGCGCGAAGTGGTTGGCGCTGGGCGGCGGCGGGTACGAGCTGACCCGGGTGGTGCCGCGGTCCTGGACGCACCTGCTGGCGACCGTGCTGGACCGCGACCTCGACCCGGACACCACGCTGCCCGCGGACTGGGTGGCGCACGTCGCCGCGCTCGCGCCCAACCGGCCGCTGCCCTCGGCGATGACCGACGGCGCGGACACCGCGTTCGAGCCGTGGGGCGGTGTCACCGAGCACCCGGTGGACAAGGCGGTGCGGGAGACGCGGCACGCGGTGTTCCCGCTGCACGGACTGGATCCCGACGACCCGAGGGACTAGCGGTGGACCCCTTCGACTACCCCAGGCACTGGGAGGCCGACGTCGTGCTCAGCGACGGCGGCACCGTCCACCTGCGACCGATCACACCGGACGACGCGGCGCGGCTGCTGGCGTTCCACGGCAGGCTCTCCGAGCGCACCCGCTACTTCCGCTACTTCGGCCCGTACCCGCGGATGCCCCAGCGCGACGTGGAGCGGTTCAGCACCGTCGACCACCACGACCGGGTGGCGTTCACCGCGCTGCTGGGCGACGACATCGTCGCGGTGGGCCGCTACGACCGGCTCGACCACGGCTCGTCCGCCGAGGTCGCGTTCGTCGTGGAGGACTCGCACCAGGGTCGCGGCCTCGGCTCGATCCTGCTGGAGCACCTGGCCGCGGCCGCGCGGGAGAGCGGGCTGAGCCGGTTCACCGCCGAGGTGCTCGCGGAGAACGGCCAGATGGTGCGGGTGTTCCGGGACGCGGGCTACCGGGTCAGCCGGGCGTTCGACGAGGGCGTGCTGCACCTGGAGTTCGACATCGACCCGACGGAGGAGTCCGTCGAGGTGGCGCGGGCCCGCGAGCAGGCGGCCGAGGCGCGCAGCGTGCACAACCTGCTGCACCCCCGCTCGGTCGCGGTGATCGGCGCGTCCGCCGACCACACCAAGATCGGCCACGCGGTGCTGACCAACCTGCTGGTCGCCGACTTCGCCGGACCGGTCTACCCGGTCAACGGCGAGCACCGGTCGGTGCGCGGGGTCCGGGCCTACCCGTCGGTGCTCGACATCCCCGACGACGTGGACCTGGCGGTGGTCGCGGTGCCCGCCGCCCGGGTGGACGACGTCATGGACGCGTGCTTGGCCAAGGGGGTGAAAGCGCTGGTCGTGGTCACGTCCGGGTTCGGCGAGACGGGTCCGGGCGGGTTGTCCGCCGAGCGCAGGCTCACCGCCGAGGCACGGGCGCACGGCATGCGCGTGGTCGGCCCGAACGCGCTCGGCGTGCTGAACACCGACGCGGCGGTGCGGCTCAACGCGACGCTGGCGCCCCGGCTGCCCGCGCGCGGTCGCACGGGCTTCTTCTGCCAGTCCGGCGCGCTGGGCACCGCGATCCTGGCCACCGCGGCCGAGCGCGGCCTCGGCCTGTCCACGTTCGTCAGCGCGGGCAACCGGGCCGACGTGTCGGGCAACGACCTGCTCCAGTACTGGGAGACCGACCCGTCGACCGACGTCGTGCTGCTGTACCTGGAGTCGTTCGGCAACCCGCGCAAGTTCGCCCGGCTGGCGCGCAGGCTCGGTCGCACCAAGCCGATCGTCGCGGTGAAGTCCGGCCGGCACGCGGTCACCCCGGCGCTGGCGGCGACGTCGGTGCAGGTGGACGAGTCGAGCGTGCAGGCGCTGTTCGAGCAGGCCGGGGTGATCCGGGTCGAGTCGCTGGCCCAGCTGTTCGACACCGCGCTGCTGCTGGCCCACCAGCCGCTGCCCGCCGGGCCGAGGCTCGCCGTGGTCGGCAACTCGACCGCGATCGGGCTGCTGGCCGCCGACACCGCGCTGGCCCAGGGCCTGGAACTGGTCGGCGACCCGGTGGACGTGGGCGCGCAGGCCGGTCCCGAGGTGTTCGCGGCGGCGGTGCGCGAGGCGTTGCGGCACCCGGACACCGACATGCTGGTGGTGGTGTTCGTGCCGCCGCTCGCGGTGCCGGGCGCCGCGTTCGCCCGGGCGCTGCGCGACGTGGTCGAGGAGGCGGGCGGCGCCAAGCCGATCGCGTCGACGTTCCTCGCGGTCGAGGGCGTGCCGGACGAGTTGGCCGTGCCGGGGCCGGGCGGCGCGCCGGGACGCGGGTCCGTGCCGTCGTACCCGAGCCCGGAACGGGCGGTGCTGGCGCTGGCCCGGGCGTCCCGTTACGCACGGTGGCGATCGGCGCCGCAGGGCCGGTTCGTCCGACCCGACGGGATTGACACCGACGCGGCGCACGCGCTGGTGGCGTCACTGGGCGTGGTCGACGAGGGTCCGGTGGACGACGCGACGGCGGTGCGGCTGCTGTCCTGCTACGGAGTGGAGTTGGTGCCCTTCCGGGTGGTCTCGTCGGCCGACGACGCGGCGCGCGCGGCGGCGGACCTCGGCTACCCGGTGGCGTTGAAGTCGACCGACGACCGGCTGCGGCACCGCACCGACCTGGTGGGGGTGCGGCTGGACGTGGCGGGCGAGGAGGCGGTGCGCTCGGCCTACACGACGCTGGCGGAGGTGTCCGGGCAGGCCGAGGTCTACGTGCAGCGGATGGCGCCCAAGGGCATCTCGTGCGTGCTCGGGCTCCAGGACGACCCGTCGTTCGGCACGCTGGTGTCGTTCGGGCTGTCCGGCGTGGTCAGCGACCTGCTGGGGGACCGGGCGTACCGGGCCGTGCCGCTGACCGACACCGACGCCGCCGCGCTCGTCCGCGCGCCCAAGGCCGCGCCGCTGCTGGCCGGGTACCGGGGTTCGGAGCAGGCGGACCTGCCCGCGTTGCAGGACCTCGTGCTCCGTCTGGCGGCACTGGCCGAAGACGTTCCCGAAGTGCGCGAGCTGGCCCTGGAACCGGTGCTGGCGAGCGCGGCCGGCGCGTACGTCAGCAGCGCGAAGATCACGCTGGGACCCCCACCGTCCAGGCACGACACCGGGCCGAGGCGGCTGCGGTCACCCGGTGGCACGCGTTAACCCGATCACAGCCACGCACCGTGACCGTCTTGCTGGATCGATTCCGCTCGCCTCAATTCGTCCCTGACTGTTGCCGGGCGCATCTCCGCCGCTTAGGTTTCCGGCAACCCGAGGAAGGCACCCGAAAAGGGGAAGAATGGCACTGGCATCGTTGCGCGCCGTAGCTGTGGTGTGCGCCGCCGCGCTCGTCCTCGCCTCCTGCTCGACCGGTGACGACACGACCGTCGCCGGGCGGGCGAGCAGCGACAGCAAGCTCACCATCGGCATCGCCTACGACCAGCCCGGACTCGCCGTGAAGCGGATGGACGGCGTGCTCAAGGGCTTCGACATCGACGTGGCCCGGTACGTGGCCAACGAACTGGGCGTCCAGGAGTCCGGCATCACCTGGGTCGAGGCCTCGCCCGCCCAGCGCGAGACGTTGATCACCACCGGTCAGGTGGACCTGGTGGTGACCGGCTACTCGATCACCCCCAAGCGCAAGGAGCTGATCGACTTCGTCGGGCCGTACTTCATCGCGGGTCAGGACCTGCTGGTCCGGATCAACGACAACCGCATCACCGGCCCGGATTCGCTCGACAACCAGGACCTGCGGCTGTGCTCGGTCGAGGGCAGCACGTCCGCCCAGTACGTCCAGGAGAAGTACGCGCCCGGTGTCCGGTTGCGCGAGTACCCCCAGTTCAGTGACTGCGTTACCGCCCTGCTCGCGGACAACGTGGACGCGTTGACGACCGACGACGTGATCCTCGCCGGGTACGCGGCGCAGAACCCGGAACTGCTGAGGGTGGTCGGCAAGCCGTTCTCGGAGGAGAAGTACGGCATCGGTTTGCGCAAGGGCGACTCGGCCAGCAAGACCAAGATCACTGCCGCCGTGCAGAAGATGGAGAGCTCCGGCGCGTGGCGGAAGTCACTGGAGGACAACATCGGCCAGTCGGGCTACCGGATCCCGGAACCGCCGGGGATCGAGCCCTGACACCCGTAGGCTCGGTGCCGTGCCAGCCTCGCATTTCGCACCGCAGTACCGCGCGGACGGACCGGTCCGCGCCGGTATTCCCGAGCACGGACGGATCCCGCGCTACTACGCCGTGAAGACCGAGCTGCTGTGGCTCATCGAGGCGCTGGGGGAGGGCGCGGCGCTGCCGTCCGAACGGGAGCTGGCCGAGCGGTTCTCGGTGTCCCGGGTGACGTTGCGGCAGGCCGTCGGCGAGCTGGTGCTGGAGGGCAAGCTCCAGCGCCGGCAGGGCAGCGGCACCTACGTCGCGCCGCCCAAGCTCGTCCAGCCGCTGTCGCTGGTGTCCTACACGGAGGGCATGCGCCGCCAGGGCGTGGCGCCCGGCCGCAGCGTGATCACGGTCGAGCACCTGCCCGCCGACGAGGTGCTCTCGGTCGACCTGCGGATCGAGCGCGGCGCGCCGGTGATCCACCTGGAGCGCGTGCTGCTGGCCGACGACGAGCGCGTCGGCCTCGAGTCGACCTACCTGTCCCAGGCCCGGTTCCCGACGCTGCTCGAGGTGCTGGACCCGACGACCTCGCTGTACGCGTGCCTGACCGACTCCCTCGGCGTGGTGTTCACCGAGGCCGAGGAGCGGGTGGAGACGGTGCTCGCCACGCCGCGCGAGGCGCTGCTCATCGGCACCAACCCGGCCCTGCCGATGCTCCTGCTGCACCGGGTGTCGCATGACAACGTTGGCGTGCCGATCGAGCGGGTGCGCTCGCTCTACCGGGGTGATCGGTTCAGCTTCATGGCGCGACTCCGTTCGGAGTAATGAAGGTCACGGCGCGGTAACTCATCTAGTCCACATGTTCGGTTCACCCGTTCTTCGCTGACGGGCCACCGTCCCGTCGACTTGGTCACGCACCGTTGCCGACGTGCGAGTGCTAATTGTCGGCGGCGGCGTGCTGGGGACCATGCACGCCTGGCAGGCCGTCGAACGCGGTCACGACGTGGTCCAACTGGAACAACAACCCGAGGCGCGCGGCGCGTCGGTGCGCAACTTCGGCCTGGTGTGGGTCGGCGGCCGGGCGGCCGGCGAGGAGCTGTCCGTCGCGCTGCGTGCCCGCGAGCTGTGGGAGCGCGTCGGCGAACGGGTGCCGGGGCTCGGGTTCCGGGCCAACGGCTCGCTGACCGCCCTGCGCACCGCCGCCGAACTCGCGGTCGCCGCCGAGGTCGTGGCCCGGCCGGACGCCGCCGAGCGCGGGTTCGCGCTGCTGGAGCCGGCCGAGGTCCGCGCGCTCAACCCGGCCGTGCGCGGCGACCTGCTGGGCGCGCTGCACTGCTCCCGGGACGCGGCCGTCGAACCTCGGGTGGCCCAACCCGCGCTGCGCGAGGCGCTGCTGGCGTCCGGCCGCTACACCTGGCTGCCCGGCCGCGAGGTGCGCGCCGTGTCCGCGCACGGCGTCCGTGACGACTTCGGCGTGGAGCACCACGGCGACGTGGTGGTGCTGTGCACCGGCGCGTGGCTCGGCGGGCTGGTCCGCGAGGTCGTCGGCGAGGTGCCGGTGCGCCGGGTCCGGTTGCAGATGATGCAGACCGAGCCGCTGGCCGAGCCGCTCACCACGTCGCTGGCCGACGGCGACAGCTTCCGCTACTACCCGGCCTACCAGGGCACCGCGCTGGACGCGTTGAACGCCTCCCAGCCGCAGGCCGAGATCGCCCGCGAGCACGCCATGCAGCTGCTGCTGGTGCAACGGGCCGACGGCGGCCTGACCGTCGGCGACACCCACGGCTACGCCGAACCCTTCCCGTTCGACACCGAGGACGACCCGTACGCGCACCTCGCGTCGGTCGCCTCGGACCTGCTCGGCCGACCGCTGCCGCGCGTGGTCCGGCGCTGGGCGGGCGTCTACGCGCAGTGCCTCGACACCACGCGCGTGGTGCACCGGCAGCAGGTCGAGCCCGGCGTGTGGCTCGTGACCGGACCGGGCGGGCGCGGCATGACGTGCTCGCCCGCCATCGCCTTCGACACGGCAGAGGAGATCGGACTGTGAGCGTCGACCTGGTCGTGTTCGACATGGCGGGCACCACGGTGCTCGACGACGGGCTGGTGGAGCGGGCCTTCCGGCGCGCCCTCCCGGACGCGGGCGAGGAGCAGGTGCGGTACGTCCGCGACACCATGGGCCAGTCCAAGATCGTCGTGTTCCGCGCGCTGCTGGGTGAGGAAACCCTGGCGCAGCGGGCGAACGCGGCGTTCGAGGTGGCGTACGCGGAACTGGTGGCCGAGGGGCACTGCGCGCCCGTGCCCGGCGCGGTCGAGGTCATCACCGACCTCCGCGCCCGCGGCGTGAAGGTCGCCTTCGGCACCGGCTTCTCCCGCGCCACCCAGCAGGTGATCCTGTCCGCGCTCGGCTGGACCGAGCTGGCGGACTTCACGACCACCCCGGCCGAGGCCGGTCGGGGCAGGCCCTACCCGGACATGGTGCTCGCCGCCGTGCTCGGGCTCGGGCTGACCGACGTCCGCTCCGTGGCGGTCGTCGGCGACACACCGTCGGACGTGCTCTCCGGACTCCGCGCGGGCGCCCGCGTGGTGGCCGGGGTGCTGACCGGGGCGTCGTCCCCCGAGGACCTCGCCGCGGCCGGCGCGACGCACGTGCTGGCGTCGGTACGCGATCTCCCCGCAGTTCTCGACCTCCCCGAAAGGCCCTGAGACCCCATGCTGCGCAAGACACTGGCCGCCGGCCTGCTCCTGCTGACCGCCGCGTGCGGCGGCACCGGCGGCGCCACCGCGTCGTCACCCTCGTCCACCGGCGCGGGCGGCACGGTCACCGTGTACACCGTCGACGGCCTCGCCGGCTGGTACGGCAAGCGCGCCGAGGAGTTCAAGGCGAAGACCGGCATCACCGTCCAGCTCGTGGAGAGCGGCTCCGGCGAGGTGGTCACCCGCGCCGAGCGCGAGAAGGCCAACCCGCAGGCCGACGTGCTCGTGACGCTGCCGCCGTTCATCCAGCGCGCGGACAAGGCGGGTCTGCTCGCCGACTACGCGCCCGCCGGCTCCGACCAGGTGCCCGCCGGCCAGAAGTCCGGCAAGTACACCGCCGTCGTGAACAACTACCTGAACTTCATCTACAACCCCAAGCTGGCCACGCCCGCGCCGACCACGTGGAACGACCTGCTCGACCCGCGGTTCAAGGGCAAGTTCCAGTACTCCACGCCCGGCCAGGCCGGTGACGGCACCGCGGTGCTGCTCCAGCTCAAGCACGTCCTCGGCGACCAGGGCGCGCTCGACTACCTGGCCAAGCTGGAGGCCAACAACGTCGGACCGTCGTCCTCCACCGGCAAGCTCCAGCCCAAGGTGTCCAAGGGCGAGATCTGGGTGGCCAACGGCGACCTCCAGATGAACCTGACCTCGATCCGCGACGACAAGTCCGAGTTCCAGGTGTTCTTCCCGGCCGACGACAAGGGCGCGCGCTCCACGTTCGCCATCCCGTACTACGCGGGCCTGGCCACCGGCGCGCCGCACGCGGACAACGGCAGGAAGTTCCTGGACTTCCTGCTCTCCTCCGAGGTCCAGCAGACCGTCGCGGCCGACGCGCTCGGCCGGCCGGTGCGCGGCGACGTGCCCGCCACCGGCCAGATCTCCGAGCTGCTCAAGGGCGTCGAGGTGTGGCAGCCGGACTGGACGTCCGTCGTGGCGACGCTGGACGCCGACGTGGCCGCGTACACCAAGGCGGTCGGCAGGTGACGGTTGCCGCCGTCGAGTGGCGCGACGTGTCCGTCCACTTCGGACGGACCGTCGCGTTGCGCGGACTGACCCTGTCGGTGGCGGCGGGGGAGACCCTGGCGCTGCTCGGCCCGTCCGGGTCGGGCAAGTCGACCGCGCTCAAGGCGGTCGCGGGCTTCGTGCGCCCCGCGTCGGGCCGGGTGCTCCTCGGCGGTCGCGACGTCACCGACCTGCCGCCCAACCGGCGCGGGCTCGGCGTCGTCGTGCAGAGCTACGCGCTGTTCCCGCACATGAAGGTCTCCGACAACGTCGCGTTCGGGCTGCGCGCCCGCCGCGTGCCGCGCCGCGAGGTGGCCGCCCGGGTCGCCGACGTGCTGGAGATGGTCGGCATGGCGGCCTACGCGGGCCGGTTGCCGCGCGAGCTGTCCGGTGGTCAGCAGCAGCGGGTCGCGATCGCCCGCGCGCTGGCCATCCGGCCGCCGGTGCTGCTGCTCGACGAACCGCTGTCCGCGCTGGACGCCGCGCTGCGCGAGGAGATGGTGGCGGAGTTGCTGCGGTTGCGGGCCGAGCTGCCCGACACCGCCATCGTCTACGTGACCCACGACCAGGGCGAGGCGCTGGCCCTGGCCGACCGGATCGCGGTGATGCGCGACGCCGGCCTGGTCGAGGTCGGGCCCGCGGCCCAGCTGTACGACCGGCCGGGCGAGGGGTTCACCGCGTCGTTCCTGGGCGCCTCCAACCTGATCCCGCCCGCCGTGCTCGACCCCGCGGCCACCGCCGTGGGCGTGGCGCACAGCGTGCGACCGCACCGGGTCGGCGTGGCGCCGTTCGACGGCACGGGACTGCCGGGCCGGCTGCTGGCCGTGCAGTGGCGCGGCACCGGGTTCCGGCTCGACCTCGAGCTCGACGCCGGGCACCGGGTGCGCGCCGAGGTCCGCTCCGTCGACGGGCTCGCGGTCGGCGAACGGGTGTCGGTGTCCATTCCGGACGGTTGCCCGCTGGTGCGGTTGTGACCCGCCGCGCGCTGTGGCTGCTGCCGCCGGTCGCCGTGCTGGTGGTGCTGTTCGGCTACCCGCTCGCGCTCGTGCTCCAGCAGTCGTTCGTCGCCGACGACGGCACGGTCGGGCTCGCCGCGTGGCAGGAGGTGCTCGGCTCGACCGAGTTCCGGCGCGCGCTGGGCCGCACCGCGCTGCTCGCGGTGTCCTCGACGCTGGGGTGCCTGGTGCTCGGCGTGTTCCTGGCCCTGGTGGTGGCGTTCGCGCCGTTCCCCGGCGTGCGCGCGGCGTCCCGGCTGGTCGACGTGGTGCTGGCGTTCCCGTCGTTCCTGATCGCGCTGGCGTTCACGTTCCTCTACGGCAGCGCGGGCGTGGTGAACGCGGCGCTGGGCGCGGGCACCGTCGACTTCCTGTACTCGCCGTGGGGCGTGCTGCTGGCCGAGATCACCTTCTACACGCCGTTCGTGATGCGGCCGGCGCTGGCCGCGTTCAGCCAGATCCCCGGCGCGCAGCTGGACGTGGCGGCCTCGCTCGGCGCCTCGCCCGCCCGGGTGCTGCGGCAGGTCGTGCTGCCCGACGCGCTGCCCGCGCTGGCCTCCGGCGCGTGCCTGACCCTGCTGCTGTGCATGAACGAGTTCGGCATCGTGCTGTTCGTCGGCGCGAAGGACGTCACCACGTTGCCGATGTTGGTCTACACCAAGGCGATCGTCACGTTCGACTACCCGGCCGCGTGCGTGGTCGCCGTGGTGAACGTGGTGTTCTCGCTGGCGCTGTACGTGCTGCACCGCTGGGTGTTCGCGAAGGGAGCGGGCCGTGCTGCTGTGGACGCGGCGTAGTCGGGTCGTCGCCATCGCGCTGTTCGCGGTGGTGTTCGGCGTGGTCGTGCTGGCGCCGCTGGCGATGATCGCGCTCGCGTCGGTCGCCGGGTCGTGGAACGGCGTGCTGCCGTCCGAGCTGACCACGCGCCACCTGGAATCGGCCGTGCGGGGCGATGCCGTCGCCTCCGCGGTGGTGAGCGCGCAGACCGCGCTGCTGGCCGCCGGGTGCGCCGTGCTGCTGGGCACGTGGGCCGCGGTCGCCTCGGCCTCGGCGCCGCGCGCGGTGCGCCGGATCGTGGACGGTGCCCTGCACCTGCCGCTCGCCGTGCCGTCGGTGGTGGTGGGCCTGGGGATGCTGGTCGCGTTCAGCAAGCCGCCCGTGCTGCTCAACGGCACCCGCTGGATCGTGCTCGTGGCGCACCTGGTGATCCTGCTGCCGTTCTCGTTCAGCGTCGTGGCCGCCGCGCAACGGCGGGTGGACGGGCAGCTCGCGCTCGTCGCGTCGTCGCTGGGCGCCTCGTCGGCGCGCGTGCTGTGGAAGGTCCGGCTGCCCGTGCTGCTGCCCGCGATGTCCGCCTCGGCGTCACTCGGGCTGGCGCTGTCCATGGGCGAGGTCGGCGCGACGATCATGCTCTACCCGCCGGACTGGCGGACCCTGCCGGTCACGATTTTCGCGCTGTCCGACCGGGGCCAGGTGTTCGCCGCGTCCGCGAGCACCGTGCTGCTGCTCGGGATCACGCTCGCCGGGCTGCTCGTGCTGGGTTCCGCGCGCGGCCGCGCCACTGAACGTTAGCGATTCGCCGCCGATTGACGCCCATTGGGAGGCAAGAGGTTTTGCCTTCGCGGAGGTACCGTATGTGCTCCGAGGGAGTCCCTTTCACCCGCAGCGACGCGGGCGGAACGGGGGGTGGAGCCATGGGTTTCCAAGAGGAGTTCCTGGCGGAACTCGAAGACTGCCTGCGGGGGTACGGCGCGGTTCCGGTGCGACACCCCGCGGCCTTGGCCAGGTTCATCGACTACGTGCGGCGACTGCCCGACGACGACGTGCGACTGCGTTGTCTCGAGGGCGTCGACCAGGGTTCCGGTTCGTTCTGGAACAACCCGGCGATCTGGTGGGAACAGGTGCCGGGGTTCGGCGAGGCCTTCGAGGACTGCCGCGAATCGCACTGCCACGCACTGCTCGACCTGATGCTGGACGAGGCGATCCACGACGAGATCGACGTGCTGGAGATGGAGATCCGGGAACTGCCCGGGTAGGAAATCACCCGTTGTGCGCCCGGGTCGCCGGACGCACAACGGGGAGTTTCGGTCAGACCGACAGCAGCTGGTCGAAGAACGACCGGTAGCGGCGCAGCGCGAGACGCAGTTCCTCGGTCTCGACCTGGTCGCCCTCCTGCCACTGGCCCTCGAGGGTGCGCTTGTGCTCGGCGAAGGTGGTGGCGAGGCTCTGGATCACCTGGGCCACCAGCTCGTCGGCCCGCTGGACGGCGTCGCGCGGGCTGTCCACGAAGTCGGCCTGGAGCGAGCGCCACTCGTCGCGGAACCCGCCCGCCTCGTCCTCGGTGAACAGCGGGGTGCCCTCCTCGGGCAGCGCGTCCGCGGTCGGCTTCTGCGCGTCCGGGACCACGGCGCTTCTGTCGTCCACCAGGTCGGTGTCGGTGTGGTCGGCGTTGTCGAGGGTGTCCGCGTGGTCGTACGGGTCCTCGGCGACCGCGTCGTGCCGGTCGAGGTCGTGCCCGGTGGTGTCGTGCCCGGTGGTGTCGTGGCCCTCGACGTCGTGACCCAGGCCGTGCAGGCCCGCGTCGTGCGTCGTGGCGTCGTGTCCGGTGGTGTCGTGCCCGGCGACCTGGTTCCCGTACTGGTCGACCGTGCCGTCGTCCGCGCGCCGGTCGTCCTGGACGAAGTCCTCGGTGGTCAGGGGACGGGCTTCCTGGCGGTCGGTCATCAACGCGCTCCTTCTCGGCCGAGCAGGTCTTCGAAGAGGGTCCGGTAGTGCACCATCGCGGAGCGGAGGTCCTCGGTGGTGGCTTCGCCGCGCTCGTGGCGCGTGGTGATGTCGTGCGCCTCGCGGTAGTGCTCGAGGGTTTTGGCGTGCGCGACCGAAAGCATCGACACCTGGCGCTCGTAGCCCTCGGTGGGGTAGCCGCGCTCGGCCATCAGGTCGGTGACGAGCCGGTCGGCGGCCGTGACGGCCTGCTCCGGGTCGTCCACGAACTGCTCCTGGACCTCGGTCCAGTGCCGGGCGTAGGACTCGCGGGTCGCCGCGTTCAGCGCCCGGATGTCGAGATCCTTGTGCTCCCGCTCGCGCTGGACCAGCTCGCGCTCGGCCGCCATGCGGTTGTCACTGCCGGCGACAGCGCGCTCGTACTCGGGCCCGAACCGTGACCGCAACCTCCTGCGCTGGAGGAAAACCTTCAGCAGCACCGCGACCCCGGCGAGCACGACCAGAACGGCGACGATGACGCCGATGGTTGTGCCGGTGGACATTTCAGCCTCCTCGACTAGGCTTGCTTGGCCACCGGGTTTCCATTGCGGGGCAACGATAAACCGCATTCACCCGGGACCGGCCACATCGGATGGGAAGCCGGAAAACCTTACTTTCCAACGGTTTCAAACGCGCCACTCGGCGCAACCGCACCACCCCGACCGGCCCAGCCGGCCACCCTCGCGACCCGCCCGCTGACACACCGTGGCCACCCGGGGCGGGGGCTCGCCGCGCCGCCGGCCGAGCGCGAGTGCCGGCGGTACCGGGACCTGTCCGCAAAACGCGTGACCGACCGCTGCGTGCTCGACCGCCGAGTGGTCGACTGGCCGGGCGTTCGACAGTCCCCACCCGGCTCAGGTCGCGTGACGGCACTCCCACCGCGCCGGTGGCCGAGTGCGAGTGCCGGCGATGCCGGGACCTGTCCGCGAAACGCGTGACCGACCGCCGCGTGACCGACTGCCGCGTGATCGACTGCCGCGTGATCGACTGCTGCGTGCTCGACGGTCCGGGCGTTCGACGGTCTGCACCCGGCTCAGGTCGCGCGTCGGCACTCCCATCGCGCCGGCGGCCGAGGCGCGGTCGATCGCCGAGGCGGCCGACCCGCCGGATCGCGAAGTCCCGGTCGAGTCGGGCGTCCTCCAAGCGCACCGGCACCCGCACCGGCGTCGGTCACCCGACCGACCCTCCGGGCGGTCGGGTCGCGCGGCAGGCGCGGCGAGCCGGGACACCCACCGGCCTTCGACCGCACCACCCCCCACCGGCGGCGCGACGTCCTGGGACGCCGCTTCCACCGGTTCGCACACCTCGGCGTCTCCCACCGAGGCGTGCTCGACCTGCTCCTGCTTCCCCGGGACCCCCTAGCGCGACACCGCCCGGCGGTACTGGCGGATCGCCAGCGGCACGAACACCGCCAGGAAGACCACCACCCAGGCCAGCGTCGTCAGCACCGGGTGCCGCAGCGACCACACGTCCGGCGGCGGGAACGACGGGTTGGTGTTGCCGAACAGCTCGCGCGCCGCCGCCGTGACCGCCGACACCGGGTTCCACTCCGCGAAGACCTTGAGCGGACCCGGCAGGTTCGACTCCTGCACGAAGGTGTTCGCGATGAAGGTCAACGGGAAGATCGCGATGAAGCTCGCGTTGTTGAACACCTCGGGCGAGCGCACCAGCAGACCCACGATCGCCATGCCCCACGACACCGCGTACGCGAACAGCAGCAGCAGCGCGAAACCGGCGAGCGCCTCCCAGATCGAGGAGTGGATGCGCCAGCCCACGATCAGCCCGGTGATCGACATGACCACGATCACGATCACGTTGTTCACCAGGTCGGACGTGGTGCGCCCGATCAGCACGGCGGACCGCGCCATCGGCAGCGACCGGAACCGGTCGACGATGCCCTTCTGCATGTCCTCGGCCAGGCCCGAGCCGGTGATCGTGGAACCGAACACCACCGTCTGCGCGAAGATGCCCGCCATCAGGAACTCCCGGTAGTCCATCCCGGGGATGTCGATCGAGCCGCCGAACACGTACGCGAACAGCAGCACGAACATGATCGGCGACAGCGTCGAGAACACGATCAGGTCCGGCACGCGCTTGATCTTGATCAGATTCCGCTTGGCGACGACCGCTCCGTCACCGAGCGCCTGTGCGAAGCTCACTTCTCCCCCTGCTTCTCGTCCTCGGTCGCGTGCCCCGTCAACGTCAGGAACACGTCGTCCAGCGTGGGTCGGCGCAACCCCACGTCCAACACCTTCACCGACTCCGCGTCGAGCCTGCGGATCCCGTCCACCAGCACCGCCGAACCACCCGACACCGGCACCGTCAGCCGGTGCCCGCGGTCGTCCACCACGACCTCGCCGATCGCCAGCGGCGCGAGCACCGACCGCGCCGTCTCCACGTCCTCGCGCGAGGCCAGCGTCAGCTCCAGCCGCTCGCCGCCGACCTGGTCCTTCAACTCGTCGGCGGTGCCCAGCGCGATCACCTTGCCGTGGTCGATCACCGCGATCCGGTCGGCCAGCCGGTCGGCCTCCTCCAGGTACTGCGTGGTGAGCAGCAGCGTCGTGCCGCCCGCCACCAGCTCGGCGATCACGTCCCACATGCCGAGCCTGCTGCGCGGGTCGAGCCCGGTGGTCGGCTCGTCCAGGAACAGCACGGTCGGCGTCGCCACGAGCGCGCCGGCGAGGTCCAACCGCCGCCGCATGCCGCCCGAGTAGCCCTTCACCGGCCGGTCCGCCGCCTCCACCAGGTCGAACCGCTCCAGCAGCTCGCGCGCCCGCTCCCGGCTGCGGTGCCGGCCCAGGTGGTAGAGCCGGCCGACCATGTCCAGGTTCTCGAACCCCGTCAGGTTCTCGTCCACCGCCGCGTACTGACCGGACAACCCGATCGTGCGACGCAGTTCCTTGGCGTCGGCCACCACGTCGAGCCCGTTGACCGTCGCCCTGCCCTCGTCGTGCGCCAACAGCGTGGTGAGCACGCGCACCGTCGTCGTCTTGCCCGCGCCGTTCGGGCCGAGCAAGCCCATGACCGTGCCCTCCGGCACCACCAGGTCCAGGCCGTCGAGGGCGACGACCGACCCGTAGCGTTTGACCAGTCCCTCGGCCACGATTGCGTCTGCCATGCGGGCCATCATGGACCCGGGGTACGACAATTTCGCGCGATTAAGGCATCGACGGCCTAACGGACACCCTCCGTTTGACAACGCACCGTGAACGCGGTGCGCTGGTCGGGTGATCCGCCGCGCCGTTCCCGCCGACCTGTCCGCCCTGCTCCCGCTGGTGCGGGAGTTCTACGAGGTCGACCGGCACCACTACGACGAGGCGGTCGTGACCGCCGCGCTGGAACCGCTGCTCGCGGACGACCGGTACGGCCAGGTGTGGCTGTTCGACACCGGCTACGCGGTCCTGACCTGGGGTTACTCCCTGGAGTCGGGTGGCCGTGACGCGCTGCTGGACGAATTCTTCGTGCAGGGCCGTGGTCGGGGCACCGGCGCGGTCGTGATCGCCGAACTCGTGGCGGCGGCCCGCGCGGCCGGCGCCCGGAAGCTGTTCCTGGAAACCGAGGAACCGAACGACGCCGCCCGCCGCTTCTACCGCCGGCACGGCTTCACCGACGAGCACTCGACCTGGCTGAGCCAGGAGCTGTAACCGACCGGGGGGTCGAACCGGTCGACCCGCGACGGGTGGGGCCGAACACGGATGCCGGGTCGCGGACTCGACCCGAGCCGTCCTCGATCGGGTGTCGGTCGGCGGGCGCCTCGCCGACCACCTCCGGCCGTCAGCAGCAGCCGGCCCGGCAGCACTCGCAGTCGCAACCCACGTCGATCACCCCCTCCCGCCCGGCGGGCACCAGGTGCCGGGCCCGATGTCCGGGCACCGCCCCTCGGGCAACCCGCGCACCATCTCCACCAGCGAGCCGCGCAACGCCGTCAACCGGGCCAACTCCGCGTCCAGCTCGGCGATGTGCCTGGTCAACAGCTCCTCGGCGGGCTCGCACGGGCACACGCCGGTGTCCCGCACGGCCAGCAGGTCGGCGATCTCGCGCAACCGCAGCCCGAGCCGCTGACAACCGCGCACGAACCGGATCCGCTCCACCGCGTCCTGCGCGTACACCCGGTACCCGGACGCGGTGCGCGGCGGCGGCGCGAGCAACCCGGCCCGCTCGTAGTAGCGCACGGTGTCCGGTCGCACCCCGACCGCCTCGGCCAACTCCGCGACTCGCATGCCACGACGGTAAACCCGGGACCCCGCTCCAAGGTCAAGCCAGCAGCGCCGACCGCAACCCCTCGTCGCGCAGCAGGTCCAGTGCGTCCGGCGAGTCGGCGAACACCCGGTCCGCGCCCGGCGCCCGCGCCAGCCTCAGCATCGCCTGGCACACGTCCGCGAACGGCTGGCCGCGCACCGTCAGCACCGCCGTCCGCCGCTCCTCCGGCCCGCCCCGCGCCCACAGGTCGAGGCACAGCAGCACCACCCGCCGCGCCTGCTGCCGCCCCGCGGTCAGGATCGGCCGGTTCAGCCCGCACACCTCGATCGTCGCCTCGCCCTTCGCGGTCAACGGCCGGTAGACGCCCAGCGTCGGGGTGAGCAGCAGGTGGTCGAACGGGTCCTCCACGCTCGGGTCGACCAGCAGGGGCGTGCCGTCGTCGGCACGGGGGAACCGGTCGCGCTTGAGGTTGCTGTTGCACAGCGAGCACGCGAGCAGGTGGTTGAGCCAGTCGAACGTGCGCAACGGGTTGAGCGACAACGGTTCCCAGTGGTCGATGTCGGTGCCCTGGCTGTCGCCGCAGTACATGCAGCGCTGGTAGCCGGGCGCCATCCCCTCCAGCAGCGCCCGCAGCGGCGCGTGCACGGTCCGCCGCACCGCGGCCCGCTTCCACAGCGCCCGCGAGTGCTTGACGGGCTCCCGGCTCGCGTCGATGTCGTCGGTCAACGGCGCCAGCCGCGCGCGCAACCCCGCGGACAGCGCCGGCCGGTGGACCCGGATCACCGCTCCATCCGCGCCGTCACCTCGCGGGCGCGCGCCACCGGCGAGCTGGTCAGCAGGTCGCGCAACTGCTCGTACCGCCGCACCACCCGCTTGCTCGCGGCGCCGGTCAGCACCGCGACCTCCAGCTCCACCAGCTCGGCCCGCAGGGCCTGGGCCTTCTCCGAGTACGGCGTGTCCAGCCCGAACAGCTCGGACAGCACCGCGTCGTCGCCGCTGCCGTAGACGATCCGCTCGTACAGGTCCTGGTCCACCACCCGGGGCGGCTCCTGCTGGTCCGGGCCGGGCAGCCGGATCAACCCGCCCGCGTCGGCGGCCTGGCAGATGTACGGGCTGTGCGTCGTCACGACGAACTGGATGTTCGGGAAGTGCTCCTTGAGCCACCCGCCGATCCGCTTCTGCCACGACACGTGCAGGTGCGCGTCCACCTCGTCGATGATCACCACGCCCGGCGCGGTCAACGCCACCCGCCCGCCCTCGGTGTCGAGCTGGAGCGCGCCGTAGGACTCGTGGATCTGCTTGATCAGGTCCACCACGAGCGCCGCGACCGTGCGGTAGCCGTCGCTCATCTCCTTGAGCGGGAACCGGTGCCCGCCGCTGACCACCCACAGCCCGTCCGAGTCGACGCCCACGATCCGGTAGTCGTCCGGCAGCAACCCGTCCGCCAGCACGGCCAGCGCCGCCGTCTTCAACTCCTCCGCGCCCGGCCGCCGCTCCAGCGACCGCAGGTGCTGCTCGATCAACCAGCCGACGCCCTCGGCGAGGGAGGCGTCCTCGTGGAACAGGCTCGCCAACCGCGACACCGGACCGGGCGACAGCATCAGCCGCTGCGCCTCGCCCGCACCGCCCACCAACCGCCGGAACGGCCCGTACGCCGCGCAGAACCACCCGGTCGGGTTGTCCTGCCACGGCCCTCGCGCCGCACCCGACCGACTGCCCTCGAGCTTTTCCCGCAACGACGGCTGAAGCCCGCGGTGCGCGGTCCGGCCCTCGTCCTCCGGCACCACCCACGACAACCCGGCCCACAGCTCACCGGCCGGCCGCCGCCCCTTGCCGGACCACTTCTCCACCGTCTCGTCCCGGGTGAACCGCACCTGCGCCACGGCCTCCCGCGCGCCGGCCGTGACCCAGTTCCCGAAGTCCGGCACCAGGTTCCGCGCGACCCCGATCCCGCTGACCGCCAACGCGACGGACCGCAGCAGCGACGTCTTCCCCGACCCGTTCCGCCCCGCCACCACCGTCCACCCCGGAGCGGTGAGCGACAGGTCGACCTCACGCGCCCCGTGGAACCCCTTGACGTTCCGCAGCCGGACCTGCGAGATGTACATGCCGCGCAGGGTAACCAACCGCACCGACACCGCCGGGTCGCGCGGAGACGTCGCTAGCGGCCGGCGTCCTTCACCGCCGTGTCCCACTCGGGCCCGACCCACGCGCCGCCCACGTGGTCCAGCGCCACCTCCGAGGACGGGGTCACCGACGCCGCGTGGTCCTCGGCGTCGTCCTGCGGCACGAAGCCCAACGCCTCGCCCTCCGCGCCCGAGAACCAGCGGCGGCGGTTCGCCGAGACGCCCCACACCACCCGGAAACCCGGCGCGGGCGCGGTCAGGCAGGCCTCGAACAGCCGGCCCGCGTCGTCCGGCGACAGCCAGGTGGCCAGCATCCGCTCGTCGCGCGGCGCGGCGAAGCACGAGCCGATGCGGGTCGCGATCACGTCCATGCCGTAGCGGCGGGCGTACAGGCTGCCCAACGCCTCCATCGCCACCTTGGACACGCCGTAGTAGGTGTCCGGCGCCGGGAACAGGTAGTCCGGTGCCTCACCGGAGGACGAGTCGGACTTCGCGAAGTACCCGACCGCGTGGTTCGACGACGCCAGCACCACCCGCCGCACCCCGGCCCGCCGCGCCGACTCCAGCACGGTGTGCGTCCCGCCGATGTTCACCTCCAACACCCCGTCCCAGGACGCCTCGGAGCTGAACCCGCCCAGGTGCACCACCGCGGTCACCCCGGCGCACGCCTCCTCCAGCGCCACCGGGTCGGTCACCGACGCGGTCACCGCCTCCTCGGCGGCGCCGGGCTCCACCGACACCACGTCGAGCAGCCGCAGCACCCGACCGGGTCGGGCCAGCCGGGACCGGAGCATGGTGCCGATCGACCCGGCCGCGCCGGTGATCAGGATGCGTTCCACCACGTGCACTCACCCCTACGGGTAACTGTGAAAAGGGTCGGGCAACCGTACTCGGCGTCCGTTCCGTCCCCAACACATGAGGAGCCTAGGAACCGCTGTCGGCGTCGGTGCGTTGGTGATCTTCGGCCTGACCGCCTGCGCGTCATCCCAACCCGCGGGTGTGGGCGCGGGTCCGACGCTGACCACGGCGTCGTCGTCCGCGCCACCGTCCGGATCCCCGGAACCCAGCTTCGACAGCCCGGTGCCGCCGGGCGGCACGGAGGTGCCCAAGACCAAGGTGAACGCGGCCGCCCTGCCCGAGGACGCGCCGAAGGCGGTGTGGACCGAGGGCGACGGCACCGTCCTCGGGGTGATCGGTCAGGAGGGCGGTTGCAGCAAGGCCAGTGTCGAGGTGGCCGAGCAGGGCCCGCAGGTGGTGAAGGTCGTGCTGGTGGAAACGCTGCCCGCGGACCAGAAGGTCTGCACGATGGACATCCGCTTCCCGCCGCTGACCGCGAAGCTCGACGCGCCGCTGGGCAACCGCTCGGTCGAGCTGACCCAGCGCCAGGACACCAAGTAGTACCCGGTCCGGCCGGCTCCGCGGCGGAGCCGGCCGGGCGGCAACCCCGGTCACCGCCCGTTCCGTCCTACGGTCGTGAAACCCCTCGCCGCGCTCGCGATCGCCTTGGCGCTCACCGCCTGCACCGCGCCCGCCCCGTCCGACGCGCCCACCCCGTCCGGCACGTCCGCGGCCGGCCCGGCGAAACCCACCCCGCAGTCCCGGGCGGCACCGCTGCCCTCGGCGACCAGGGTCCCGGCGGCGCAGGTCGACCCACCCGACGACCGGCGTGTGATCACCGCGTCCCCGGACGGGCGCACCCTCCAGGTCCCGGTGAAGGGCGGCGGCTGCCGCGTCGCGAGCGTCGGGATCACCGCCCAGACCGCCGACCGGGTCACGTTGGCCCTGGTGACCACCCGCGTCACCCCGCCCGACGGCCGGTGCACCGACGACAACCCGGCGATACCGGTGGACGTCGTCCTCGACGCCCCGCTCGGCGCCCGCCGACTGGCGCTGGACGTCCGAGAGCAGCGCTGAGGGCGGCTACTTCCGGAACGAGATCTGCAACGTCGGCGCGGAGGTCTCGGCGAAGAAGTCGTTCCCCTTGTCGTCGACCACGACGAACGCCGGGAAGTCCTCCACCTCGATCCGCCACACGGCCTCCATGCCGAGCTCGGCGTACTCCAGCACCTCGACCTTGCGGATGCAGTCCTGCGCGAGCCGCGCCGCCGGTCCGCCGATCGAACCCAGGTAGAACCCGCCGTGCGTGGCGCACGCCGACGTCACCTGACCCGACCGGTTGCCCTTGGCCAGCATCACGAGCGACCCGCCGGCCGCCTGGAACTGCTCGACGTAGGAGTCCATCCGGCCCGCGGTCGTCGGCCCGAACGAGCCCGAGGCGTACCCCTCGGGGGTTTTGGCCGGACCGGCGTAGTACACCGGGTGGTCCTTCAGGTACTGCGGCATGCCCTCGCCGGCGTCCAGCCGCTCCTTGATCTTGGCGTGCGCGATGTCCCGCGCCACCACCAGCGGACCGGTCAGCGACACCCGCGTCTTCACCGGCAGCGCGGACAGCGCGGACCGGATCTCCGCCATCGGCCGGGTCAGGTCGATCCGCACGACCTCGTCGGACAGGTGCTCGTCGGTCACCTCGGGCAGGAAGTGCGCCGGGTCCCGCTCCAACTGCTCCAGGAACACGCCCTCGGGCGTGATCTTCGCCTTGGCCTGCCGGTCCGCCGAGCACGACACGGCGATGCCGACCGGGCAGGACGCGCCGTGCCGCGGCAACCGGATCACCCGCACGTCGTGGCAGAAGTACTTGCCGCCGAACTGCGCGCCGATGCCGAAGTTCCGGGTCAGCTCGAGCACCTGCTGCTCGAGGTCGACGTCCCGGAACGCGTGCCCGAGCGGCGAGCCCTCGGTCGGCAGTCCGTCCAGGTACCGCGCCGACGCGAGCTTCGCGGTCTTCAGGTTCTGCTCCGCCGACAACCCGCCGACGACCACCGCGAGGTGGTACGGGGGGCAGGCGGCGGTGCCGAGCGAGCGCAGCTTCTCGTCCAGGAACCGGGCCAGCCGCGCCGGGTTCAGCAGCGCCTTGGTCTCCTGGTAGAGGAACGTCTTGTTGGCCGAGCCACCGCCCTTGGCCATGAACAGGAACTCGTACTTCGGCTCCGTGCCGGGCGCGGTGAACAGGTCGATCTGCGCGGGCAGGTTGCTGCCGGTGTTCTTCTCGTCCCAGAACGTGACCGGCGCCATCTGCGAGTAGCGCAGGTTCAACTCCTGGTAGGCCTCGAAGATGCCGCGCGACAGGGCTTCCTCGTCCGTGCCGCCGGTCAGCACCGACTCGGTGCGCTTGCCCATGACGATCGCGGTGCCGGTGTCCTGGCACATCGGCAGCACGCCGCCGGCGGCGATGCACGCGTTGCGCAGCAGGTCCATCGCGACGAACCGGTCGTTGCCGCTGGCCTCCGGGTCGTCGACGATCGCGCGCAACTGGGCGAGGTGCGAGGACCGCAGCAGGTGCTGGATGTCCCGGATCGCCTCTTTGGCGAGCAGGGTCAGTGTCGCGGGCTCGACCTGGAGGAACGTCCGACCGGCGGCCTCGACCACCGAGACGCCGTCCGGTGAGACCAGGCGGTACTCGGTGTGGGTGTCCTTGGCCAACGGCAGGACGTCGCTGTACTGGAACGTGGTGGTGGCGGGCACGTCGCGGGCTCCCTTGCGCGCGTTCGGGTTCCGCCGAACCTATACCGCCCCGGGAGTTTCGTGCGCACCGCGCGGTGTGATTCATGTCGTGCCGGCCGAGAACCGGCGAGTGCAATACGGCACACCGGTCGGACGGGGAGATCGCGGCCCGCCGACGGCCGGAAGTCGTTCCCACACCCGAAAGCGGTGCGAATTGCGGCGTTCGAACCCGGAAACGCGGAAGGCCGGGCCGGCCCCCGACCGCCCCGACCTTCCTCAGCGTGCGACTTCCCCCACCGAAATCGGTGGGGGAGTCGCGTGGTTCGTGTAACGCACGACCGTGCCGTGAGGCGCGTCACAAGTCAACCCGGCTGAACGGGTGACCCGCGTCTCAGCTGGCGTAGGCCCGCAGCTTCGCGGCCCTTTCCCCTTGGCGCAGCTTGGACATGACCTCGCGCTCGATCTGCCGCACCCGTTCGCGGGACAGGCCGAACTGCTTGCCGATCTGGTCCAGGGTGCGCGGCTGACCGTCCTCCAGGCCGTAGCGCAGCCGGATCACCGCCTGCTCACGCGGTTCCAGCGTCGCCAGCACCCGGCGGAGGTCGTCCTGGAGGAGCCCGGAGATGACCGCGCTCTCCGCGTCGGTGGCGTCCGAGTCCTCGATGAAGTCGCCCAGCGGCGCGTCTTCCTCGGCGCCGACGGGCATGTCCAGACTTACCGGATCACGCGCGTGGTCGAGAAGGTCCGCGACCTTTTCCGGGGTGAGTCCGGATTCGCGGGCGAGTTCCTCGGTGGTCGCTTCCCGACCCAACTGCTGGTGCAGGTCGCGCTTGATCCGCGCGAGCTTGTTCACCTGTTCCACGAGGTGGACGGGAAGGCGGATGGTGCGACCCTGGTCCGCCATTCCGCGGGTGATCGCCTGCCTGATCCACCACGTGGCATAGGTGGAGAACTTGAAACCCTTGGTGTAGTCGAACTTCTCCACCGCGCGGATCAAGCCCAGGTTGCCTTCCTGGATCAGGTCGAGCAGTGGCATTCCACGACCGGTGTACCGCTTCGCCAGCGAAACGACCAGTCGGAGATTCGCTTCAAGGAGGTGGTTCTTCGCCACGTGGCCGTCGCGGATCAACGCGCGCAGTTCGCCCCGCCGCACCTCGGACAGGCCGGGTGTGGTTTCGAGCATGTGCTGCGCGAAGACGCCGGCCTCGATGCGCTTGGCCAGCTCCACCTCCTGCGCGGCGGTGAGCAGCGCTGTCTTGCCGATCCCGTTCAGGTAGACCCGAACGAGGTCGGCCGCCGGGCCCTGGGCGTCCAGGTCCAACTCGGCGTTGGTCGCGGTCGTCGTCTCGTACCCGACCTCGCGGTCGAGGATCTTCGGGACGGTCATGGAGCTTCCCTCCCCCTTGGTCGCGGGCTGCGGTCGCGTCACACGCCCGCGCTGCGTTGCGCGGCTTTCGGCGATCCATCCGCCTGCTTGGCTGGACACTTGGGGAAACGTCGCGTGGTGCGAAATGGTTCCCGCTTCCCTCGACTTGGAAGACGTCACTGCCGTCACAGCGGTTGCGCGGGGAATCCTGAGGATTGGCTGAGAAGGACCTAGAGTTCGACCAACACGGTGAACGGACCGTCGTTCACGCTGCGCACGGACATCATCGCCCGGAAGCGACCGGTTTCCACTCTTGCGCCCTTGTGGCGCAGTTCCCGCACGACCGCGTCGACCAACGGTTCGGCGTGTTCGGGCCGCGCCGCCGCCGACCACGACGGACGCCTCCCTTTGCGCGTCTCGCCGTACAGGGTGAACTGGCTGACCACGAGCAGCGGCGCGCCCGTGGTCGCGCAGGACTCCTCGTCCCGCAGCACGCGCAGCTCGTGCAGCTTGCGGGCCATCAGCGCCGGCTTGGCCCCGTCGTCGTCCACGTGCACGCCGAGCAGGACGAGGAGGCCGGGCTCGTCGATCGACCCGACCACCTCGCCGTCGACGGTCACGCTCGCCTCCGTGACCCTCGTCACCACCGCTCTCACGCCGGGACGACCATCCCGTGCCGCACCAGGTCCCGGACCACGCCCAGCGCGGCCTCGGTCAGCGGCTCCTGCGGCAGGTCGTGCGCGTAGGCCAGCAGCGTGATCAGGTCTTCCAGCGTCAGCACGCCGCGGCAGCCCGCCAGCAGCGCCGTGGCGACCTCGTCCAGCTCGTGCTGCCAGCCGGGTCCGTCGGTGCGGTGCAGCCGCCGCACGACCGACTCCCAGCCCTCGTCGGCGGGCGCGGACACGTCCTCCAGCACCACCGTGTCCGGCACCGCGAACCGGGTCGCCAGCAACTTCTCCGCGCTGCCGTTGGCGCGCAGCCAGGCCACCCGGTCGAGCCACGCGCCGGTTTCCGGGCCCAACGGGTCGTCGTAGGCGTGGCGCAGGTCCTCGCACACCACCTCGGGGTGCTCGGTGTCGGTGCGGCGCAGCGTGACGAAGCCGAACCCGATGCCCTCGACGTCGTTCTCCGCGAACCAGTCCAACCACGCGGACGCCTTGGCCCGACCCTCCGGGCCGCGCGGGTCCACGCCCGCGTCGCGCAGCCAGGTGCCGACGTACAGGGCCGGGTCGGCGACGTCGCGCTGCACGAACCACGCGTCGACGCCGCCCTTGGGCAGCCACCCGGCGACCCGGTCGGCCCAGTCCTCGCCGCGCCGGTGCACCCAGCTCGCGAGCAGCTGCCCCACGCCGTTCTCGTTGAGGAACGCGGGCATCTGCCGGACGACCAGGGCGCTCGCGTCGTCGCCCGCGAGGCCCGAGTCCCGGTAGGTGTAGTCGACCCGGGGCGGCCCGACGACGAACGGCGGGTTGCACACCACCTGGTCGAACCGCCGGCCGCGCACCGGACCGAACCACTCGCCCCGCGCGGTCGTCACGTCCAGCCCGTTGATCAGGAACGTGCCCCGGGCCAGCGCCAGCGCCCGCTCCGACAGGTCGGTCGCGGTGATCCGGCCGGCGTGCCTGCTCGCGTGCAACGCCTGCACGCCGCAGCCCGTGCCGAGGTCCAGCAGGGTGCCCACGGCGCGCCGGGAGGTCGCCCTGGCCAGGCTGATCGACGCGTGGCCCACGCCCAGCACGTGGTCGGCGGGCACCGGGCCGCCCCGCTGGTCGGAGTCGAGGTCGGCGATCACCCACCAGGAGCCCTCGTCGTCGCCGTACGGGCGGATGTCCAGGCCGGCCCGGAACGACTCGCCGTCGGCCCGCAGCACCCCGGCCGCCACCGCGTCGTCGACCGCGAACCCCTTGAACGCGGCGTCGACCTCGGTGCGGGTGGCGGGGTCGCCCAGCAGGAACAGGCGCACCAGCGTGCCCAGGGTCCCGGCGTCGGCGGCGGCCCGCCGGCCGGGTTCCGGCTCACCCCGGCCCAGGGCGGCGTGGGCCTGCGGGCCCAGCACCTCCACGACCCCGTCGGCGTCGTAGCCGGTGGACTCGAAACTCTCGCGCAGTCGGCTGGTCACTTCGGCCGAAAGATCAGGTAGCACCCGCACATCGTCCCCCACCGGCCCGTGGTGAACCACGCGAGCCGGGCCGGCCTCAGAAGCGGTTCGTCGTCACGGCCAGCGTGATCGCCATCGCCAGGCGCTGCTCCGGGTCGTCCAGCGGCAGCGCGGTGACCTCGGCCATCCGCTGCAACCGGTACCGCAGGGTGTTCGGGTGCACGGACAACGTGCGCGCCGCCTCCCGCGAGTCGCCCTGCGCCGCCAACCACGCGGCCAGCGTCTCGGCGTAGTGCGTGCCGGTCTCCTCGTCGTGCCGGACCAGGTCCGCGACCGGGCTGCGGGTCGGCACCCGGCCCAGCCGGGCCGTCGTCGCGAGCCGGCGCAGCAGCACCCGGGCCCAGGCGTGGTCGTAGACCACCGGTTCGCCCGCCGACAGGGCCAGGCACTCGTCGGCCTCGTTGCGGGAGGCCGGCAGGCCCGCCGCGTCCGAGCGACCGCCGATGCCGGCCTGGACCACGGCCTGCGCGGGGAGTTCGCGGCGCAGCGCGGCCACCCAGTCGACCGCCGTCGCGGCGTCCTCGCCACAGGGGAGGACCGTGTAGAGGACGTTGCCGAACAACGCGCTGCGCCCCGGCCGCGACCACCCGAACCCCGACGTGGCCCGTTCGAACGCCAGCAGCGCCGCGCCGTGCTCACCCTCGCCCGCGTGCGCCTGCACGGCGATCACCCGCAGGTCCGCCGCCGGCAGGCCCAGCCGGGCCAGGTTCGCGGGCACGCCGCCCTCCAGCACCCCGATCACCAGGTCGGCCTCGGCCTGGCGCTCCAGGTCCGCCGACGCGCGTGCCCGCAGCAGGTGCAGCGCCGCCGTCCGGGCGCCGTCCAGCAGGGCCGCGCGGCCCGCCCGGTCGACGTCGTCGTCCACCTCCACCCACACCGAGCCCAGCAGTTCGCGGCCCGCGCGGACCGCCGCCACCAGGCGCGAGCCGAGCGACGCGGTCAGCCGGGGCACGAAGAGCGGCTCGTCGGTGCGGGCCAGGTGGGTGAACACGCCGTAGGAGTCCAGCGCGCGGCGGGCCTCCTCCGGCACGCGCCGGCCGAGGATGGTCTCCACCCGCACCGGGTCCACGCCCTGCTGGCGGTAGGAGTACGCCAGCACGCGGGACTGCTGGTCCTCGATCGTCACCGGCCCCCCGACCACCGCCGCGATCGCGTCCGCCACCGCGAACAGGTCGCCGGAGCCCTCGCGCTGACCGCCGAGCACCAGCGTCTGCGCCACGTTGGCCAGCTGACCCCACGGCACGCCCGGGTCGACCAGCAGCACCGCCGCGCCGGACCGCTTGGCCGCGGCCGAGATCCGCTCGTCCAGCGGCGGGTGGCCGTGCAGCACCACGGCCGCCGCCGAGGTGCCCGCGACGAGCCTGGCCGCGGCCGCCGCCGAGGGCACGCCCAACCCCAGCAGGACGTCGTCCGGCGCCGCCGCCGTGCGCTCCACGGGGTCGTGCAGCGCCACGCCGCGCAACTCGACGTCCCGACCCCGGGGCGCGCAACTCAGGTGCGTGCCCAACCCACCGAGCACGTCCACCAGCCGATCCAGGGCCACCACGGGCGGAATCGTACGGACGTGGCAACGGTCACCCGCGAGAAATCCGCCATCCGGTCGGGTGATGGGAACGCCGAGGTGGGACGATGGAGGCCGGAGGTGGTCCCGTGGCAAACCCCGAGCGCGGTCCCGTGCTCATCACCGCGGCCGCACCCTCCTTCGAGGATCAGCACGCGGCCCGGAAGCGCAAGTACGCGATCATGATGGGCGCGCGCATCCCGTGCATCGTCCTCGCGATGGTCTTCTACCAGACGTGGTGGCTCGCGCTGGCGCTGATCCTGCTGTCGATCCCGCTGCCGTGGATGGCCGTGCTGATCGCCAACGACCGCCCGCCGCGCAAGGCCGAGAACGTCAACCGGCACGAGCGCGAGCGGCTCGCACTGGAAGCACACGCAGCCCGCCAGGTCATCGAGGGCTGACCGGGGCGGTTGTGCCGGCCCCGATGGCGCGTAGCCCGCAGGCGCACGCCGCCGTCCAGGCCGTCGAGGGTGAGCGGCCGGTGTTGCGGGCGCTGAGGCCGCGTGACCCGGAGGCGCCGGGTCATCGAGGGCTTACCGGGCCGGTCGTGCCGGCCCCGATGGCGCGTAGCGCGGAGGCGCACGCCGCCGTCCAGGCCGTCGAGGGTGAGCGGCCGGTGTTGCGGGCGCTGACGCCGCGCGACCCGGAGACGCGCGCGGCTCGTCAGGCCATCAAGGGCTGAACGGGGCGGGGTTGTGCGGGTGCTGACGCCGCTCCAACCCGGAGGCGTACGGCGACCGTCAGGTCATCGAGGGCTGAGCGCCGACCGCCGCGATCGCCCGACCCGCCGCCCGCACGCCCGCGAGCAGCGAGTCCCGCCGACCCGCGCCGGCCAACCACGCCGCGAGGAACCCCGCGTCGAACGCGTCGCCCGCGCCGGTCGAGTCCACGCACTCGCCGGGTTCGGCCGGCACCGACACGACGCCGTCGCCGTCCACCCACGACGCGCCGCCCGCGCCCGCCGTCAGCACCACCGCGCCCACCACGTCCAGCAGCGCCGCCGCCGAGGCGGGCTCGGCCGAGCCGGTCAGCGCCACCAGTTCCTCGGTGTTGGGCAGCAGCACGTCGACCCCGCGCACGTCGTCCAGGAAGCCGTCGTAGATCAACGCCGCGGACTGCGGGTCGACCGACGTGGTCAACCCGGCCGCGCGAGCCGCCGCCAGCACCGCGAGCCCGGCCGGCCGGGACGACGCGTCCAGCAGCACGTACCCGGACAGGTGCAGGTGCCGCGCGTCGCGCAGCAGCCCCGGGTCCAGGTCGGCGGGGGAGAAGCGGGCGTTCGCGCCCCGGTCGGGCAGCATGCTGCGCTGACCCGTCTCGTCCACCAGCACGACCACGCAGCACGTCGCCGCGTCCGGGTCCACCGCGAACGCGCACCGCACGCCCCGCGAGGTCAGCTCGGCGTGCACCTGCCGCCCCGAGGAGTCCGCGCCCACCCTGGTGACCAGCACCGGGTTCGCACCGCACGCGGCGAGCCACACCGCCGTGTTCGCGCCCGCGCCACCGGGCTCGATGGTGACCCGCGCCCGCGAGTCGCCGCCGTGCACGATCGGCCCGTCGTGCCGCGCCACCACGTCGAGGCCGGCGTCGCCGACCACCACGATCCCGCTCACAGCGCGACCGCGACCTCGGCGGCCAGCGCCGCGTTGGCCAGCACCAGCGCCTCGTTCGCGTCCAGGCTCGCGCCGCCGGACGCCCGGTGGAAGTGCTCCAGCAGCGCGGGCGTCACGTCCTTGCCGCGCACACCCTCCCTGACCAGCAGGTCCAGCCCCTCGGCCAGCAGCCGGTCGTGCAGCTCCCGGGACATCTCGTCGGCCGGCGCGATCGGGTTGGCCAGCAGCACGCCGGACCCGCCGGGCACGGTCCGGTGCGCCCGGACCACGGCCGCCGCCTCCTCCGCGTCCTCGACCCGCCACGGCACGTCGTAGGGCGACTCGCGCCGGTAGAACGCCGGGAACCGGTCCGCGCGGTAGCCGAGCACCGGGATCGACCGGGTTTCCAACAGCTCGAGGGTCGCGGCGACGTCCAGGATCGACTTCACGCCCGAGCACACCACCAGCACCGGCGTGCTCGCCAGCACGTCCAGGTCCGCCGACACGTCCCACGTGTCGCGCGCGCCCCGGTGCACGCCGCCGAGCCCGCCGGTCGCGAACACCCCGATGCCCGCCTGGTGGGCGATGGTGGCGGTGCCGGCCACGGTCGTCGCGCCGTCCCGACCCAGCGCGTACGCCGCGCCCAGGTCCCGCCGCGACAGCTTCACGAGGTCGCCCGCCGGATCGCACACGTGGTCCAGCTCGGCCTCGGTCAACCCGACCTTCGGCACGCCGCCGAGCACCGCGATCGTCGCGGGCACCGCGCCCCGGTCCCGGATGACCCGCTCGAGCCGCGCGGCGACCTCCCGGTTGCGGCCCGGGGGCAGCCCGTGGGACAGGATGGTCGACTCCAGCGCCACGACCGGCCGGCCGTCGGCCAGCGCGTCGCGGACTTCCGCGGTGATGTTCGGCGTGCTCACGAGGGGGCATCATCCCAGGTACGCTGGATGGGTGAGCACCCAGACTCTTCCCGACGTCGACACGCGGCCCGAGGGCACGGACACCACCGGGGACGATTCCCCGAAGATGTTCCACTACGTGCGCAAGGCGAAGATCGCCGAGTCGGCCGTGATGGGCACCCACGTGGTGGCCCTGTGCGGCGAGGTCTTCCCGGTGACGAAGTCCCCGAAGCCCGGCTCCCCGGTCTGCCCGGACTGCAAGAAGATCTACGAGGGCCTGCCCAAGGGCGGCTCGGACTCCTGAGGCCACCGCGGGTCCGCCGGGTCAGGCACCCCTGACCCGGCGGTCCGGTTCGGGCCGCTCCGCCACGGGCAGCCGCACGGTGTCGGTCGTGTCCGCGGGCGAGGGCGCCGTGGTCACGACGGGCGCCGCGGCGCCGTCCTCCTCGCGGATCCGCTCGGCGGCCCGCTCCAGCTCGAGCCGCCGCCACCGCCTGCGCTGCCGCCTGGTCATCTTCGCGGGCCACATGTCCTGCACGGAGGCGTTGAAGTACGCGCCGATGGTGATCGCCAACCCGATGAAGTAGGCGAACAGCAGGAACGCGATCGGCGTGGCCAGCGCGCCGTAGGTGTAGCCCGTCGTGGTGATCCACCGGATGTAGAGCCGCAGCCCGACCGACGACAGCAGGAACACCGTCATCGCGAGCATCGCGCCCGGCACCAGCCGGTGCCACGGCAGCTTGCGCGGCAGCGACACCTTGTAGAGCGTGGCCAGCGCGAGCACCAGCAGCACCCCGATGCCGGGGTAGTACAACGCGGACAGCCAACTGCCGATCACGTCCTGCCACGACGTCGGGAACAGCTCCGTCAGCAGGTCCGGGCCCAGCGCCAGCACCGGCAGCCCGACGATCAGCACCACCAGCGACACCACGTACAGCAGCAGCGCGAAGATCCGCTGCCACACCTCGTTGCGCACCCCGTACTGGTCGTGCGCCTCGGTGATCGCGTCCACGAACGACGACATCGCCGACGAGCCCGCCCACAGCGAGATCAGGAAGCCGACCGAGACGATCTCGCCCTTGCCGGTGGTGAGGATCTGGTCGACGGTGGGCGCGATCACGCCGTTGACCACGTCCGGGCTGAAGATCGTCCGGCAGATCGAGATGATCCGGTCCTTGACCGCCGACACGATCTCGGGACCGAGCCAGTCGCCGATGTAGCCGAGCGAGCCGAGCAGTCCCAGCAGCAGCGGCGGGAACGAGAGCACCTGCCAGAACGCGGCCTCGGCCGATTCCGAGAAGATGCTGTGCTCCCAGGCTTTCGAGAGCGTGCGCGCCAACAGGCGCAGCGGTCCCCGGCGGGACGCGCCACGCTCACCAGAGTCGGTCGACGACACCATGTCAAGCTCAAGCATGGTGCATGCGGGCGAATTTCGCGGCATCGGCGCGGAGTACCCGTTCGACGCAACAGGTAGGCTGTCGGTGCCCTCGACGGTCGTCCGCAGCGAGGGCATTCGCATGTGCACCACCGTTGATCAGCGCAGGAGGGTTCCGAGGTTGTCGCGACCGCAAGCTGCCACGACCCGTCCCCTGCGCGCCTGGCAACGGCGCGCGCTGACGAAGTACCTGGCCGCGAAGCCCAAGGACTTCCTCGCCGTCGCGACGCCCGGCGCGGGCAAGACGACGTTCGGCCTGCGGGTCGCGGCCGAGCTGCTGGCCGACCGGACGATCGAGTCGGTCACCGTCGTCACGCCGACCGAGCACCTCAAGCACCAGTGGGCGCAGGCCGCCGCCGAGGCGGGCATCGCGATCGACTCGAACTTCCGCAACACCAACGCGGTCACCTCCCGCGACTACCACGGCGTCGCGCTGACCTACGCCCAGGTCGCCGCGCACCCGACGCTGCACCGGGTGCGCACCGAGAACCGCAAAACCCTGGTGCTGCTGGACGAGATCCACCACGGCGGCGACGCCAAGTCCTGGGGCGACGCGATCCGCGAGGCGTTCACCCCGGCCGTGCGCCGGCTGTCGCTGACCGGCACCCCGTTCCGCAGCGACGACTCGCCGATCCCGTTCATCACCTACGAGCCCGGTCCGGAGGGCACGCAGAAGAGCCGGGCCGACCACTCCTACGGCTACTCCGACGCGCTCAAGGACGGCGTGGTCCGGCCGGTGATCTTCCTGGCCTACTCGGGCGAGGCGAGCTGGCGGACCAGCGCCGGCGAGGAGTTCTCCGCCCGGCTGGGCGAGCCGCTGACCCAGGAGCAGACCGCGCGGGCGTGGCGGGTCGCGTTGGACCCGACCGGCGAGTGGGTCCCCTCGGTGCTCAAGGCCGCAGACATGCGGTTGACCCAGCTGCGCAACGGCGGCATGCCGGACGCGGGCGGTCTGGTGATCGCGACCGACCAGACGGTGGCCAAGGCGTACGCGGAGATCCTGCGCCGGGTCACCGGGCACGAGGCGACGCTGGTGCTGTCCGACGACCCGAAGGCGTCCGGTCGGATCGCCGAGTTCGCGAAGTCCGACGAGCGCTGGTTGATCGCGGTCCGGATGGTGTCCGAGGGCGTCGACGTGCCGAGGCTCGCGGTCGGGGTGTACGCGACCAGTTCGTCCACGCCGCTGTTCTTCGCCCAGGCCGTCGGCCGGTTCGTGCGGCAGCGCGCCAAGGGCGAGACCGCGAGCGTGTTCCTGCCGAGCGTGCCGGTGCTGCTGGGGTTGGCGAGCGAGCTGGAGCAGCAGCGCGACCACGTGCTGGGCAAGCCGCACCGGGAGAAGGACGGCTGGGACGACGAGCTGCTCGCCCAGGCCAACCTGGTCAAGGACGAGCCGGGCGAGGAGGAGCGCGCGTTCACCGCGCTGGGTGCCTCGGCCGAGCTCGACCAGGTGATCTACGACGGCTCGTCGTTCGGGACGGCCGCGTTCGCGGGCAGTGACGAGGAGCAGGAGTACCTCGGGCTGCCCGGTCTGCTGGAGCCCGACCAGGTGCGCGCGCTGCTGCGGCAGCGCCAGGAGCAGCAGCTGGTCGACGCGGCGAAACGGCCCGTCGCGGCACCTCCCGCGCCCGCCCAGGTGCGGTCCGCGAACGTGCAGGAACGGCTCGCGCAGCTGCGCAAGGAGCTGAACACGCTGGTGGCCATGCACCACCACCGCACCAAAAAACCGCACGGGAAGATTCACAACCAGCTGCGCGAGTACTGCGGCGGCCCGCCCACGGCGATGGCCAGCATCGAGCAGCTCGAAGAGCGGATCGCCACGCTGCGTTCGTGGTGACCTGACGGAGACGCACTACTCCGTTCGCCGTAGCCGTATGTCCATTCGGTTACCACCCCGTTAGCGCATCGTGCTCACTTTATCGATCCAGTGTGGTTCCGGTCACCCCTTGTCTGGGCATACGTTGTGCGCCACAACATTCTCTGCCGTCGCGCAGACACAGTGCAGTGGAAGGAATGGCGGATGCGCAGCAAGAGCCTCGCCCTGATCGCCGTCGGCACCGGCCTGGCCGTTGCCGTGACGGCGTGCGGCGCCAACACGTCCACGGGGGGCAGTTCCAGCACCCCCACGTCGGGCTCCAACTCCAGCGGCTCGGGCGGCGCGAAGGTCGGCGTCATCCTCCCGGAAACCGCGACGTCGGCGCGCTGGGAGGGCTTCGACAAGCCCCTCCTGGAGAAGGCGCTCAAGGCCGAGGGCCTCGACCCGGACATCCAGAACGCCCAGGGCGACGTGCAGAAGTTCTCCACCCTCGCCGACGGCATGATCAACTCCGGCGTCAAGGTCCTGATCATCGCCACCCCCAACAGCGAGGTCGGCGCGTCGGTCGCGAAGAAGGCCCAGGCCCAGGGCATCCAGGTCATCGACTACGACCGGCTCAACCTCGGCGGCAGCTCCTCGTACTACGTCTCCTTCGACAACACCAAGGTCGGCGAGCTCCAGGGCCAGGGCCTGGTCGACGGGCTCACCAAGCTCGCGCCCGGCAAGAAGCCCGCCGAGGTCATCGAGATCGAGGGCGCGCCCACCGACAACAACGCCACCCTGTTCCACGACGGCCAGGAGAAGATCCTCAAGCCGAAGTACGACTCGGGCGACTACAAGCTCGTCCAGTCGCAGCCCATCGACGGCTGGGACAACCAGAAGGGCGGCCAGACCTTCGAGCAGATCCTGACCGGCAACGGCCAGAAGGTGGACGGCGTCGTCGCCGCCAACGACGGCCTCGCCGGCGCCGTGATCACCGTGCTCAAGAAGTACGGCCTGAACGGCAAGGTGCCCGTGACCGGCCAGGACGCCACCCCCGAGGGCCTTCAGGCCGTCCTGCGCGGCGACCAGTTCATGACCGTCTTCAAGCCGATCGCCGACGAGGCGCAGGCCGCCGCCAAGCTCGCCGGCGCCCTGGCCAAGGGCGACACCGCCGCCGCCGACAAGCTGGCGACCGGCACCACGAAGGACTCCACGGGCAACCGCGACGTCAAGTCCGTCCTGCTGACCGCACAGCTGATCACCAAGGACAACGTCAAGGTCGTCACCGACGCGGGCTTCGTCAAGGCCTCGGACATCTGCGTCGCCGACCTCGCCGCCACCTGCACCCAGCTCGGCATCAAGTAGTCCGCGGGCCTGCACGTCGTGGTCCGCCTACCACCACACACGGACGACCGCTCCGTCCAGGAACGCCTGTCCCACCAGG